>NZ_JAMXRZ010000076.1 GCF_024124375.1 Klenkia sp. PcliD-1-E
ACCGCCGCACCGCCCTGCTCGCCGTCCCCCGGCCCGGCCCACCACGCCCCGGCCCACCACGCGACGGCGCTGACCGAGCACGCGGTGATCGCGCCGGCCCGGACAGCCTCGCCGTGGTCGGTGCCCGTCCCCCCGGTCGCCCCCGCGGCCCCCGGCAGCCCCGCCCCTGTCCAGGCACCCGTCTCGCCCGAGGGCCCCGTCGCGGTCCCGGCGCCCTGCGCCTCCTCCTCGGGCACCTCGACCGCCCACTCCCTCGCCGGCGGCGGCAACGCCTCCGCCGACCTCGGCCCCGCCGTCCCCGCCGCCTCGGCCGGGACCGCCACCGCGAGCACCCTCGCCGCCGTGGCCTCCGTCGTCGACAGCGACGACGACCCGGGCTCCCGCCCGGACTGACCGCCTCCCCGCGCGGTCCCGCCCCGTCCCCGGTGTGCCCACGGGGGGCACATCACGACGGGCGACACCCCGGGCCAGGCCAGCCCGGCACCCGCGCAGCAGCCCCGCCCACGCCGAGCTCGGCTCGGCACGCCCGGCACCACGGGTCGGCGGTTCCCACGGGGGCTCGCGACCGCTCCACCCCTGCACCACCCATCCCGCACCACCCGCTCGTGCGCAACGACGCACACCAGCACACGAAGGACCCACCATGAACCGAACCGTGCGCAACGGCCTCGCCGTTGCCACCATGGCCGGGGGCATCTGGCTCCTCGGCCAGGCGGTCGCCTCGGCAGACGTCGAAGCCACCGCCGACGCGGTGAACGGATCCGCGACGAGCTCCTCCTCCTCCGAAGCCGTCGGCGGTGACGCCGACTCGGTCGGCCACGACGTCGTCGTCGCGCCGACCCAGTCCGCCGAGAGCGGGGGCAACGCCGGCGTCGCCAACAGCGGCAACACCGTCGTCGTCGAGTCCGGCGGCGCGCACAGCAGCGACTCCGGCAACCCCACCACGAGCAGCGGCAGCGCCACGGTGACCAACACCGGCGGCGACGCCAGCAACAGCGTCGGCGACACCACGGTCGACGGGGACACCACCGCCGTCGCCGGCGGGGCCTCCAGCGGCTCGGCCACCGGGTCCGCGGACTCCGCCTCCGTCGGTGGCGGTGGCGGTGGCGTCGGTGGCGGTGGTGAGACCAGCGAGGGCACCGCCTCCGCTGCCACGACGTCCAGGTCCGAGGGTTCGGGCGGGTCCTCCACCACGGCGGGCACCGTCGCCGCCGGTGGTTCGGCCGACGCGGGTGGCCACGTCGTCGTGGTCGCGCCCGAGCAGGAGGCCGTGGCGGCCGGCAACGTCGGCGCGGCCAACAGCGGCAACACCGTCACCGTCTACTGCATCAACTTCAAGAACGTCACCACCTGCGGCAACGCGATCACCACGAGCGGCGACGCCTCGGTGACCAACACCGGGGGCAACGCCAGCAACGTCGTCGGCGGCACCACGGTCAGCGGCACCACCACGGCAACCGGGGGCGACGCCACCACCGGCGACGCCTCGGGCTCGGCGGACAGCGTCGACCTGGCCGAGTTCTACGAGATGCTCGCGGCCTGGCTGGCCGGCGGTGGGTCCTCCACCGACGTCTTCTCCGGGGCCTACGGCGGCGACGCCGACGCCTACGGGCACGGCGTCCTCGTCGCGCCCCAGCAGTACGCGGGCGCCGGTGGGAACCAGGGCTACGCCAACAGCGGCAACACCGTGACCGTCTACTGCATCAACTTCAAGTCCGACAACAACTGCAACCCGGTGACCACCAGCGGCAACGCCTCGGTCACCAACGTCGGCGGCAACGCCAGCAACACCGTGGGTGACACCACCGTCCACGGCAGCACCTCCGCCACCGGCGGCGCCGCCACCTCCGGCGACGCCACCGGTTCCGCAGACAGCGCGACCGTCGGCTACGGCTACGGCTCCGGCTCGGACACCGAGGTCTCCACCGAGGCCGACGGCGGCTGGGCGTCGTCCGAGGGTCACCTGGTGGCCGTCGTGCCCGGCCAGTACGCGCTGTCCGGCGGCAACAAGGGCTGGGCCAACTCCGGCAACACCGTCGTCGTCCACTGCTTCAACTACAAGAGCAACAACAACTGCAACCCCGTCACCACGAGCGGCAACGCCTCGGTGAGCAACACCGGCGGCAACGCCAGCAACCACGTCGGCGACACCACCGTCCACGGCACCACCTCCGCCACCGGCGGCAACGCCACCTCCGGCGACGCCACCGGTTCCGCCGACAGCCTGTCCGTCGGCTCCGGCTACAGCGGCGGCTCGTCCACCTCGGTGGACGGCTACGCCGCCGGCGGCGACGCCTCGGCCGCAGGCCACTGGGTGCTCGTCGCCCCGGGTCAGTGGGCCTGGTCCGGCGGCAACAAGGGCTGGGCCAACTCGGGCAACACGGTGATCGTGCACTGCTACAACTTCAAGAGCGACAACAACTGCAACCCGGTCACCACCAGCGGTGACGCCACCGTCGTGAACGAGGGCGGCAACGCCTCCAACCACGTCGGCGACACCACGGTCGGCGGCTGCACCTCGGCCGTCGGCGGTTCGGTCAACGGTGCGACCTCCGGCACGGGCTGCGCGGCCGAGGAGCCGGCCACCCCGGCCGAGCCCACCCACCCGGCGCAGCCCGGGACCCCGGAGACCCCGGCGCACCCGGAGACCCCGGCGGCCTCGGAGCACCCGGCTGCTGCCCCCGCGCAGCACGTCGCTCCGGTCGCCTCGGTCGTCGCGGGCGCCGGCCACGGCACCGCGGTGACCGCGTCGTACTCGGCCCCGGCCTCGCTGGCCTACACCGGTGCCGACGTCTCCGACGCGCTGGGTCTGGGCCTGCTGGCCCTGGCAGGTGGCCTGGGCCTGGCCCTGGCCGGGCGTCGCCGCACGGCGGCCTGATCGACCCCGGTCCGCCGTCCCGAGTCCCGGGCCGGCGGACCGGTCACCACCTCGGCGGCCCGCCCTCCCCTGAACCCGGGGGGCGGGCCGTCGGCCTGCCCGGCGCAGCGGGTGCGCCCTACCGCCACCCCCGGCCCGGGCCGGAGCGCACGCGCGTCCGTGCTGCGCGCCCACCCGGGTCACCCCCGGCCGGGACCCGCACCCGGGCGCAGCGGGGAACGGTGCGCGCCTGCTCCCCTGCTCAGACCAGCTCGACGCCGGGGTAGAGCGGGTGGGCGCCGACAATCTCCGCGGCCCGGGCGCGGGTGCGCTCGGCCACGCCGTCGGCGATGCGGAACTTGACCTTCGAGTCGCCCTCGGCCGTGGTGGCCTCCAGGACGTCGGCCATCAGGTCGCCCACCTCGGCGAGCTCGGCGGTGCCCAGCCCGCGGGTGGTCAGCGCCGGGGTGCCCAGCCGGACACCGGAGGTGTACCAGGGACCGTTCGGGTCCCCCGGCACGGCGTTGCGGTTGGTGACCAGGCCGCTCTCCAGCAGCGCCGCCTCGGCCTGCCGGCCGGTGAGCCCGGCACCGGAGACGTCGGCCAGCACCAGGTGGTTGTCGGTGCCCCCGGTGACCAGGGTGACCCCCCGGCGCAGCAGCGCCTCGGCCAGCGCGCGGGAGTTGTCCACGATCCGCTGCGCGTAGTCGGCGAACTCGGGCCGGCGGGCTTCGGCGAACGCGACCGCCTTGGCGGCCATCACGTTCCCCAACGGACCGCCGAGCACCAGCGGGCACCCGCGGTCGACCGACGGCGCGTACTCCTCGGTGCACAGCACCATGCCGCCGCGCGGGCCGCGCAGCGACTTGTGCGTGGTGGTGGTGACGACGTCGGCGTGCGCGACCGGGTCGAAGTCACCGGTCAGCACCTTGCCGGCGACCAGGCCGGCGAAGTGGGCCATGTCGACCATCAGGGTGGCCCCGACCTCGTCGGCGATCTCGCGCATCGCGGCGAAGTCGACCAGCCGCGGGTAGGCGGAGTACCCGGCGACCAGGATCAGCGGGCGGAACTCCTGGGCCTGGGCACGCAGTGCGGCGTAGTCGATCAGGCCGGTCGCCGGGTCGGTGCCGTAGCTGGCCTGCTCGAACATCTTGCCGCTGATGTTGGGCCGGAAGCCGTGCGTGAGGTGGCCGCCGGCGTCCAGGCTCATGCCCAGCATCCGCTGGTCGCCCAGCGAGCGGCGCAGCCTCGCCCAGTCCTCGGCCCCCATGGCGTCGACGTTCTTGACCCCGGCCTCGGCCAGCGCGGGCGCCTCGACCCGGTGGGCCAGGATCGCCCAGAAGGCGACCAGGTTGGCGTCGATGCCCGAGTGCGGCTGCGGGTAGGCGTGGTCGGCACCGAAGAGGGCCGTCGCGTGGTCGGCGGCCAGCCGCTCGACGGCGTCGATGTTCTGGCAGGCGGCGTAGAAGCGGCGGCCGGGGGTGCCCTCGGCGTACTTGTCGCTCATCCAGTTGCCCATGGCCAGCAGCACCGCCGGCGAGGCGTAGTTCTCGCTGGCGATCAGCTTCAGGCTGCTGCGCTGGTCGGCCAGCTCCTGCCCGATGGCCGCGGCCACCGTGGGCTCGACCTCGGCGATGACCTCGAGCGCGGTCTGGAAGGCGACGCTCTCGCGGGACGTGGTGGTGGTCATGGGGCTCCTCCGGGATCGCTGGTGCCCAGGCGCGCGGCGATGGCGTCGGGACCGCTCCCCGGTGGTGTCCCACCTGTGCGCCAGTCACGGCCCGGCGACGAGGGTACCCACCCGCGCGCCGGGCCCGACCGGATCAGCTCGCCGGGGACACCGAGCTCATGTTGAAGTCCGGCACCCGCAGCATCGGCATCGCCGCGCGGGTGAACCAGTCGTTCCACTCCCGCGGCAGGGTGCGCTCGGTGACCGACGCCTGGGTGGCCCGGCCCAGCAGCGACACCGGCGACTCGTTGAACCGGAAGTTGTTCACCGCGCCGGTGACCTCGCCGTCCTCGACGAGGAAGACGCCGTCGCGGGTGAGCCCGGTCAGCAGGAGGGTCTGCGGGTCGACCTCGCGGATGTACCAGAGCGTGGTCAGCAGCAGCCCGCGCTGCGTCGAGGCGATCATCTCGTCGGTGGTCGCGGTGGCGCCGGGGTCGCCGAGCACGATGTTGTCCACGGCGCCGACGGCGGGCGCGGTCTGCTGCAGCGCCCAGGCCCTGGGCCGGACCAGGTTGGTCAGCACGCCGCCTGCGATCCAGTCGGTGGCCGGGGTGGCCATGCCGTTGTCGAACACCGACGCCGCACCCGAGGAACCGCCGACGACCTGGAACGGGGCGCTCTCCAGGCCGGGCTCGGCCGGGTCGCTGCGCAGGGTGAGCGGCAGGCCGCAGATGCGGTCGCCGATGCGGTTGCCGCCGCCGGGCCGGGCGTAGACGTTGCGGCCCTCGTCGGCGTCGCGGGCCTCCATCGTCCAGTAGGCGTAGATCATCAGGTCGCTGACCGCGGACGGCGGGAGCAGCGTCTCGTACCGGCCGGCGGGCAGGTCGACCCGGCGCTGCGACCAGGCCATCTTGCGCTGCACGTCGGCGGCCAGCGCCTCGATCGAGACGTCGGTGAAGTCGCGGGTGCCGACGCCGGCCCAGACCGAGCGGCCGAAGTCGCGGGTCTTGCCGTTGAGCTCGACCCGGCCGGTGGGCTGGTCGTGCCGCAGCCGCAGGCCGGTGGAGGTGCCCAGCCACGTGGTCGACATCTGGTGCTCGGCGAACCCGAACAGCAGCTCGTCGCGACCGCCGGCCTCCCCGAACGCCTGCCCCAGCGCCGGGGCGACATCACCGAAGACCTCGATGGAGGTGGTGGCGGGGTCGGCGTCCCAGTCGCCGGCGGACACCGGCGCCATCGGGTCGCCGGGGCCGATGAGCGGCACCGCGTCCTCGGCCGGACCGGCGTCGCGGGCGGCCTGCTCGCTGGCGGCGACCAGCTCGGCGACGTCCGGCGTCCCGGTGCGGGCCACGGTGCCCGCGGCCATGCCTGCGCCGCCGTCGACGAAGCTGATGACGACGACCTGGCGGGAACGCATCGCGCCGTTGGTGGTCAGGCTGTTGCTCGCCCACCGCAAGTTGGCCTCGGAGCTGTCGACGACGTAGGCCACGGCCCCGTCGGCGGTGGAGGCGGCGAGCGCCGCCTCCACGATCTGCTGGCCCGTCATGGCAGTCACTGGCCGCCCTCCTGCACCGTGTTGAGGATGGTCGTGCCCTCGAAGAGGGCGCTGGGGCAGCCGTGGCTGACCGGGGCGACCTGGCCGGGCTGGGCCTTGCCGCAGTTGAAGGCGCCACCCAGGACGTAGGTCTGCGGCCCGCCGACCCGGGACATCGAACCCCAGAAGTCGGTGGTGGTGGCCTGGTAGGCGACGTCCTTGACCTGGCCGGCGAGCTCCCCGCCCTCGATCTTGTAGAACCGCTGGCCGGTGAACTGGAAGTTGTAGCGCTGCATGTCGATCGACCAGCTCTTGTCGCCGACGACGTAGATCCCGCGGTCGACGCCGGAGATGATCTCCTCGGTGCTGGGCCCGTCGGGGGCCGGCTGCAGCGAGACGTTGGCCATCCGCTGCACCGGCACGTGCCCGGCGGAGTCGGCGAAGGCGCAGCCGTTGGAGCGGCCCATGCCGCGCAGCCGGGCCATGTTGCGGTCGACCTGGTAGCCGACCAGGACGCCGTCCTTGACGATGTCCCACTGCTGGCCGGCCACGCCCTCGTCGTCCCAGCCGATGGTGGACAGCCCGTGCTCGGCGGTGCGGTCGCCGGTGACGTTCATCAGCGACGAGCCGTACTGCAGGCTGCCGAGCTTGTCGACGGTCGCGAACGACGTCCCGGCGTAGGCCGCCTCGTAGCCCAGCGCGCGGTCGAGCTCGGTGGCGTGGCCGATCGACTCGTGGATGGTGAGGAACAGGTTGGAGGGGTCGACGACGAGGTCGTAGCGGCCCGGCTCGACCGAGGGGGCCTTGACCCGCTCCCGCAGGTGCTCGGGGATCTCGGCCAGCTCGCCGCGCCAGTCCCACCCGGTGCCGGTCAGGTACTCCCAGCCGCGGCCGGCCGGCGGCGCCAGCGTGCGCATCGACTCGAAGCCGCCGGTGACCCGGTCGACGGTGAGCGCGGTGAAGGTGGGGTGGATGCGCACGCGCTGCTGACGGGTGCGGGTGCCGCTGGTGTCGGCGTAGTACTTGCACTCCTTGACGTGCATGACGTCGGACTGCACGTGCTCCACGCCGTCGGCGGCCAGCAGCTGCTCCGACAGCTCGACCATCAGGCCGGTCTTCTCGGCCTCGGGCACCTCGAACGGGTCGATGTCGTAGGCCGACACCCACTCGGCGTCGGGGTAGGCCGGCTCGGGGGCGAGCTCGACCCGGTCGGTGTTCAGCGCCGCGGAGACCTGGGCGACGGCGACGGCCTCCTCGGCGAGCCGCACCGCCTCGGCGGCGGTCAGGACGACGCCGGCGGCGAACCCCCACGTGCCCTCGTGCACGACCCGGACGGCCAGGCCCAGGTCCTCGCCGTCGGCGGCGGCCTCGACGCGGGCGTCGCGCAGCCGGATGGTCTGGGTGCGGATGCGCTCGACCCGGATGTCGGCGTGCTCGCAGCCCAGGTCGACGGCGCGGGTGAGCGCGGCATCGGTGAGCGCGGACAGCGGGAGCGCGAGGAACGACTCGTCCACGGAGCGGGGTTGTGCCACGCACCACTGTCTACCAGCCGGGTCCGACAGGGACACTGGAGTTCGTGAGCAGAGCTACCGATCCGTACCGCATCTCGATGGTCTGCCTGGGCAACATCTGCCGCTCCCCGATCGCCGAGGTGGTGCTGCGGGAGATGGTCGAGGCCGAAGGCCTGGACGTCGTCGTCACCTCGGCCGGCACCGGCCCCTGGCACGTGGGCGGGCCGATGGACCCCGGGTCGGCCGCCGTCCTGGCCGAGCACGGCCTGGACCCCAGCAGGCACGTCGCGCAGCAGATGACCGCGCGGCGGGTCGGGGAGTTCGACCTGCTGGTGGCGATGGACCGCTCGAACCGCGACGACCTGCTGGACATGCTCGGCGAGCGACCGCACCCGCAGGTGGTGCTGCTGCGCGACTTCGACCCCGACGGCGAGGCGGACCGGTCCGTCCCGGACCCCTACGGCGGTGGGCCGGAGGGCTTCACGACCGTCTACCGGCAGGTCGAGGCGGCCTGCGCCGGTCTGGTCGCGCAGCTCCCGGCACTCATGGACCGGCGCGCGGCGGGGTAGGGGGTCGGGGGTGCCCCCCGACGACGTCACCCTGACCTTCGACGGGACGGCGACCACCCTGCTCCGGCTCGGCCCGGTCACCCTCCTCACCGACCCCAACTTCCTGCACCGCGGCGAGCGCGCCCACCTCGGCTACGGCCTGTCCAGCCGGCGGCTCACCGACCCGGCCCTGCAGCCCGACGACCTGCCCGGTCTGGACGCCGTCCTGCTCTCGCACATGCACGGCGACCACTGGGACCGCCGGGCCACCCGTGGCCTGCCGAAGCCGTCGCGGGTGCTGACCAGGCCGGAGGCCTCCCGCTGCCTGGCCGACCGCGGGTTCACCGCCACCGAGGACCTCCGGCCGTGGCAGACCACCACCGTCGAGCGGGACGGCGTCGTCGTCCGAGTCACCTCGGTGCCCGGCGTGCACGGCCCGGGCCCGCTGGGCCGGCTGCTGCCGCAGGTGATGGGCAGCGTGCTGGAGCTGGTGCGGGACGGCGAGGTGCGCTGGCGCGGCTACGTCACCGGCGACACCCTGTTCCGCCCCGCGCTGGCCCAGGTGCTGGAGCGGTGCGGCCCGCTGGACGCGCTGGTGCCGCACCTCGGCGGCACGAAGCTCGGCCCGTTCCTGGTCACCATGGACGGCCGGCAGGGCGCTGACCTGGTCGAGCTGCTGCGGCCCGGGGTCACCGTGCCGGTGCACTACGACGACTACGGCCTGTTCAAGGACCCGCTGGGCACCGTCGTCCAGGAGGTCACCCGGCGCCGGCTGCCCGGCACGCTGCGCCCGGTCGTCCGCGGCCAGACGGTGTCACTCACCGCGTGACCTGCCCTGGACAGGACCGGCAGCCCGCACCTGGTCGACCCCGAGGTTGGCCAGCGCGTCGGCCCGCTCGTTGCCGGGGTCGCCTGCGTGCCCCTTGACCCAGGTCCACCGCACCTCGTGCCCGGCCACCGCGGCGTCGAGGGCACGCCACAGGTCCTCGTTCTTCACCGGCGCCTTCGCCGCGGTGCGCCAGCCGTTGCGCTTCCACCCGGCCGTCCAGCTCTGGACGCCCTTCATGACGTACGTGGAGTCGATGCGCAGGTCCACCGACGAGCGCCGGGTCAGCGCACCGAGGCCCTGGATGACCGCGGTGAGCTCCATGCGGTTGTTCGTCGTCTCCTGCTCGCCGCCGAACAGCTCCCGCTCGTGCACGCCGGACCTCAGCAGCACGCCCCAGCCACCGACTCCCGGGTTGCCCTTGCACGCGCCGTCGGTCCACATGCTCACCACGGGGAGTGCTGGTTCCGCCACGCCGCGGAACCCTACGTCCAGCCGGGAGGGGGTCAGCGTGCCTCGGCGGCCAGGCGGAGGCCGCGCTCCTGCACCTGGGCGCGCAGCTCCGCCTCGTCGACGGTGGTGGACACGCCGTCGCGGACGACCTGGCGGCCGGCGACCCAGGTGTCGCGGACGTGCCGCGAGCCCACCGACCACACCAGGTGGGTGACCAGGTCGGTGAGGTCGCCGACCGGGGTGAAGGCGATGTCGTCGGTGTCCACGTGCACCAGGTCGGCCCGCCGTCCCGCCTCCAGCACCCCCAGGTCGGGGCGGTCGATCGCCGCGGCGGCCGCGCCGGTGGCCAGCCAGAACGCCTCGGGGGCGGTCAGCGCCAGGGCGTCGCGCTCCCGCAGGCGCGCCAGCTGGGCGGCCAGCCGCAGGTCCTCGAAAAGGTCCAGGTTGTCGTTGGACGCCGGCCCGTCGGTGCCGATCCCCACCCGGATGCCGCGGTCGAGCATGTCGCGCAGGCGCGCCGTCCCGCTGGCCAGCTTGGTGTTGGAGCCCGGGCAGTGCGCGACGGCGACGTCGTGCTCCCGCCAGATCTCGAGGTCGGCGTCGTCCATGTGCACGCAGTGCGCGCCGAGCACCCGGCCGCCGAGGACGTCGTGGGCGGCGAGCAGCTGCGGCACCGAGACCCCGTGCTCGGTCAGCAGGTCGTCACCCTCGGTGGCGGTCTCGGCCACGTGCACGGTGAGCAGCAGGCCGTGCTCGCGGGCGGCGGCCCCGGCGTCCCGCAGCACCGGTAACGGCACGGTGTAGGCCGAGTGCGGGCCGATGCCGAACTCCACCTGCTCGTCCGAGGACGCCGACAGGCGCACCGCGGTGGCCAGCTGCTCGTCGAAGGTGCCGAAGCCGGGCAGCCCGATCAGCGGGTTGGCCACCACCGCGCGGGCGCCGGTGGTGCGCACGGCCGCGGCCAGCCGCTCGGGCTGGAAGTACATCTCCACGCTGGTGGTGACCCCGTGCCGCAGCATCTCCGCCGACGCCGCGGTCATGGCGACCTCGACGTCCTCCGGGGTCAGCCTGGCCTCGCGGGGCCACATCACCTCGCGCAGCCAGCGGTCCAGCGGCAGGCCCTCGCCCTGACCGCGGAACAGCACCATCGGCGCGTGCGAGTGCGTGTTCACCATGCCGGGCACGAGGACGCCGGGCAGCCGGGTCACCTCGGCGTCCGACGCCGGCGCCTCGGCAGCGGGGCCCACCCAGCTGATCAGCCCGTCGGCGACGTCGAGGACGGCATCGGGGACGACGGTGCCGGCCCGGTCGCCGACGACGACGGCCCGGGCGGTGAATCGGTGCGCCATGCCCCCGGACGCTAGCCGCCGATACCGTGGGCGCATGTCCGTCCTCGCCGCGACCTCGTCCGACCAGGGTGGCATCACCGGGTTCCTGCTCGACCTGATCGAGACCCTGGGCCCGGTGGGCGTCGGGATGACCATCTTCATCGAGACGGTCGTCCCGCCCATCCCGAGCGAGGTGGTGCTCAGCGCCGCGGGCGTGCTCATCAACGACGGCCGCATGGCCCTGGTCCCGGTGATCCTGTTCGCGACGCTGGGTTCGGTGCTGGGCGCAGCGGTGCTCTACCAGGTGGGCCGGTCGCTGGGGCCGCGCCGGTCGCACGCCTTCCTCGACCGGCTGCCGCTGGTCAAGACCGAGGACGTCGACCGCACCTTCGAGTGGTTCGAGCGGCACGGTCGCCCGGCGGTGTTCTTCGGCCGGATGGTGCCCATCGTGCGCAGCTTCGTCTCCGTCCCGGCCGGGGTGGTGAGGATGCCGTGGGCGCAGTTCCTGGCCTACACCACGGCCGGGTCGCTGATCTGGAACTCGCTGCTCATCGGGCTCGGGGTGGCCCTCGGCGACGTGGTCGACGAGTACCTGCAGTACGTCGACTACGTCATCTACGTCGCCGTCGTCGCCGTCGTCGCGTGGTTGGTCATGCGGGCGGTGAAGGAGAAGCTGAGCCAGGGCGACGTCGAACCCGACCGCAGCGCGGCCGACCGCATCCTGGAGGCCGAGCAGCGGGAGAGGGACGACCGGTGACCCGCACCCGGCCCGCCGTCGTCGCCTTCGACGTCAACGAGACACTCCTCGACGTCGGGCCGGTGGCCGCTGCGCTGGCCTCCTACGGGGTCCCCGAGCAGCTGTTCGGCACCGTCTTCGGCCGCACCCTCGGCACCGGGTTCGCCCTCACGCTGACCGGCGCGTGGTGCTCGTTCCGCGACGCCTTCGACGCCGCGCTGGCCCAGCTGACCGACCTGGACGGCGACCAGCGCTCAGCGGTGGCCGACGTGTTCGGCCAGCTGCACCCACACCCCGACGTCCGGCCCGCCCTGGAGCTGCTGGCCGGCGCCGGCGTCCGGGCGGTCACCCTCACGCACGGTGGTCCCGGCATCGCCGAGGCCGGGCTCGCCCGCGGCGGGGTGGACCACCTGGTCGAGCGGTCGCTGTCCGCGCAGTCGATCCGGGCGTGGAAGCCCGCGCGCGAGGTCTACCTCTGGGCGGCAGGCGTCTGCGACGTCGTCCCGGCCGACCTCGCGCTCGTCGCGGTGCACGGGTGGGACGTCCACGGCGCGCAGCGGGCCGGGCTGACCGGGGGCTGGGCCGCCCGCGCCGAGCACCGGCACGCGCCGGTGCTCGACGACGCGCACGTCAGCGGCGCCGACCTCGTGGAGGTCGTGCAGGGCCTGCTGGCGCTGCCCCCGCGCGGGTGATCGGACGAGCCGGGCCCGCAACCCTGCACTAGCGTGACCTGGCCTGCAGGTTCCGTCCCGAGACTCCCGATGGGGGCCATCCGTGCCAGACCGCCCGACCGACCCCGCCGACGCGACGCCCGACGGCGCGCCCGCCGACCCCGGGGTGCCGTCGGAGGAGGCGCGCCGCCGCACCGACGGTGACCGGTGGCAGGCCGCGCTGGACAGCTGGTCGGGCCCGGCCGCCGAGCCCGAGGGTGGCACCCGCGAGATCCGGCTGGACGGCACCCCCTCGTCCTGGGAGCAGACCGCACAGCAGCCGAGCGTGCCCGAGGACCAGCGGCCCTGGGACCAGCAGTCGGCCGAGCACATCGCCGCCTGGCAGCAGCCGCCGTCGTGGCAGCAGGAGGCGCACGCGCAGCAGGGTGCCCAGAACCGGCAACCACCGGTCGAGACCCCGCCGGCCGCCTCCCCCGCCCCGGAGCAGGCCGCCGAGCCCAGCTGGCGGCCGGCCGACCAGCCGGTCGGGCAGCCGCCCTCGTGGGAGCAGCAGAGCTGGGACAACCGGTCCTGGGAGCAGCAGGTGCCCGCCCAGCCGGCGCCCGCCCCGCCGCAGTCCGGGCCCGCCCAGCAGCCGGCTGCGCAGCAGGAGTGGGGGCAGCAGCCCTCGGGCGGGTGGGGCAGCCAGGGCAGCACCTCGTGGACCCCGCCGGGCGGCGCCCCGGCAGCTGCTCCGCCCTCGCTGACCTCGCAGTCGCTGCTGCGCCAGGCGCCGGAGACCCCGACGCGGGGGTGGCGCCGGTTCGTGCACAAGGCAACCGGCGGCAGCTACAACCCGGGCCTGTCGCAGGCCGAGATCGAGCACCGGGCGATGGTGGCGCGGGTGACCACGCCGGTGCGCGGCTCGAACCGCATCGCCGTCGTCTCGCTCAAGGGCGGCATCGGCAAGACCACCACCACCTGCTGCCTCGGGCTGACCCTGGCCCACCACCGCGGCGACCGGGTGGTCGCCGTCGACGCCAACCCCGACGCCGGGACGCTGGCCGAGCGGCTCACCAACGTCACCGACGTGACCGTGCGGGACCTGCTGAGCGCGAAGGACCGGATCCGCTCCTTCACCGACGTCTCGGCCTACACCTCGCTGGCCGGGCGGCTGCAAGTGCTGGCCAGCGACCAGGACCCGGCACTGTCCGAGGCCTTCAGCGAGGAGGAGTACACGACCGTCGCCGACATCCTCGCGCGGTACTTCAACATCATCCTCACCGACTCGGGCACCGGCCTGCTGCACTCGGCGATGTCCGGGACGCTGGCCATCGCCGACTCCCTGGTCGTCGTCGGCGCGCCCTCGGTCGACGGTGCCAGCCGGGCCAGCAAGACCCTGGACTGGTTGATCGCGCACGGCCACGAGGAGCTGGTCGCCCGCTCGGTCGCGGTCATCTCCAGCGTCCGGCCCAACACCGGCGACGTGGACATGGGCATGGTGCGCGACCACTTCGCCGCCCGCTGCCGCGCCGTGGTCGAGATCCCCTACGACGCCCACCTGGTCACCGGCGGCCTCATCAACCTCGACCGGGTCGGCGCCCCGGCACGCAAGGCCTACCTCGAGCTCGCCGCGCACGTCGCCGACGGGTTCGCCCTGCCCCCGCTGCAACGCCGCCCGGCGTGACGACCCGGGACGTCGACACCCCGCTCGGCCCCGCGCGCGTCACCGTCGACGACCCGATCCGGGACGTCGTCGGCACCCTGCTGCTCGGGCACGGCGCCGGCGGCGGCATCGAGGCGCCCGACCTGCTGGCCGCCACCGACGCCGCGACCGGGCTGGGCTGGCGGGTGCTGCGCGTCGAGCAGCCGTGGCGGGTGGCCGGCAAGCGGGTGGCAGCCGCGCCGCCGAAGCTCGACGAGGGCTGGACGGCGATCCACGGCGAGGTCGGCGACCTGCTCACCGGCCCCGTGGTGCTGGGCGGACGCAGCGCCGGCGCGCGGGTGGCCTGCCGGACGGCGGCGTCCCTGGGTGCGGCGGGCGTGCTGTGCCTGGCCTTCCCGCTGCACCCGCCCGGCACGCCGGAGAAGAGCCGCGCGGCCGAGTTGACCGGGGTCGCCGTCCCGGTGCTGGTGGTGCAGGGCGACAGCGACGCCTTCGGCGGGCCGACCGAGGTGCAGGTGGCCCTGGGCGACCACCCGGCCACCGTGGTGGCGGTGCGCGGTGACCACGCGCTGAAGGCCGACCCGCCCGCCGTCCGCGCCGCCGTCCAGGCCTGGCTCTCCGCCCTCCCCTAGCCCCAGCAACGATCAGGGAGGTTGATCGAACTCCGTCCTCCTGCGCCAGATCTGGTGCAGGAGGCGGGATTTCGATCAACCTCCCTGATCAACGCTGCGGGGTCGGGTCACCGCCGGCGGCGGCGGACGACGAGGGCGACCAGCAGCAGGGCCCCGACGCCGATCGCGGCGGGCTTGGCGAAGCGGGTGAACGCCGCGCCGCCGGCCACGTCGAGCAGGTCGATCGGCTCGGGCTCGGCCTGCGGCTTGCGGGCGGTCGAGGCGGCGGGGGTCGCGGCGACCGGCTTCGCGGCCTCCTTCTTGGCCTCCTCGGCCTTGTCGGCTGCGGCGTCGGCCGCCTGCACGGTGGAGGACGCGGCCTTGCGCGCGGCCTCCGCGATGGGGGTGTCGCCGTCCACGGCCGCCACGGACTCGGCGACCTCGCCCACCGCACCGGCGGCGGTGGCCGCGGCGTCGGCGGCCTTCTCCTTGACGGTGGACTCGACGGTCGGCTCCTGCGCGGGGGCCTCGGTCTCGCCGAGCTGGGCGGCGAGCTTGTCGGCGAACTGGCCGAGCAGCTTGTTGCCGACGTCGGTCATCACGCCCCGACCGAACTGGGCCGGACGGCCGGTGATGTTGAGGTCGGTGAGGACGTCGACGCGGGTCGAGTCGCCCTCGCTCTTCAGCTGGGCGGTGACCACGGCGGCGGCGGTGCCGTTGCCGCGCTGGTCCTTGCCGCGGGCGTCGATGACGGCCTTGTGGGCGTCCTCGTCCTTCTCGATGAAGGAGGCCTTGCCGGCGTAGGTGAGGTTGATCGGGCCGAGCTTGACCTTGACCCGTCCGGTGAAGTCGTCGCCCTCCACGCTGTCGAGCGCGGCGCCGGGCATGCAGGGTGCGATCCGCTCGATGTCGAGCAGCACCTTCCAGGCGTCGTCGACGGGGACGGGGACGAGGAACGAGTTCTCCAACTGCACCGGTGGACCTCCGTAGGTGGGGCGGCCGACCCGCCCCGGGGTGGGGCGGGTCGGCCGGGGAACTGCCTGGGTCGGACGCTACAGCCCGGCGGCTGCCCGCACCGCTCGTCCGGTGAGCACCCGGGCGAGGTGCTGCCGGTAGTCGGCCTGGGCGTTGAGGTCGCTGCTGGGCTCGGTGCCCTCGGCGGCCTGGGCGGCCGCCGCGGTCACCGTCTCCAGGCTGACGTCGGCGCCGACCAGGGCCCGCTCCGTCGCGGTCGCCCGCAGCGGGGTGGAGCCCATGTTGGTCAGCCCGATGCGCGCCTCGGCGATGGTCGAGCCCTCGCGCCGGACGGCCGCGGCCACCGCCACGATCGACCAGGCCTGGGCGACGCGGTTGAACTTCTCGTACCGCACCCCCCACTCGCTGCCGAGCTTGGGCACCCGCACCTCGACGAGCAGCTCGCCCTCCCCCAGCGCCGTCGTCAGGTAGTCGACGAAGAACGACGAGGCCGGCACCGAGCGCCGCGCACCGCCGGGGCCGGCGATGACGAACTCGGCGTCCAGCGCCAGGGCCACGGCCGGCAGGTCGCCGGCCGGGTCGGCGTGCGCCAGGGCGCCGCCGAAGGTGCCGCGGTGCCGGACGGCGGGGTCGGCCACCGTCTCGGTCGCCTCGGCGACGAGCTTCCCGTACTGGGCGATCAGCGGGTCGCGGAGGATGTCCGAGTGCGTGGTCATCGCACCGATGACCAGGGAGTCGCCGTCCTCCCGGACGCCGCGCAGCTCGGCCACCTTCGTCAGGTCGACGACGGTCTCGGGTGCGGCCAGCCGCAGCCGCATGACCGGGATGAGCGACTGCCCACCGGCCATGATCTTCACGTCCTCGCCGCCGTCGGCGATGGCCTGCAGGGCCTCGTCGACGGTGGTGGGGCGGGCGTAGGCGAACGACGCGGGGATCACTTGTCTGCCTCCTCGATGCCGGACTCGGTGGTGCGGGCACCGCCGTAGGCGTTGCTGCCCTCGGCGGCGCGGTCGCCGCCGTCGCCGCCCTCGTGGATGGCCCGCCAGACCCGCTCGGGGGTCAGCGGCATCCGGATGTCGCGCACGCCCAGGTGCCGGACGGCGTCCAGGGCGGCGTTGACCACGGCCGGGGTGCTGGCGATGCACCCCGCCTCGCCGACGCCCTTGGCGCCGAGCGGGTTGGACGTCGCCTCGTGCACCGTGTTGCCGGTGTCGAAGTGCGGCAGGTCCGCGGCCGAGGGCACCAGGTAGTCCACGAACGTGCCGGTGGTCAGGTTGCCGTCGGCGTCGTAGATGGCCTCCTCGTACAGGGCCTGCGCGATGCCCTGGGCGAGACCGCCGTGCATCTGGCCCTCGACGATGATCGGGTTGACGATCGTCCCGATGTCGTCGACCGAGGCGTACTTGCGGATCTTGACGAACCCGGTCTCGGTGTCGACCTCCATCGCGCACAGGTGGGTGCCGTGCGGGAAGGAGAAGTTGACCGGGTCGAAGGCGGCCTCGGCGTCGATCGAGGGCTCGATGCCCTCCGGGTAGTCGTGCGCGGCGAAGATCGCCAGCGCGATCTCCTGGATGCCCAGCCCGGCGCCCGGCGTCCCCTTGACGGAGAACTTCCCGCCGGTGAACTCCAGGTCGTCCTCGCTGGCCTCCAGCAGGTGCGCGGCGATCTTCCGGGCCTTGGCGACGACCTTCTCGGCGGCCTTGACCACCGCGGTGCCGCCGACCACCAGCGAGCGGGAACCGTAGGTGTCCAGGCCGCGGCTGGAGATGGCGGTGTCGCCGTGCAGCACCTCGACGTCCTCGAACGGCACGCCCAGCTCGTCGGCGACGATCTGGCTCCAGGCCGTCTCGTGGCCCTGGCCGTGCGGGGTGGAGCCGGTGACGACCTCGACCTTGCCCGTGGGCAGCATCCGGATGGAGGCCTGCTCCCAGCCGCCGGCGCCGAAGGAGAGCGAACCCAGCACGCGGGAGGGCGCCAGGCCGCACATCTCGGTGAAGGTGGAGATGCCGATGCCCAGCTGCACCGGGTCGTTCGACTCGCGCCGCCGCTGCTGCTCGGCGCGCAGCTCGTCGTAGCCCAGCAGGTCGAGCGCGGCCCGGGTGGCCTGCTCGTAGTCACCGGAGTCGTACTCGAGGCCGGCGACGGTGGTGAAGGGGAACTCCTCCGCCCCGATCCAGTTCTTGCGGCGCAGCTCCATCGGGTCCATGTCGAGCTCGACGGCCAGCTCGTCCATGATCCGCTCGATGGCGAAGGTGGCCTCGGGCCGGCCGGCGCCGCGGTAGGCGTCGGTGGGCACCTTGTTGGTGAACACGCCGTCGCACTCGAAGCGGTAGGCCGGGAACTTGTAGATGCCCGGGAACATGAACGCGCCCAGCGCCGGGACGCCGGGGGTGATCAGCCGCAGGTAGGCGCCCATGTCGGCCAGCAGCCGCACCCGCAGGCCGGTGACGGTGCCGTCCTTCTTCGCCGCGACGTCGATGTACTGGATCTGGTCGCGCCCGTGGTGGGCGGTCATCAGGGACTCCGACCGGGTCTCGGTCCACTTCACCGGCTTGCCCAGCCGGCGGGCGACCAGCAGCGCGAGGATCTCCTCGGGGCAGACCTGCAGCTTGCCGCCGAAGCCACCGCCGACGTCGGGGGCCACCACGCGCAGCTTGTGCTCGGGGATGCCGGTGGTCAGCGCGCCCATGACCCGCAGGATGTGCGGGATCTGGGTGGCCGACCACAGGGTGAAGTTGTCCCCCTGCACGCCCACCACCGCCGAGCGCGGCTCCATGAACGCCGGGATGAGGCGCTGCTGCACGAAGCGGCGGGAGACGGTGACCTCGGCGTCGCGGAAGGCGGCCTCGGTGTCGGCACCGGTGCCGGCCTCGCCGGCGTCGAAGACGAAGTGGTAGCTGGTGTTGGAGCTGGTGGAGGCGTGCACCAGGTCGGCGCCGTCCTTCACCGCCGCCTCCATGTCCAGCACGACCGGGAGGTTCTCGTAGTCGACGTCGATGGACTCCACGGCGTCGACGGCGGCGGTTCGGCTGCGGGCCACCACGATGGCCACGGCCTCGCCCACGTGGTTGACGGTGTCGACCGCGATCGAGGGGTGGCCGGGGTTGACCATGTCGGGGGTGACCGGCCAGGCGCAGGGGATGGTGCCCTGCTCGTCCTTGAAGTCCTGCCCGGTGTAGACCGCGACGACGTTCGGCCGGTCCTTGGCGGCGCTGACGTCGAGGTTGGTGATCCTGGCGTGCGCGACGGGTGAGCGCAGGAACGCCATGTGCAGCATCCCCGGCAGGACCATGTTGTCGGTCCAGGTCGTCTTGCCGGTGATCAGCCGGGCGTCCTCCTTGCGGAGGCGCGCGTTGCCGACCTCCTTGGCGGGCGCCTCGGTGGTGGTGGGCTCGTCGGTGAGGGTCATGCCTGCGCTCCTGCCGTGCTGCTCATCTCGCCGGCGGCCTGCTGCACCGCGCGGACGATGTTCACGTAGCCCGTGCAGCGGCAGAGGTTGCCCTCGATGCCCTCACGGATCTCGGACTCGCTGGGGTTCGGGTTGTTCTTCAGCAGGTCGATCGAGGCCATGATCATCCCGGGCGTGCAGTAGCCGCACTGCAGCCCGTGCTTCTCGTGGAAGGCCCGCTGCACCGGGTGCAGCTCGCCGCCGTCGGCGATGCCCTCGATGGTGGTGACCTCGCTGCCGTCGGCCTGCACGGCCAGCACGGTGCAGGACTTCACGCTCTCGCCGTCCAGGTGGACGGTGCAGGCGCCGCAGTTGCTGGTGTCGCAGCCGACGACGGTGCCGACCTTGCCCAGTTGTTCCCGCAGGTAGTGGACCAGGAGTGTCCTGGGCTCGACGTCGTCCGAGTAGGACGCCCCGTCGACCCGCACGTCGATGTGCGTCATGTGTGCCCTCCGCCTCGTTGCAGGGTCGTGTGACGGCGGTCTCCCGCCACCTGGTAGGAGTGTGCCGACGGACACACCGCTTAGGCCACGCTTACCTCGCGACAGTCGACCCCGTCGTCCGACTGTGCGGCTTCATCAAGCACCAACGACCGCACGTGCGGGGATGTCGTGCCATCCGAGCCGCAGGGACGGCGAGGTGCAACGTTGCAGCGGGTTGCAGCGGTCAGCGCAGCTCGCGGCGGCGCAGCGCCGCCGACCAGGCCAGCACGCCCAGGCCGAGGACGGCGAGGACGACGCCGACCAGCGCGGTGGACGCGTAACCCCACCCCGAGGCGATCACCCACCCACCGAGCAGCGCGCCCAGCCCGTTGGCCGCGTTCAGGGCGGAGTGGTTGAGCGCGGCCCCGAGCAGCTCGGCCTCGCGGGCGACCTCCATCAGCCGCAGCTGCAGGGTCACCACCAGCACCGATGTGACGATCGTGATGCAGAAGGCCAGCGCGACCAGCGACACCACCGACCGGGAGCCGACGTACGCCGCGCCCAGCAGCACGCCGGTGCCGGCCATCGACCAGACCAGCGACCGGAACAGGGCGACGTCGGCGAGCCTGCCACCGAGCACCGTGCCCAGTACGCCGCCGACGCCGAAGGCCAGCAGCACCAACGGGACGACGCCGGCCGGGGCGCCGGCGACCTCGGTGGTCAGCGGGGCGATGTAGGCGTAGAGGGCGAAGAACCCGCCGAACCCGACGACGGCGACGCCGAGGGTCAGCCACACCTGGGGACGGCGCAGCGCGCCCAGCTCGGAGCGCACCGTGGCGTACGGGTTGCCCGGGGTCCGCGGCACGACGGCGAGCACGGCGGCCAGGGTGAGGACGGCGACGGCGAGCACCGCCGCGAACGCCGCTCGCCAGCCCAGCTGCTGGCCGAGCCAGGTGGCGGCCGGCACCCCGGCCAGGGTGGCCGCGGACAGGCCGAGCATGACCGAGCTGACCGCTCGCCCCTTGGCCTCGGGGGCCACCAGGGAGGCCGCGACGAGGGAGGCGACCCCGAAGTAGGCGCCGTGCGGCAGGCCGGCGACGAACCGGGCCGCCAGCAGGGTGCCGTAGCCCGGCGCGACCGCGGTGAGCACCGTCCCGACCAGGAAAGCACCCAGCAGCGCGGCCAGCAGGCCCTTGCGGGGCAGCCGGGCGGCGGTGGCCGCGATGACCGGGGCGCCGACCACCACCCCGAAGGCGTAGGCCGACACCACGTGGCCGGCGGCGGGGATGTCGACGTCCACCCCGCGGGCGATCTCGGGCAGCAGTCCCATCACCACGAACTCGCTGATCCCGATGGCGAAGGCGCCGCAGCTGAGGACCGCGATGGCAAGAACGGCGCGGCGGGTGCCCGTCGGGCGGCTCGCGGTGACGGTCACGTGGTCCGAGCATGCCAGCGCCGGGCCGGGCCGGTGCAGCGCGGCGTCAGGGACGGCGGGGGGCGCGGCGCAGCCGGAGCAGGTGCTGGGCGGCGGCCGCCCGGCGCGGGGAGCTGATCGGCAGGACGTCGAGCAGTGCCTGCCAGACTGCGGGGTCGTCGGCGGCCTCGGGCAGGCGGCTCCAGCGCAGCAGCA
>NZ_JAMXRZ010000077.1 GCF_024124375.1 Klenkia sp. PcliD-1-E
GCACGGGGTGGGCCGGCTGGTGCCCGACGTGCCGCTGTCGCGGGGCCGCCGGCTGGACGACGTGCTCGGGCCCGGGTGGGCGCTGCTGGTCTGCTCGACCGAGGTGCCGACGCTGCCGGCGCTGCCGGGCGGGGCGCGGCCGCGGGTGCTGCACCGGGGTGCGCTGCCCGACCTGGGCCCGGCGTTGCGGGACCGGTGGGTGCTGGTGCGCCCGGACCGGGTGGTCGCCGCCGTCGGCCCCCGCGTCCCGGCCGGACGGTGATCAGGTGACCTGGTCACTGTCCGTCCGGCCACACCGACGTCGGTGTGGGTGGCCGTACGTGGACCAGGTGTCCTGATCACCGTCCGGGGGAGGGGGCCGGGGGTGTCCGGCTGCGGGAGGACGGCGGGCAGTATCGGCCGCATGAGCATCGACGTCGCCGCCGTCCGGTCGCACTTCCCCGCGCTGCAGGGCGGCGCCGCCCACTTCGACGGGCCCGGCGGCACGCAGGTGCCCACCCCCGTCGCCGACGCGGTGCACGCGGCGCTGGTCGCCCCGATGGCCAACCGCGGGTCGACGACGCAGGCCGAGCGCAACGCCGACGACGTGGTGCTCGCCGCCCGGCAGGCGGTGGCCGACCTTGTGGGCGGCCGGCCCGGCGGCGTGGTGTTCGGCCGCAGCGCCACGGTGCTCACCTACGACCTGGCCCGCACCCTGTCCGCGGGCTGGGGCCCCGGGGACGAGGTGGTGGTGACCCGGCTGGACCACGACGCCAACGTCCGGCCGTGGGTGCAGGCCGCCGAGCGCGCCGGGGCGACCGTGCGGTGGGCTGGGTTCGACCCGGCGACCGGCGAGCTCACCGCCGCCGACGTCGCCGCCGTGGTCACCGACGCCACCCGGCTGGTCGCCGTCACCGGCGCGTCGAACCTGATCGGCACCCGGCCGCCGCTGCCGGAGATCGCCGGGGTGGCGCACGCGGCCGGTGCGCTGCTGCACGTGGACGGCGTGCACCTGACCGCGCACGCCCCGGTGGACCTCGCCGAGCTGGGCTGCGACACCTTCACCTGCTCGCCGTACAAGTTCCTCGGCCCGCACTGCGGCGCGCTGGTCGCCGACCCGGAGTTCCTGGCCACGCTGCACCCGGACAAGCTGCTGCCCTCCACCGACGCGGTCCCCGAGCGGTTCGAGCTGGGCACGCTGCCCTACGAGCTGCTGGCCGGGACGACGGCGGCGGTGGACTTCCTGGCCGGCCTCGGCGCCGGCGCGACCCGGCGGGAGCGGTTGCGCACCGGCATGGCCGCGCTGGAGGAGCACGAGGACGCGCTGCGCGCCTCCCTGGAGGCCTCGCTCGCCGCGCTCCCCGGGGTCACGCTGTGGTCCCGCGCCGCCCGCCGGACGCCGACGCTGCTGGTCACCTTCGAGGGCCGGGACGCCGCCGACGCCTACCGGTTCCTGGCCGCCCGCGGGGTGAACGCACCGGCCGGGTCGTTCTACGCGCTCGAGTGCTCCCGCTGGCTGGGCCTGGGCGACACCGGCGGTCTGCGGATCGGCCTGGCCCCCTACAGCGACAGCGGGGACGTCGACCGGCTCCTGGAGGCCCTGCGCGCCTTCCTCGCCTGATGCTCGGGTCTTCTCTCGATGTGACCCGTCGCGGTGTCCGGGCGCCCGGACCCCGCCGGGTGTCCCGTCGAGCGGGGACCGGACCCGTCGGTCAGCGGCCGCCGAGGCCGGCGTCGCGGGCCAGCAGCGCGGCCTGCACCCGGTTGCCCACCCCGAGCGCCGACAGGATCCGGCTGACGTGCGCCTTCACCGTGCTCTCCCGCATGCCGAGCGCCGTCGCGACGTCGGCGTTGCTCTCACCGGTGGCCAGCAGGCGCAGCACGTCGCGTTCCCGCGGGGTGAGCCGGTCGACCAGGCGGCGGGCCCGGTCGGCGTCCGGGGGCGCGGTCCGGTGGTGCAGGTCGACGACCTTGCGGGCCGCGGCGGGCGCGAGCATGGCCTGGCCCGCCGCGACCAGGTGCACCGCGCGCAGGATGTCGGCCGGGTCGGTGTCCTTGAGCAGGAACCCGTCGGCGCCGGCGGCCAACGCGTCGTAGACGAACCGGTCCAGGTCGAAGGTGGTGAGGACGACGACGCGCGGCGGCTGCGGCCGCGCGCGAATCCGGGCCAGGGCTGTGATGCCGTCCATCCTCGGCATCCGGACGTCCATGAGCACGACGTCCACCGGGTGGGCGGCGACGAACTCCACCGCCGCCAGCCCGTCGGCGACCTGGCCGGCCAGCTCCAGCTCCGGGTCCGACGCCACGAGGTCGGCCAGGCCCAGCCGCACCAGCGCGTCGTCGTCGGCGATCAGCACCCGGATCACGGCGTCCCCCCGTCCGGGGCGCCGAGCTCGGCGCGGACCACCCAGCGGTCGCCGTCGGGGCCCGCCGTCAGCCCCCCGCCGACCGCGGCCGCCCGCTCCCCCATGCCGACCAGGCCGAAGCCGCCGGGAGACGTGGCGACCTCGGCGGGCAGCGGGTTGCTGACCGTCACCCGGGTGACCGGGCCGTCGTGGTGGACCTCGACCCGGACCGGCGTGCCCGGTGCGTGCTTGCGGGCGTTGGACAGCGACTCCTGCACCACCCGGTCCAGCGCGAGCGCCCGCGCCGAGGGCACGGGGCCGGCGTCCCCGCGGACCACGAGCTCGACGTCCTGGCCGGCGGTGATGGCCTCGGCGACCAGCTCGGCGACGCCGCGGTGGGCGGGTGCGGGGGCGTCGGCGTCCCGGTCGGTGTCGCGCAGCGCGCCGAGGACGTCGCGCAGGTCGGCCAGGGCGTCGGTGGACGCCGAGCGCAGCAGCGCCAGCCGCTCGGCGACACCGGCCGGCAGCTCGTCCTCCCTGCGGGCCAGCACCCCGGTGTGCAGCGCGATCAGGCTGAGCCGGTGGGCCAGCACGTCGTGCATCTCGGCGGCGATCCGGCTGCGCTCGGACGCGCGGGCGACCTGCTCGCCGAGCTCCCGCTCCACCCGTAGCCGGTCCACCTGCTCGGCGAGCGCTTCCTCCAGCCGGCGGCGGCTGCGCACCCACGACCCCAGCGCGATGGCCAGGACGAACAGCAGCGAGGGCCCGAAGACCCGCAGGTCGAGGACGCTCAGCGGGGGCGCGACGACGACGTTGAGCGCGTAGCCCACGGCGGCCGCGCCGAGCGCCTCGCGGACCAGGCCGCGCCCGGCCAGGTGGAACAGCGCGACGGCGACCGGCGCCAGCACGCCGACGAGGGCGAGGGCGGCGACCGCGACCAGCGTGGTGGTCAGCGGGAAGCGGTGGCGGGCCGGGAGCGCCAGGCTCGCCGCGACCGCGAGCACCAGCCGGGGGCCCGGGGAACCGGTGGCGGCCAGCGTGTCCTGCACCGACAGCAGGAGCACCACCACGACCAGCAGCACCTCGCCCCAGCCGCGGTGCCGGCGGCCCCAGTCCATGATCACCGACCGATCGTAGGGACCCCGGGCCGGTCCTGGGGACCGACGACCGTCGGTCGGCACCCCCTACGGAGGTCGGGGGTGGGCGTCGTCGCGCGGCGGTCCCGGTGGCCGGTGGTCGTCCCTAGCGTCGACCCGGTGATGATCTCCGCTCGACGACCGCTGGGCCTCTTCCTCCGCCGCGCCCTGGGCGCCCCCGGGACCGTCGGCGCGGTGGTGCCCAGCGGCCGGGCCCTGGTCGGCGCCCTGGTCGCCCCGGTCCTGGAGCGGGTGGGCAGGCCGCTTGCGGTGCTGGAGGTCGGTGCAGGCACCGGCCCGGTCACCCGTCGCCTGGTGCAGGAGCTCCGGGTCGGGGACCGGCTGGACGTCGTGGAGTGCGACCCGGCCTTCCTCCCCGTGCTGCACGACGTCGTCGCCGGGGCGCGGTGCACGGCGCAGGTCCACGGCTGCCGGGTGGAGGACCTGCCCGGCGGCCGCCGCTACGACGTCGTCGTCTCCGCGCTCCCGCTGACCAACTTCCCGGTCACCGGGGTGCGTGCGGTGCTCGACCGCCTCGACGCCCTGTTCGCCCCGGGCGGGACCCTGGTGCGCTTCGGCTACCTGGGCAGCACCGCCGCGCGGGTGCTGGTGGCCGGCCCCGGGGAGGTGGCCCGCCACCGGGAGGTGCAGCGGCTGCTCGACGTCCGCGGCGGCAGCCGGCGCCGGGTGTGGGCCAACCTGCCACCGGCCGCCGTCGTGCGGGTGCAGGCACCGGCGGGTTCGTGGTGACGGCGCTGTCCGCCCTGGCCGACCTGGTCGGCCAGGTGCCCGCCGCCGCCGGCTACGCACTGGTCGCCCTGTTGGTGCTGGTCGAGTCGCTGCTGGTGATCGGGTTCCTGGTGCCCACGACCAGCACGCTGGTCGCCGCCGGTGCGCTCAGCGTGGTGGGCGACCTGCAGCTCCCGGCGCTGGTGGCGGCCGCCGTCGTCGCGGCCGTCCTTGGTGACTCCCTCGGCTGCGCGGCCGGACGGCGGCTGGGCCCGCGGGTGCTGGACAACCCCGCCACCCGTCGGTTGCCGGCCGGCGCGGTCGTGCGGGTGGGCAGGCTGGTCGACCGGCACGGCGTGCTGGCGGTCGCCGTCGGTCGCTTCCTCCCCGTGCTGCGGACCCTCACCCCCTGGGTGGTCGGCAGCCGGGGCACCTCCCCGGCCCGCACCGCGCCGGCGAGCGCGGCCGCTGCCACGGTCTGGGCCGGGGCCGCCACCGGCGTGGGGCACCTGACCGCCCGGGGTGCGGACGGCGGCCTGCCGCTGCCGCTGCTGGTCGCGCTGGTCGGTGCCGCGGTGGTCGGGGTCGCGGTGCCGGTCGTCAGGCGGGGTCAGCGCAGGGTGGGGAAGCCGCCGGCGAGCTGGTCGAAGGCGGCGTGCAGGTCGTCGGCCAGCGAGCCGTCGCCGGCCAGCCACGTCTCGAAGGCGGTGGTGGCCGCGGCCCGGGTCGAGAGCGCGACCAGCCGCGGCACCAGCGCATCGGGCCGGGTGCCGGTGCGCCGGGCGACGTGCTCGGCGACCACCCGGTCCACGTCGGCGTAGCGCACCTGCGAGTGCGCCTGCAGCGCCGGCTCGGCCAGGATCAGCCGCATCCGCTGGCGCAGCAGGGGCAGGTCGGCGCCGGGGTAGTCGTTGACCTCGACGTAGGCCGCGCAGATCGAGGCGAGCACCGGTTGCTCGGGGTCGGTGTCGGCGAGCTTCTTCTCCAGCCGGACGACGTGGGAGTGGAAGTCGCCCCACACCGCGTCGGCCTTGGTGGCGAAGTGCCGGAAGAAGGTGCGGCGGCTGATGCCCGCGGCGTCGGCCACCTCGTCGGCGGTGACGGCGTCGAAGTCGCGCTCGGCGAACAGCTCGAGGGCGGCGGCCTCGATGCGGGCGCGGGTGTCCTCCCGGGCGGCGGGTTCGCTCACGACGCGCATCATCCCCCTCTTGTCCGCTGGCACTGAGTGCCATAGCGTCCGGGGTGTCCGTGACCCAGCTCACCTGGAGGCATCCGTGCCGGAGCAGACCGAGACCGAGACCCCCGCCCCCGCCGCCGAGGAGGTCCTCACCGAGGAGTCCCTGGTGGAGGAGGTCTCCATCGACGGCATGTGCGGCGTGTACTGAGCCGTTGGCCGACACCCTCGTGACCGGGCCCGACACGGGCCCGGTCACGATCCCCGCTGACGAACTGCCCTTCGACCCGGACGTGCCGTGGCGCAAGTCGCCGTCGGTGGCGCTGCGCCCGGAGCCCTTCGGTGCGCTGGTCTACCACTTCGGCAACCGCAAGCTGTCGTTCCTGAAGTCCCAGCCGCTGGTCGCGGTGGTGAAGGCGCTGGAGTCCCACCCCGACGTCCCCAGCACGCTGCGGGCCTGCGACGTCCCCGAGGCCCAGCACCCGGCCTACGTGACCGCGCTCGCGACCCTGTCGCGTTCCCAGATGATCGAGAAGAGGGACCAGCCATGACCGCTGTCCTGCCCCAGCGCCCCACGGGCGGAAGGCTGATCGACCAGTTCGAGTACGGCCTGGACGCCCCCATCTGCCTGACCTGGGAGCTCACCTACGCCTGCAACCTGGCGTGCGCGCACTGCCTGTCCTCCTCGGGACGGCGCGACCCGCGCGAGCTGACCACGGCCGAGGCCGAGGCGGTGATCGACGAGCTGCAGCGGATGCAGGTCTTCTACGTCAACGTCGGCGGCGGTGAGCCCACGGTGCGGCCGGACTTCTGGCACCTGCTGGACTACGCCATCGGCCACGACGTCGGGGTCAAGTTCTCCACCAACGGCGTCAAGCTGGACAAGGCCCGTGCCGCGCAGCTGGCCCGCACCGACTACGTCGACGTGCAGATCTCCCTGGACGGCGCCACCGCCGAGGTCAACGACCGGGTCCGTGGCACCGGCTCCTACGCCACCGCGATCCGGGCGCTGGAGAACCTGGCCGAGGCCGGGATGCGCGACTTCAAGGTCTCCGTCGTCGTCACCCGGGAGAACGCCGGCCAGCTGGATGCGTTCAAGGCCCTCACCGACTCCTACGGCGCGCAGCTGCGCATCACCCGGCTGCGGCCCTCGGGTCGCGGGGCCGACGTGTGGGACGAGCTGCACCCCACGATGGCCCAGCAGAAGGAGCTGTACTCCTGGCTGCTGGCCAACGGCGACGGCGTCCTGACCGGTGACTCCTTCTTCCACCTGTCCGCGTTCGGGGAGGCCCTGCCGGGGCTGAACCTGTGCGGCGCCGGGCGGGTGGTGTGCCTGATCGACCCGGTCGGGGACGTCTACGCCTGCCCGTTCGCCATCCACGAGAACTTCCTGGCCGGCAACGTGCGCAGCGAGGGCGGGTTCCAGCGGGTGTGGCAGACCTCGGACCTGTTCACCGAGCTGCGCTCCCCGCAGACCGGCGGTGCCTGCACGAAGTGCGCGCACTTCGACGCCTGCCGCGGTGGCTGCATGGCCGCGAAGTTCTTCACCGGCCTGCCGCTGGACGGCCCCGACCCCGAGTGCGTGCAGGGCTACGGCGAGCACGCCCTCGCCGCCCGCGACGCCCAGCTGATCACCCCCAAGTCGCACATCGACCACTCGCACACCGGCCCGGTGCGCGGTCAGCCCACGCTGCTGGGCATGCCCAGCATCCCGTCCCGGGCTCCGGCCAAGATCTGCGACGAGTCGCCGCTGGCCGGGCTCGACCTGCGCTGACGTGCGGTTGACCGGTCCCTGGGAGCTCGCGGGGAGGACTGCGCCCTCCCGGACGCTGTTCGGCCCCCACGAGACCAACCTGGGGACCGGCCGGGCGCTGGGCCCGCGGCACACCGCGTACTACGCGCGGCGCGCCGCGGGCGGCACCGGGGTGCTGGTCACCGAGGCCGCCTCCGTGCACCCCTCCGACCACCCCTACGAGCGCGCCCCGCTGGCCGCCGACTGCGCGGCCGGCTGGGCGGCCGTCGGCGACGCCTGCCGGCCGCACGGCACCGTGGTGCTGGCCGGGCTCACCCACACCGGCGGCCAGGGGTCGGCGTCCTGGACCCAGGCCCCGCCCTGGGGGCCGAGCCGGGTCCCCGACGTCGTCAGCGGGCTGGTCCCCGTCCCGATGGGGGACGCCGAGGTCGCGGCGCTGGTGGCGGGCTTCGCGGGTGCCGCGGCGACCGCCGTCGCGGCCGGGCTGGACGGCGTCGAGGTCGACGCCGGCCCCCGCTCGCTGCTGCGCCAGTTCCTCTCCCCGCTCACCAACACCCGCACGGACGGCTACGGCACCGACCGGGTCCGGTTGCTCCGCGAGGTGGTCACCGCCGTCCGGGCAGCGCAGGGACCCGACCGGGTGCTCGCGCTGCGGCTGTGCGTCGACGAGTGCGCACCGTGGGCCGGGCTGACGCCGGCGGGCTGCGCCGACCTGGTCACCGAGGTCGCCCCGCTGGTCGACCTGCTCACGCTGGTCCGCGGCAGCGCACTGGACGGCGAGGCCTACCGGCCCACCGCGCACCGGGCGCCGGGGTTCCACGTGGAACTGCTGCCCGCCGCGGGCGGCACCCCGGTGGTCGCGCAGGGCTCCGTGGTGGACCCCGGGCACGCCGCGCAGCTGCTGGCGGCCGGGTACGCCGCGGTGGAGCTGACCCGGGCGCAGATCGCCGACGCCGGGTTCGTCGCCGCCGTCCGGGCCGGCCGCACCCCGCGGCCGTGCCTGCTGTGCAACCAGGCCTGCCGGGTGCTCGACACCCGGAACCCGCTGGTCAGCTGCGTGGTCGACCCCCGCAGCGGCCACGAGACCACCGAGCCCGACGTCGAGCTGCCCGGCCCGGGCGGCCGGCCGGTCGTGGTCGCGGGCGCCGGGCCCGCCGGGCTGGAGGCGGCCCGGGTGCTGGCGCTGCGCGGGCACCCCGTGGAGGTGGTGGCGCCGTCGGTCGGCGGGCTGCTCCCCGTGGTCGCGGCCGCGCCGGGACGGGATCGATTCCACGTGTTCGCCGACTGGCTGGCCGCCGAGTGCACCCGGCTCGGCGCCCGGTTCACCCAGGGGGTGCGGGAGGACGCCGACGTCGTGGCCACCGGCGGTCTGCCCGGTGCGCCGGTCGTGCCCGGGGCCGTGCCCGCGGTGGACGTGCTGGCGGGCGCGGGCCTCCCCGAGGGGCCGGTGCTGGTGCACGACCCGGTCGGCGGTCCGGTGGGGGTCGGGGTCGCCGAGCTGCTTGCCGCGGGCGGGCGCGAGGTCGTGCTGGCCACACCGGACGACGTCGTCGGGGCGCGGCTCGGCCAGGTCGGGGACCTGGTGGGTGCCAACCGCCGGCTGGCCCGCGCGGGTGTGCGCCGGATGACCGCCGTCCGGTTGCTCACGTGGGACGGCGCCGAGGCGGTGCTGGCACCGGTGGTCGCCGCCCCCTTCCCCGCCGAGGCAGGGGAGCCCCTCCCCCACGCAACGACCCCGTCCGTGGGGCAGGGGCTCCCGTGCCCCGGCGAGGTCCGCGTCCCGTGCGCCGCGGTGGTCGACGCCGGGCACCGGCTGCCCGGGCGCACCCTCCCCGACGCCGGTCGCGCGCGGTTCGCCGGCGACGTCGTCGCTCCCCGGACGGTGCTCGACGCCGTCCTCGAGGGCCGGCGGGCCGCGCTGGCGGTCGCGCCGTGACCCCGGCACTCGCCCACCTGCGGGTGGCCAAGCCCTGGTACCTGCGCGGCCCGGCCGCGTGGAAGCCGAGACCCGGGCGGCTCCGGGCCGCAGCCCTGCGGGGTGCGCACACACAGCCACAGCGGGGGAACCACCGAGAGGAACCGAACTGATGGGCAAGCTCGAGGGCAAGGTCGCCTTCATCACCGGCGCCGCGCGCGGTCAGGGCCGCAGCCACGCCGTACGCCTGGCGCAGGAGGGCGCCGACATCATCGCCGTCGACCTGTGCGCCCAGATGGGCACGGTCGGCTACCCGATGGCCACCGAGGAGGACCTGGCCGAGACGGTGCGCCAGGTCGAGGCGCTGGACCGCCGGATCGTCGCCGGCGTCGCCGACGTCCGCGACTCCGCCGCGTTGAAGGGGGCCGTCGACGAGGGCGTCGCCCAGCTGGGCCGGCTGGACATCGTGCTGGCCAACGCCGGCATCGCCAGCTTCGCGCCGGTCGAGGACCTCACCGACGACGACTGGGACGAGATGATCGGGGTCAACCTGACCGGCGTCTTCAAGACCGTCCGGGCCGCCGTCCCGCACATCAAGGCCGGCGGACGGGGCGGGGCGATCGTGCTGACGTCGTCCACGGCCGGGATCAAGGGCCTGGCCAACCTGGCGCACTACGTGGCGGCCAAGCACGGCGTCGTCGGGCTGATGAAGACGATGGCCAACGAGTTCGCCCCGGACATGATCCGGGTGAACTCGGTGCACCCGACCTCGGTGAACACCGACATGATCCACAACGAGGAGACCTACGGGCTCTTCCGGCCGGACAAGCCGAAGTCCGAGGTCACCCGCGAGGAGGCCGGGGAGTCGTTCAAGGCCTTGAACGCGCTGCCCGTCGAGTGGGTGGAACCGGTCGACATCTCCAACGCCATCCTGTTCCTGGTCAGCGACGACGCGCGGTACGTCACCGGCGTCCAGCTGCCCGTCGACGCCGGGTCGGTGCAGAAGTGACCGGCCGGGTGGAGGGCAAGGTCGCGTTCATCAGCGGCGCGGCCCGGTCGCAGGGCCGCAGCCACGCGCTGCGGCTGGCGCAGGAGGGCGCCGACATCATCGCCGTCGACGTCTGCGGGCCGATCGAGTCGATCGGCATGTACCCGCCGGCCACCGACGAGGACCTCGCGGAGACCGTGCGCCAGGTCGAGGCGCTGGACCGGCGGATCGTGGCCACCAAGGCCGACGTCCGCGACACCGCGGCCCTGAAGGCGGCCGTGGACGACGGGGTCGCGCAGCTGGGCCGGCTGGACATCGTGCTGGCCAATGCCGGGGTGTTCGAGATCCAGCCTGCGCTGGAGCTCTCCGACGAGGCCTGGCGGGAGATGATCGACATCAACCTGACCGGGGTCTGGAACACCTGCAAGGTGGCCCTGCCGCACCTGGTCGAGGGCGGCCGGGGTGGGGCGATCGTGCTGACCAGCTCGACCGCCGGGCTCAAGGGGACGCCGAACACGATCCACTACACGGCGGCCAAGCACGGCGTCGTCGGCGTCATGCGGACCCTGGCCAACGAGTTCGCGCCGCACTCGATCCGGGTCAACTCCGTGCACCCGACCGGGGTGGACACGGTGATGATCCAGAACGAGAAGACGTGGGGGCTGTTCGCGCCCGACGACCCGTCGCCCAGCCGGGAGAAGGCGGCGCCGATCTTCGAGTCGACCAACGCGCTGCCCATCCCGTGGGTGGAGCCGGTGGACATCTCGAACGCGATCCTGTTCCTGGTCTCCGACGAGGCGCGGTACATCACCGGCGTGACCCTCCCGGTCGACGCCGGCTACACGGTCAAGTGACCACCGGGGCGGCGCGGGCGACCTGCCCGCGCCGCCCCCTCACGACGGGACCCCATGGACGAGATCACCCGGACGACGGCCTCGGCCGCCACGGACGTGCGCGCCGTGCGCGAGCGCGTCGCCACCCACCTGGTCGGCCGCGAGCGCGAGACCGACCTGCTGCTGGCCGCCGTGGCCGCCGGCCGCGACGTGCTCATCGAGGGCCCGCCGGGGACGTCGAAGTCGACGCTGCTGCGGGCCATCACCGGCGAGTGGGGCATCCCGCTGCTGTTCGTCGAGGGCAACGCCGACCTGACCCCGACCCGGTTGGTGGGCCACCACAACCCCGCGCGGGTGCTGCGGGAGGACTACACCGCCGACAACTTCGTGCCCGGCCCGCTGGTCGAGGCCATGCGGTCGGGCGGCTTCCTCTACGTGGAGGAGTTCAACCGGGCGCCCGAGGACACCCTGAACACGCTGCTCACCGCCATGGCGGAACGCTCCGTCACGGTGCCGACCATGGGCACGGTGCGGGCCGCGGACACCTTCCGGGTGGTGGCGAGCATGAACCCCTACGACGCGGTGGGCACCACCCGGATGCCGACGTCGGTGTCGGACCGCATGTGCCGGCTCGCGGTCGGCTACCAGGACGCCGACGCCGAGCGCGGGATCGTCGGCCGGCGCACCGGGATCGAGGCCCGCCGCCTGGTCACCGACGCCGTGGCGCTGACCCGGGCGACGCGGGAGCGGGACGACGTCCGGCAGGGCAGCAGCGTGCGCGGGGCGATCGACGTCGCGCTGGTGGCGTCGCAGCTGGCCGCGATGCGCGGGGTCGCCGTCCCCGACACCGACGAGCTGCGCGGGCTGCCGGAGGAGTACACGGCGGTCGTGTGGGATGCGATGCTGGTCGCGCTGAGCGGTCGGGTGCACCTGGACGAGATCGCCGAGCGGACGCCGGAGGGTGTGCTGCGCGAGATCTGGGAGGACCACTTCCTGCTGCAGCCGGCCGCCGCCGAGCCCGGTTGAAGGACGGTCGAGGCCGACTCGCCGGTCACCCGGCGGGACCGGCCCGGGGCGCCGCGGGGGATGCGGCCGCTGCGCCGCCGTCCCAAGCAGCTGACCGAGCAGCCCTCCACCTACGAGCCGTCGCGCGGGGGAGCGGGTCTGGCGCTGTCGTCGGGTGACCGTCGTCGGCAGCGCACGACGGCGGCCGGCGGGGGATCGGCGCCGGGGACGACGGACGAGCCGGCCGACCTGATCCCGCTCGCCGACCTGGCGACCCTGCCGGAGGCAGACGCGACCACCCGGGCGCGGGCGCGGCAGATCGCCCGGCGGCTGGCCGTGCCGCGCCCGCCGCGCGACCGGCGGGCGCGGCGCGGGGTGGGGGAGCTGTCCAGCGTGCGGTGGACCGGTGGGTCCGACGAGCTCGACCTGGACCGGACGCTGGACGCGCTGGCCGGCAAGCCGTGGCCCGAGGACGACGACGTGGTGGTGCGGGAGCGGTTGCGTCGCCGGCGGTCGGTCGTGCTGGTCGTCGACGTGTCGGGCTCGATGAAGGGCGAGCGGCTGCGGACGACGGCCGCCACGGTGGGTGCGCTGGCGGGGGAGCTGGGCCGCGACGCGCTGGGGGTGGTCGCGTTCTGGTCCGACGTCGCGGTGCTGGTGCCGCTGGGGGAGCCGGTCGAGCCGCTGGCGGTGCTGGACCTGCTGCTGCGGGTGCCGGCCCAGGGCCTGACCAACGTCTCGTTCGCCCTGGAGACGGCGGGCCGGATGCTGGCCGGGGTGCCGCCGCGGGACGCCCGGGTTCTGCTGCTCAGCGACTGCGTGCACAACGCCGGCCCGGATCCCCGCCTGGTGGCCGGCCGGCTGCCGCGCCTGGACGTGCTGCTGGACACCTCGGGCGAGCAGGACGTCGACCTGGGGCGCGACCTGGCGACGGTCGGCCGGGGGCGGGTGCGGTTGGTCCGCGACCACACCGACGTCGCCCGGGCGCTGACGGCGGTGTTCGCGGAGTAGGTCGTGGTCGTGTCCAGGTCCGGGACGACGACGGGGCGGGCCCCGTACTCTTCGGCCGCACCGACCGGAATCGCGGCGGGCAGCCGAGACGAGGAGCGACATGACCCTGCCCCGCCCCGTGCTCCACCTCGCGGCGGCCGTCGCCGCAGCGGCGCTGCTCGCGGCGTGCGGTGGCGGAACGGCGGGGAGGTCGACCGGGTCGAGCCCATCGGCCGGGGTCGCCGAGACCGCGCCGGCCGAGGAGTCCGAGGAGGTGCTCACGTTCCCCGCCGAGTACGGACTGCCGGACCTCACGCCACCCGACGGCGGCGACGTCTCGCCCGCCAGCGGGGAGGACGACGGCTACGTCGCCTTCGAGGTGAGCGGTGTGGAGGCGGACGAGGCCCTGGCGACGTTCGGCGACCAGCTGCGCGAGGCCGGGTTCGAGCTCGTGGAGAGCGGCGCCTCGATCCAGGCCGGCAAGGAGGACGCGGCCACCGTCACCGTGGTCGTCTTCGGCGACGGGGTCATGGTCGACGCAGAACCGCCCTCCTAGGTCCACCCGATGCGCGGCGCGGCGGGCGATGAGAGGTTCGCTCGCCGTCCGAGGTCATCGGGTGCCGCGGCTTGACGTCGTGCTGGACACGTCGGGTAGCGCGACGTCGACCTCGGGCGGGACCTGGCGACGATCGGGCGGGGTCGGGTGCGGCTGGTTCGCGGCCCCACCGACGTTCCCCGGGCGCTGACGGCGGTGTTGTGGAGTAGAGCGCCAGGTGTGCCGTATGACGCCCGTCTGCGGGACTTCAATTCGGACGGGTCTATCGGACACTCCGGTGTCTAGCCAGCTCAGGTGCCCGTTGTTGGGCGAGGACGTGCGGTTGACGGCCGTCTGCGGACACTCGCAAGTGGCGCCAAGCGGCTCTGCCGAGAGATGGTCAACTCGTGCTTGTTGTCGCGGCGTCCGCAGGAACGGTCATGGCTGCACTTGCTGCGTTCGGGGTTCTGGCGCCAGGGCTTGTGTTCATCCGGCGGCGTTCTACAAGCAGCGCCGCTACTTGGCTCGGGGTAGGAGCCGTGGTCAGCGGTGCGCTCTTCTTCGTGAATGCGGTGAGCGCATTCGAGGCCAACGCGGTCGCACAATCGCTGGCCAATCTTCTAGGGCCGTGGCCGTGGGCAGTTCTTGCCGCCGGGCTGGCCGCAGGGGCCATCAGCTCGCTCGACGGACGGGTGCCGCACCGCGACCAGGTCTGACGTTGGAGGCCAAGCGGCCTGCTTGATGCGGGGTGTTCGGTTGTCCGTCCTCACCGGTCGGGGGTACTAGCGCCGGAATCGTAGAAACAGGGCGCTGAGTCCGACAGTGAAAAGCATCCATGCAATGCCGGTCCAGGTCCCACCAACGCCAGCGAGTCCCACAGCGAAGGCAGGGAGCAGCGCGAGGCCGCCGGCCAGGATGAAGACCCGCACAAGCCGAATGGTCTTCACGTCGCGCGAGCCTGTTGGCTGGTCACCGCTAGACATACCTCGAGCTTGCCGTACCAAGACTGCGCCACCCACATGTCATCACCACGATGCGGGGGCCTGTTTCGGTAGACGGTGCCTGACCGGCGCGGGCACTGAAGCCGGTTCGGGTCGCGGCTCGCGCGGTGTTCGCGTACAAGCAAGCTCACCGTATGAATCTGGTTGTCGAGGTGGGTGGATGGGAGCACGAGTGCTGCGGGCCTTCCATCGAACGCGGACAGATGATCGCTCTCGGATGTATCCGCGTTGACGATCGCAGGGCTGTCCAGCTACTCGAGACGCATCATGATTACGAGGTCGACGAAGTCGTTGAGGGTCGGGTTGGTCGACCTGTCTGCCGTCGGCCGGGACGGCGGGGTTGAGCCCATTCAGCGGGTGCCCGGTGGAGAGGCACTACGAGGCCAGAATGACCTTGACGATGGCTGCCTTGACCAATTGCGGACGGGTCGACGAGTCCGCTGGTCCGGCGGGAAGTTCCGGGTGACCGTGACGGTTGAGTGACCCTGAGACCGCGGCATCCCGATAGACGGTGAGTTCTGGGACGGGGCCCATCGCCCCTCGTCGGAGGACGGCAGCTGCCGCGCTTCCGCGGAAACGCGGTAGCCATCGTCAGGAGGGTCAGTCCCGGCTCGGGCCACCCGGCATGCCGGTGGTCGACAGCTCGTGACGATCGGGGTGATCCACGCGCGCGGCTGGGGCACGCTGTGAGAATGGATGTGGTGCTCGCCGTCGTGCAGGCCTGGGACGACGACGAGGGCTGGGGCGTCTGCTCGGCCGAGGGGCTCCCGGGCGGATGCTGGGTGCACTTCTCCGCCGTCGACGTCCCGGGGTACCGCAGGTTGACGGTCGGGGACCAGGTCCGGCTGGTGGTCGAGCCGGTGGAGCAGGACGGGTACGCGTTTCGTGCCGTCAGGTGCTCCCCCGTGGCCGGAGCTGCAGGCTCCCCCGCCGCTGCAGACTGATGGGGGGACGTCCTCGTCGAGGTGGGTGGATGGGAGCACGAGTGCTGCGGCCCGGCCATCGAGCGGGGGCGGTCCATCGCCCTCGGCTGCGTGCGCCGTGACGACGCGACCGGCTCTCGGCTCGTCGAGACGCACCACGGTGACGACGTCGACCTGCTCGTCGAGGGCCGGGTCATCGACATCGTCGCGGTGCGCCCGGACGGCGCGGTCGAGGCCATCCGACGTCTCCCCGGCGGAGAAGCGCTGCGCGGGCTGCACGAGTCCGACGACGGCCGGCTCGAGCACCTGCGGACGGGGCGACGGGTGCGCTACTCCGGCGAGGAGTTCCGGGTGACCGTCCGCTCCCGATGACGTGGAAGCGCCAGGGCGTCACGCCCGGGTGAGGGCGACCCGGATGCCGAGGCCGACGAGGACGACGCCGGTGACGCGCTCGAGGGCGGTGCGGACCCGCGGTCGCGACATGGCGCCGCCCAGGGCTCCGACGGCCAGGGAGAACAGTCGCCACCAGACGACGGCGACGAGCAGGAAGACGGCCGCCAGGGTGGCCGTGGTGGTGAAGGCGGGTTCGTCGGGGGAGACGAACTGGGGGATCAGGGTGAGGAAGATGAGGGCGATCTTGGGGTTGAGCAGGTTGCTCAGCAGGCCCTGACGGAAGCTCAGCCTCCGGCTCGCCGGTGCTGCGGGGACGTCGGCGGTGGTCTCGGCGGTCGTGGGCGTGCGGCGCGAGTGCCACAGGGCCATGGCGCCCAGGTAGACCAGGTAGGCCGCACCTGCGAGCTTGATGACCAGGAACGCCGTGGCCGAGGCGGCCAGGACGGCGGCGAGACCGACGGCGGAGGCTGCGGCGTAGACCGTGATGCCGGCGCAGCAGCCCAGCCCGGTCCACCACGCTGCCCGTCGCCCGCCGGCGATGCCGTTGCGCAGCACGAGCGCCATGTCGGGACCCGGCGTCAAGGTGAGGACGGCGGTGACGACGAGGAAGGGCACGAGCTGGTGCGGCACGCGGTCACCCTAGGGACCAGTCCCTCCAGCAGATGGCTCGGCTGGACCGGGTCGCGGCGTCTCCGCGGAAACGCTCTGGTCGGGTCGGCGTCCCGACGCACCGCAGACGTCTCCGCGGAGACGTCTGCGGGTCAGCGGACCGTCGAGGGGAGCAGGTCGACGACGGACAGCAGAGCGAAGAACGCGAGCAGCAGGACGATCGTGGTCATCGGGACCTCCAGGTGTCGATGACCCGAGTGTTCCCCCGCTCCCTGCACGGGGCCGGTGGCCTACCTGTGCACCTCCGGTGGGGCAGCCGCACGGCCCCGGTGGAAGCGCAGGAGCGCGACGACGAGCACGAGTGCGATGACGGCCAGCTGGACGGCGGGGGCCGCATCGGGCAGCGCGGTCACCGCGGCTGCCCCCGCGGCCGCCCCGACGACGAGCCCGACCACGACCTGGACGCTGGGCAGCACGTCCCGCAACGGTTGACGCGTGCACAGCCGGACGACGACCCCGGCCAGCGTCCCGGTCAGGAAGGTCGTCGACAGGCCCGGCACGCCGAACCGCTGCACCGTGCTGGTCTGCACGCCGAGTGCGACAGCGGTGGTGCCGAGCAGCAGCAGCGCCGCCATCGCACCCCGGTCGGGGCCGGTCGCCCACCAGCCGATCGCGTACCCCGCGAACAGCGCGGCCTCCACGGCCAGCGCCGCGGTGACGCGGGGCGGCCACACCCCGTCCCCGGGCTGCGGGGTCCCGGCCAGCACCGTCCCCAGCGCGACGCCGGCGCAGAAGGCGAGCAGCGCCGTCCCCGAGGAGAGCGCCTGCGCGCCGTCCAGTGTGGGGAGCGCCGTCCCCAGCAGCACCAGGTTGCCGGTCATCACGCTGGTGAAGACCCCGCCGAGCGCCAGCAGGCTGATGGCGTCGGTCGCCCCACTGAGGCCGGCCAGCGCCACGACGAGGACCTGCCGGGTGCGCCGGTCGCCGGGGGACTGGTCGTCGGTCACCCCCACATGGTCGTCCCGACCGGGCGCGGGCCAGGATGCGGTCATGCCGACGACGATCCCCTCCCCGGCCGACGGACTTGCCATCGCCACCTACACCTGGGACGCCGTCCCCGGCGCCCCGGTCGGCGTCGTCCAGGTCGTGCACGGCCTGGCCGAGCACGGCCCCCGCTACGACCGCTTCGCGACGGCGCTGGTCGCGGCCGGCTTCGTTGTCTCCGCGGCCGACAACCGGGGCCACGGCGCCTCGGTGTCCGAGGAGGTGCCGCTGGGCAGCTTCGGCGCGGCCGGCGTGGACGGGTTCGTGGCCGACATCGGCGCGCACGCGCGGGCACTCGCCGAGCAGCACCCCGGCCTGCCGCTGTTCGCCTTCGCGCACTCGCTGGGCTCGATGGGCATGCAGCTGGCCCTGCTGGACGAACCGGTCCGCTACGCCGGCGTCGTGCTCAGCGGCTCCACCACCCTCGACGGCCTCGGCGAGGTCCTCGCCGGGCTGCCCGCCGACCAGCCCGGCCTGGCCGCGTTCAACGCCGGCTTCGAGCCGCGCACCGGGTTCGAGTGGCTCAGCCGCGACCCCGCCGAGGTCGACGCCTACATGGCCGACCCGCTCTGCGGCTTCCCCACCGAGGACGCCATCATCGGGGGCGTCCTCGAACGGGCCGGCCGCGCCGCCGACCCGTCGGTCCGGGACGACCTGCCGCTGCTGCTGGTCTCCGGTGACCACGACCCGGTGGGCGGCCGCGGCGGGGTCAACGTCACCGCGCTCGGCGACCGCTACCGCGCCGCCGGGCTGACCGACGTCACCGTGTCCCTCTACCCCGGGGCCCGGCACGAGCTGGTCAACGAGACCAACCGGGACGCCGTCACCGCCGACGTCGTCGGCTGGCTGCGCGCCCACCTGCCCGGCTGATCAGCGGACCGGGCAGCTCGCCGACGTCCCGAGACGTGTCGCTCGCCGTGCAGTGAGCAGTGAGCGATCGGGCACCTCAGCTGTTGTGGTCCTGCGCGACCTCCGCCCGTCGCTCGGCGATGAGTTCGTCGACCAGGCTGGGGGCGTCCCGGAACTGCTCCTGGACCCGGGTCAGCAATGCATCGCGGCTGATCAGCTTGATGCCGTCCTCGTGCTGCAGTGCCACCAGCCTGCTGCCGGCACGCCAGCCGAGCCGTTCGCACATCTCGGCCGGTACGACCAGGCCACCTCGATCGCCCACCAGGAAGCCTGTGGTGTCACCCATGCGTCCATCGTCCCGCAGCGCCGGGCAGTGCGGGACCTACCCGGCCAGTTGCTCCAGTACGACGCGGGCCGCTGCCGGGCCGGCGTTGAGGAACCAGGCCTCGTCGTCCACCCGGACCGCGGTGCCGTCGGCGATCGCCGGCAGCCTTGTCCACAGCGGGCTGGCGAGCGCGGTCGCGCCCTCCGCACCCGCCTGCACGCCGTAGAACAACCGGTCCCCGGCGGCGCGCTGCAGCTCCTCGTCGGAGAGGTCCTGCGAGGTCCCGGTGACCTGCTGGTCGGCGGGCCGGGCGACGTCCCCCGCGGCCAGGATGCTGCCCACGAAGGACCCGACGCCCCAGATCCGGGTGCGGTCGCCGCTGATCCGCACCACCGACACCGTGTCGCCCTCGAACGCCGAACCCACCCGCGCGGCGTCGTCCAGCAGGCCCTGCAGCAGGTCCCCCGCCTGCCCGGTGCGGCCCAGTGCGGCGGCGACGAGCAGCAGGTCCTGCTGCCAGTTCACCCCGGTGCCCTCGGTGACCACGGTCGGCGCGATCCCGGACAGCGCGGCCCCGATGGACTCCGCCCCCACGGTGTTGACCAGCACCAGGTCCGGCCGCAGTGCGGCGACCGCCTCCAGGTCGGGCTCCAGGCGCAGGCCGATCGAGGAGATCGAGGCCAGGTCGGCGTCGGGGAAGGCGTCGGCCAGGTAGGCCGGCACCAGGTCCGCGCCGCTGGCCTGGGTGGCGCCCACCGGGGTCACCCCGAGGGAGAGGACGCCGTCCAGCTGACCGGTGCTGATGACCACCACGCGCTGCGGCTCCGCCGGGATCGTCGTCGTCCCGTCGAAGTGGACGACGTCGCGGGGGAACTCACCGTCGGCAGCTGTCGACCCGTAGCCGTCGGGCAGCCCCTGCGGCGCGACCCCCGAGGCCGGTGCGGCCGAGGCGGCGGCACCGGACCGGGGTGCCGGGTCGGTGGCGCAGCCGGCCAGCAGGAGGGCCAGGACGACGAGCAGTGCGCGGATCACCGGCCGAACAGTAAGGGCAGCCTTGCCTATTCCGGCGGTTTCCGCGGTGTGATCTAGTGCGGTGGTGCGGCTGGCCGACCCCCTCCCGCTGCGCGGCCGCACCCTGCGCAACCGGTTGGTCTTCTGCGCCCACCTGACGAACCTCGCGGTCGACCGGCTGCCCTCCCCCGCGCACACCGCCTACTACGCCGCCCGCGCCGCCGGGGGCGCCGCGCTGGTCATCACCGAGGAACAGGCGGTCGACCCCGCCGACCAGCCCTACGAGCGCGTCGTCGACGGCACCGACCCCGCCGTCGTCGACCGGTACCGGGAGATCGCCACCGCGGTGCACGGCCACGGGGCGCTCGTCGTCGCCCAGCTCAACCACAACGGCGGCCAGGGCAGCTCGCTGCACTCCCGCACCCCGCTGCTCGCACCCTCACCGGTCGCCGACCCGCTGTTCGGCGAGGTGCCCCGCGCGGCGACCCCGGTCGAGCTCGCCGCCGTCGTCGCCGGGTTCGCCCGGGTCGCCGGGCACGTCCGCGCCGGCGGTCTGGACGGCGTGGAGCTGCAGGCCTCGCAGTCCTCGCTGCTGCGCGCGTTCCTCGACCCGTCGACCAACCGCCGCACCGACGGCTACGGCACCGACCGCGCCCGGCTGCTGCTCGAGGTGGTCACCGCTGTCCGCGAGGCCCTGGGCCCCGATCTGCTGCTCGGGGTCCGACTGGCCGTGCACGAACCCGGGGGGACGACGACGGAGGATGCCGTGGCCACTGCGCACCGGCTCGCCGGGACCGGGGCCGTGGACTGGCTGTCCACCACCACCGGCATCGCCACCTCGTCGCTGCACCTGGTCGAGCCCTCGATGGCCGGCCCGCACGCCTACGCCCTCCCGCTCGCCGCCCGGCTGCGGACGGCGGGCCTGCCGGTCATCGGCGTGGGCCGGGTGCCCACGCCCGCCGAGGCCCGAGCCGCGCTGGCGCACTGCGACCTGGTCGGGGTCGTCCGTGGCCAGCTCGCCGACCCCGACTTCGCCGCCGAGGCGCTGCGCGGCGAGCCGGTGCGGGTGTGCACCGGCTGCAACGAGTGCGCGGCCCGCATCGGCGCCGGGCTGCCGATGCGCTGCCCGCAAGGCGTGCTGCCGGTGCCCGCCGTCCCGGCCCGGG
>NZ_JAMXRZ010000078.1 GCF_024124375.1 Klenkia sp. PcliD-1-E
CCCCCCCCCCACCCCGGCCGGTCGCCCTCGGGGCGGCGCACGGCACCGTCCGCCGCGGGCCGGACGGCGGCCATCGCCACCAGCCGGGCCCGCTGGGCGGCACGGACGTCGGCACCCAGGGCGGGCTCGTCGCGGGCGAGCAGCCGCAGCCGCCCGACCAGTGCCTCCTCCGGACCGTCCTCGTCCACCGTCATCCCTCGTCCCCGTGCGCAGCGACCGGCTCGGGGAGCCGTGTCAGCGGTGTCAACGAGGTCCGCGGGCCCCCGATACGGGGTACCCGGGGGTAACTTCCGGCCCCACCCGGACGGGTCATCGCAGGCCCTCCGGGAGCAGCGCGGCCAGCCGCTTGACGGCCCGGTGCTGCAGCGCCTTGATGGCGCCGTCCTTCTTGCCCATCGCCGCGGCGGTCTCGGCGACCGACAGACCCTGCAGGAAGCGCAGGGCGATGCACTCGCGCTGCTCGTCGCCCAGCTGGGCCACGCAGGCCAGCAGCTGCTCGTTGGTCAGCCCCTGCAGCACGGCGTCCTCGGGGCCGTCGGTGGCCCGGTCGGCGTCGCGCATGTCGGCGGTGGCCACCTCGAGGCGGAACCGGCTGCTCTTCACGTGGTCGCGGACGATGTTGCGGGCGATGGTCACCAGCCAGGCACCCACGTCGCGACCCTGGAAGGACAGCGAGTCGATCCGGCGCAGGGCCCGCACGAAGGTCTCGCTGGTGAAGTCCTCGGCGGTCTGCCGGTCGGGCACCCGGTGGTACAGGTAGCGGAAGACCATGTCGGCGTACCGGTCGTACAGGTCGCCGAACGCCTCGGCCTCGCCGGCCTGCGCCCGCTCGACCAGGGTCCAGACCGCGACCTGCTCCTCGCCCTCGGGCCACAGCCCGGCGGCGAGCTCGACGGCATCGACCTCCTCGGCATCGACCTCCTCGGCCCCGACCTCCTCGGCGTCGACCGCCTCGACGTGCGCGGGCCCCGCGACCTCGACGGGCGCGGGCTCCGGGCGCCGGTGCGAGGTCGGGCGGGCGGTCTCCCCGCCCACGGGCCGGCGCGGGGCGGGGGCGGCGGCGCGCGGTCGCGGGGTCGGCCGCGGCCGGGTGCCCAGCAGCTCGGCGGCGTCGACCTGCCCGGCCTCCAGGCCCAGGTCACCGGCGGCGCGACCGTGGGCGGACACCGGCACCCCCGTCGTCGTCGTCGGCGCGCGGGACGGACGGCGGTGCCCTGACCTGCGCAGGTCCGACCCATGGTGACAACATCGGGCCTCCGCGTCCACGTGAGCCCCGCGGGCGGCGGCCCGCCGTCCGCGACCAGGAGGGAGGACCCCGGTGGTCCCAGCAGCCCGCACGTTCCACGGACTGGTGCGCGCCGCGGCCGACGCCGACCCCGCCGCCCCCGCCCTGGTGCAGGGCGACCGGCGGCTGAGCTGGGGCGAGCTGGCGCAGCAGGTCGACCGGGTCGCGGCCGGGTGGGCCGCCCGCGGACTGGGCGCCGGCGACCGGGTGGCCGTGCAGCTGCCCAACGGCGTGGACTGGGTGCTCGTGGTGCTGGGGGCGCTGCGCGCCGGGCTGGTCGTCGTCCCGGTGAACACCGCCTACACCGACCCCGAACTGGCCTACGTGCTCACCGACTCCGGCGCCCGGGCGCTCGTCGTGGCCGGCCCCCGGGACGACCTGGCCGGTGTCCCGGCGGTGGTCGGGCCACCCACCGCCGACGACACCCCGCCGGCCGACGTCGACGACCCCGACGCGCTGGCCCTGCTGGCCTACACCAGCGGCACCACCGGGCACCCGCGCGGCGCGATGCTGCCGCACGCCGCCCTGCTGGCCAACCTGGAACAGGTGCTGGCCCTGGACCCCGCCCCGGTCCGCGAGGGCGACGTCGTGCTGCTGGCGCTGCCGCTGTTCCACGTCTACGGCCTCAACGGCGGCCTCGGCCTGGTCGCGGCCACCCGCTCCTGCGGCGTGGTGGTCGAGTCCTTCGACCCCGCCGGCACGCTGGCGCTGATGGCCGCCGAGGGCGTGACCGCCGTCCCGGCGGCCCCGCCGATGTACCAGGCCTGGCTGGCCGCGGCCGACGCCGCGGGCTCGGACACCGCGCTGCGCCGGGCCTTCGCCGCGGTGCACACCGCCAGCTCCGGCTCCGCACCGCTGGCCCCCCGCGTCTGGACGGCGATGCGCGAGCGGGCCGCGGTCACCGTGTGGGAGGGCTACGGCCTCACCGAGGCGGCCCCCGTGCTGGCCACCACGCTGGCCACCGGGCGGGCCAAGCCCGGCTGCATCGGCGGGCCGGTGCCGGGCGTGGAGCTGGTGCTGCGCGACACCGCCGGCGGCCCCGAGGCCGGCCCCGACCCGGGCAGCCGGGTCCGCGAGGACGTCTTCGGCGACCCGTTCGGCGACGACCCGCCCGACAGCGCCGGCGAGGTGTGCGTCCGCGGTCCGAACCTCTTCCGCGGCTACTGGCCCGACGGCGTCGACGGCCCGGACGACGAGGGCTGGCTGCCGACCGGCGACATCGCCTACCGGGACGCCGAGGGCGACCTGCACCTGGTCGACCGGCGCCGCGACCTGGTCCTGGTCAGCGGCTTCAACGTCTACCCGCTGGAGGTCGAGCGGGTGCTGGAGACCCACCCGGAGGTCGCCGAGGCCGCGGTCATCGGCCAGCCCGACGAGCGGACCGGCGAGTCGGTGCGCGCCGTCGTCGTCCGCACCGAGGGCTCCGACCTCGACGCCGAGGCGCTGCGGGCCTTCGCGGGCCGCTCGCTGGCGCGGTTCAAGGTGCCCACCGGGGTCGTGTTCGTGCCGCAGCTGCCGCACTCGCTCACCGGCAAGGTCAGCCGGGCCCGGCTGCGCGAGCTCGGCCTGGACCGGGTCGCCGCCGACACCGAGCACGCGGAGGGCGTCGATGGCTGACGTGCCGGTCCTGCAGCTGATGACCCGGCAGGGCTGCCACCTGTGCGAGGTCGCCGCCGAGACCCTCGACCGCCTCGCCGCCGAGCACGGGCTGGCCGTCGCCGCCGTCGACGTCGACGTCGACCCCGACCTGCAGGCCGAGTTCGGGGACCGGGTGCCCGTCGTCCTGCTCGACGGCCGGGAGCACAGCTACTTCACCGTCGACGTCCAGCGTCTCCGCCAGGACCTCGCCGCACGCTGAGCCCGGGTGGTCTCGGCCACACCTGTGGGCCGTGACCTGCGAGAACACCGCCGTGGACTTTGTTCCGACGTTCACAAGCGGTTACCGTGGCGTTGCCGGCCCGAGACGTGGCCGGCGGACATCCCCCGATGCCGGCTCCGCCGCCGGGGTGCCCTGCGGGCGGACGAGGGAGGACCGTGGACGAGTCGCGCGAGCCGCGGACCCGGGTGATCCCCGAGGCCACCGTCGCCCGGCTGGCCGTCTACCTCCGCGTCCTCACCGGGCTGGCCGACACCGGCCGCACCTCGGTCTCCAGCGGCGAGCTCGCCTCGGCCGCCGGGGTCAACCCGGCCGGGCTGCGCAAGGACCTCTCCTACCTCGGGCCCTGCGGCGTGCGCGGCGTGGGCTACGCCGTCCCCGTGCTGCGCGAGCGGCTGGCCCGTGCGCTGGGCGTCGAGCAGTCCCGCTCCTGCGTCCTGGTGGGCATGGGCAACCTCGGTTCCGCGCTGGCCGGCTACGCCGGCTTCGGCACCCGGGGCTTCTCCTTCGTCGGGCTGCTGGACGCCGACCCGGCCCGCGTCGGGGACGTCGTCGGCGGCACCGCGGTGCGGCCGGTCGACGACCTCGAGCAGGTCGTGGCCGAGCACGGCGTGACCATCGCGGTGGTCACCACGCCCGCGCCGGTGGCCCAGTCGGTGTGCGACCGGCTGGTCGCCGCCGGGGTGCGCAGCATCGTCAACTTCGCGCCGGTGGCGCTGCAGGTCCCCGCGGGGGTCGACGTCCGGCAGGTGGACCTGTCCGTCGAGCTGCAGGTGCTGGCGTTCCTGGACCAGCAGAAGGGTGTGCAGGTGGTCGACGAGCAGGTGGTCCTCCCGTGAGCCTCCTCGCCGTGGGCATCAGCCACCAGACCGCGCCGGTCACCCTGCTGGAGCAGGTCGCGATGAGCGGCGACGACACCGTGAAGACCCTGCACGAGCTGCTGGACTGCGAGCACGTCTCCGAGGCGCTGGTGCTGGCCACCTGCAACCGGGTGGAGATCTTCGCCGAGGTCGACCGCTTCCACGGCGGCGTCACCGACGTCAGCCGGGTGCTCGCCCGGCACGCCGGCACCGGCGTGGAGGACCTCTCGCCCTACGTCACCGTGCACTACGAGGACCAGGCCGCCCGCCACCTGTGCACCGTCGCCGCCGGCCTGGACTCCATGGTCGTCGGCGAGACCCAGGTGCTGGGCCAGCTGCGCGCCGCCTACGCCCTGGCCCAGGCCGAGGGCACCATCGGCCGCGAGCTGCACCCGGTCACCCAGCGCGCGCTGCGGGTGGGCAAGCGGGTGCACGCCGAGACCGGCATCGACAAGGCCGGCGCCTCGCTGGTGTCGGTCGCGCTGGACCGGGTCACCGCCCGCATCGGCGACCTGGCCGGCCGCTCCGTCCTGGTCGTCGGCGCCGGCTCCATGGGCGCGCTGGCCGCCACCACGCTGGCCCGCCGCGGCGCGCAGGTCACCGTCACCAGCCGGACGCCGGCCACCGCCGCCCGGCTCGCCGAGTCCGTCGGCGGGCGCGCGGCCGACCTCGAGGCGCTGACCACCGAGCTGTCCGGCGCCGACGTCCTGGTCACCTGCACCGGCGCCACCGGCACCGTCGTCGGCACCGACGTGGTGACCGCCGCGACCACGGGTCGCACCACCCCGCTGGTCGTGGTGGACCTGGCGCTGCCCCGCGACGTGGACGCCGCCGTGGCCGCGCTGCCCGGCGTGCACGTGGTCGACCTCGCCTCGCTGCAGGGCGAGCGCGCCGCCCGGCCGGGCGAGCCGGTCGCCGGGTCCGTCGCCGCCGACGACGTGGCCGCCGCGCACGCCCTGGTGGAGCTCGAGACCTCCCTGCTGCGCGCCGAGCGGCAGGCCGCCGCCGTCGCGCCGACGGTGTCCGCGCTGCGCAGCCAGGCCGCCGAGGTCGTCGACGCCGAGCTGCTGCGGCTGTCCACCCGGCTGCCCGACCTGGACGCCCGCGCCCGCGCCGAGATCGCCCGCACCGTCCGCCGGGTGGTGGACAAGCTGCTGCACGAGCCCACCGTCCGGGTCAAGGAGCTGGCCGGCGCCCCCGACGGCACCGACTACGCCGGTGCGCTGCGCGCCCTGTTCGGCCTGGGCCTGGCCGGTGAGTCCACCGACGTGCTGGCCGACGCCGTGTCCGTCGACGCCTCGGCCACCACCACGCTGGACCAGCTCCCGGCCGAGCGGGAGATCCCGTGATGCCGCTGCGGCTGGGCACGCGGCGCAGCCAGCTGGCCCTCACCCAGTCCCGGCACGTGGCCGACGCGATCACCGCCGCCAGCGGGCGCCCGGTGGAGCTGGTGCACATCACCACCGAGGGCGACCGGTCGCAGGCGGCGATCACCCAGCTCGGCGGCACCGGGGTCTTCGTCAGCGCGCTGCGCGACGCCCTGCGCGCGGGCACCGTCGACCTGGCCGTGCACAGCTACAAGGACCTGCCCACCGCCGAGGAGCCCGGCCTGGTCATCGCCGCGGTGCCACCGCGCGAGGACCCCCGCGACGCCCTCGTCGCCCGCGACGGCCTGACCCTCGGCGAGCTGCCCGCCGGGTCCACCGTCGGCACCGGTGCGCCCCGCCGCGTCGCCCAGCTGCGGGCCCTCGGCCTGGGCCTCGAGGTGGTCCCGATCCGGGGCAACGTGGACACCCGGATGGGCAAGGTGACCACGGGCGAACTGGACGCGGTGGTCCTCGCCCGGGCAGGATTGGCCCGCCTCGGCCGGCTCGACGCCGTCACCGAGGTGCTCGACCCGCTCCAGGTGCTCCCCGCCCCCGCGCAGGGAGCCCTGGCCGTGGAGTGCCGGAGCGACGACGACGTCACCCGGTCGCTGCTGGCGGCCCTCGACGACGCCGGTGCCCGCGCCTGCGTGGTCGCCGAGCGCACCGTGCTGGCCGCCCTGGAGGCCGGCTGCAGTGCGCCCGTCGCCGCGCACGCCGAGGTGGGCGAGGCCGAGGACGGCGGTGACGAGGTCTACCTGCGGGCCTCGGTCACCGCGATCGACGGCAGCGACGCCGTCCGCGGATCCACCGCGGGACCGGCCACCGACGCGGCCCGGCTGGGCCGCGAGCTCGCCGCCGAGCTGCTCGACCGCGGCGCCGCCGCCCTGATGGCGGCCAGCCGGTGAACGAGAAGACACAGACCCCCCGTTCGACAGCAAGCGACCCCACCCCGGGGTCGGAGATGGAGAGCACGCGATGACGCGCTCACGCAAGCAGACCGGCCGAGTCGTCTTCGTCGGCGCCGGCCCCGGCGACCCCGGGCTGCTGACCGCCCGCGCCGCCGACGCGCTGGCCGCCGCCGACCTGGTGCTGCACGACGCCGACGTCCCGGCGCCGCTGGCCGACGCCGTCCGCGAGGCCCACCCCGAGCTCGAGCTCGCGGTGGCCGCGGGCGAGCCCGCCGAGGCCGCCAAGGCCGCGGTCGCCGCGGCCAAGACCGGCGCGGTCGTCGTCCGGCTGGTCGCCGGCGACCCGTTCACCACCGACGCCGTGGTCAAGGAGACCCTCGCGGTCACCCGGACCAGCGTGCCCTTCGACGTCGTCCCCGGCGTGGCCGTGGGCACCGCCGTCCCGGCCTACGCCGGCGTCGCCATCGGCGCGGGCTCGGTGCAGGCCGACCTGCGCGGCGAGGACGCCCCCGACCCGGCCGCGCTGGCCGCCGCGGCCACCGGCACCGGCAGCCCGCTGGTGCTGCAGGTCGCCGCCGACCAGCTGGCCGGCGTCGCCGCCGGGCTGGTCGAGGGCGGGCTGTCCGGCTCGACCCCGGTGCTGGTCACCGTGGAGGGCACCGGCACCGCGCAGCGGAGCGTCGCGGCCAAGCTGGCCCAGGTCGCGGAGAAGGACGCCGGCGTGGAGTCGCTGTCCGGCCCGGTCGTCGTCACCGTCGGGTCGGTCGTGGACAAGCGCGGCAAGCTCGGCTGGTGGGAGTCCCGCCCGCTGTTCGGCTGGCGCGTGCTGGTGCCCCGCACCAAGGAGCAGGCCGGCGACATGAGCGAGCGGCTGCGCGCCTACGGTGCCGTGCCGGTCGAGGTGCCCACCATCGCCGTGGAGCCCCCGCGCAGCCCGGCCCAGATGGACCGCGCCGTCAAGGGCCTGGTCACCGGCCGCTACGGCTGGATCGTGTTCACCTCCACCAACGCCGTGCGCGCGGTGCGGGAGAAGTTCACCGAGCTCGGCCTGGACGCCCGCGCCTTCGCCGGCGTCAAGGTCGCCTGCGTCGGCGAGCAGACCGCGCAGGCCGTCCGCGAGTTCGGCATCGTCCCCGAGCTGGTGCCCTCGGGCGACCAGTCCTCGGAGGGCCTGCTGGTGGACTTCCCGCCCTACGACGACGTGTTCGACCCGATCGACCGGGTGCTGCTGCCCCGCGCCGACATCGCCACCGAGACCCTGACCGCCGGCCTGAAGGACCGCGGCTGGGAGGTCGACGACGTCACCGCCTACCGCACCGTGCGCGCGGCCCCGCCGGCCGCCGCCGTGCGCGAGGCGATCAAGGGCGGCGGCTTCGACGCCGTCTGCTTCACCTCGTCCTCGACCGTGCGCAACCTGGTCGGCATCGCCGGCAAGCCGCACGCCCGCACCGTGGTCTCGGTGATCGGCCCGGCCACCGCGGCCAGCGCCACCGAGTTCGGCCTGCGGGTCGACGTCCAGCCCGAGACCGCCGCGGTCGGCCCGCTGGTGGACGCGCTCGCCGCGTTCGCCGAGGCCCGCCGCGCCGAGGCCGAGGGCGCAGCGGAGTGAGCGCGGCGGGGGCCAGCCCGGGGTTCGCGCGGGGACGGCGGCTGCGCTCGACGCCGGCCATGCGCCGGCTGACCGCGCAGACCCGGCTGGCCCCCGCCGACTTCGTGCTGCCGGTCTTCGTCAAGGAGGGCATCGCCGAGCCGCAGCCGATCTCCTCGATGCCCGGCGTCGTGCAGCACACCCAGGAGTCGCTGAGGGAGGCCGCCGCGGAGGCGGCCGAGGCCGGCATCGGCGGGCTGATGCTGTTCGGCATCCCGGCGGACAAGGACCCGGTGGGTTCGGGCGCGGACGCCGCCGACGGCGTGGTCAACGTCGCCCTGCAGCAGCTGCGGGCGGACCTGGGCGACGAGCTGGTGCTCATGGCCGACCTGTGCCTGTGCGAGTACACCGACCACGGCCACTGCGGGGTGGTCACCCCCGCCGGCCTGGTCGACAACGACCCCACGCTGGACCGGTACGCCGCGGTCGCCGTCGCGCAGGCGCAGGCCGGGGCGCACCTGGTCGCCCCCAGCGGGATGATGGACGGCCAGGTCGCCGCCATCCGCGCGGGCCTGGACGGCTCGGGGTTCCACGAGACCCCGGTGCTGGCCTACGCAGCCAAGTACGCCTCGGGCTTCTACGGCCCCTTCCGCGAGGCCGCCGAGGGCGCCCCGCAGTTCGGCGACCGGTCGACCTACCAGATGGACCCGCCCAACGCCGCCGAGGCGCTGCGCGAGGTACGTCAGGACCTCGCCGAGGGCGCCGACGCCGTGATGGTCAAGCCGGCCCTGCCCTACCTGGACATCGTCCGCCAGGTCGCCGACGCCGTCGACGTCCCGGTGAGCGCCTACCAGGTCAGCGGCGAGTACGCGATGGTCGAGGCCGCCGCGCAGCGCGGCATGGTCGACCGCCGCCGGGCGGTCCTGGAGACGCTGACCTCGATCCGCCGCGCGGGCGCCGGCACCGTGCTGACCTACTGGGCGGTCGAGGCAGCGCGGTGGCTTGCCCCCGGACCCGCCCCTCGATGACGACCGGCTACCAGGAGAAGGGCGGGTCCTGGCGCGGGTTCTGGACCCTGGTCGCGGTCTTCGTCGTGCTCGCCGTGCTCGACGCCGTCCTGCCCGGGCAGGACGTGCCGCTGCTGGTCTGGGTGGTCGCCGTCGTCGCGGTGCTCGGCATCGTGGCCGCCGGCACCGTCTCGGCCAACCGGGTCTGGAGCGTGTCCCTCACCGGCCGCGGCCCGGACGCCGCGCTCGTCGTCGGTCGCGACCGGCTGCTGCTCGCCGACGTCGACCCCACGTCGCTGGGCGGCGAGACCGGCGTGGACGTCGGCGCACCCGTGCTGGGCGGGGGAGCGGCGCTGCCCAAGGGCCGGGTGGGCCTGCCGCTGCGCCGCACCGACGGCGCCACGGTGCTGGTGCCCACCCGCCGGCCCGCACAGCTGACCGATGCCCTGCGCACAGCCCTGACGGGGGCCGCCGGCGACGATGTGCAGCCTGGGACAGTGGAGCCGTGAGCACGCCGCACGACGTCCAGACCGAGGCCTACCCCTACGACGCCCCGGCCTCGGCCGACCTGTTCGAGCGCGCCCGATCGGTCACCCCCGGCGGGGTCAACTCCCCGGTGCGCGCCTTCCGTGCCGTCGGCGGCACGCCGCGGTTCATGGCCTCGGGCTCGGGGCCGTGGATCACCGACGTCGACGGTCGGCGCTACGTGGACCTGGTCAGCTCCTGGGGCCCGATGATCCTGGGCCACGCGCACCCCGCCGTCGTCGCCGCGGTCACCGAGGCGGCGTCCCGCGGCTTCTCCTTCGGCACGCCCACCGGCGGCGAGGTCGAGCTCGCCACCGAGATCGTCGAGCGGGCCGGCGTGGAGCAGGTCCGGCTGGTCAACTCCGGCACCGAGGCGGTGCTCTCGGCCATCCGGCTGGCCCGCGGCGCCACCGGCCGCTCCGTCGTCGTCAAGTTCGCCGGCTGCTACCACGGCCACGTCGACGCGCTGCTCGCCGCGGCCGGCTCCGGCGTCGCCACCCTCGGCCTGCCCGACACCCCCGGCGTGACCCCCGGCGCCGCCGCGGACACCGTCGTGCTGCCCTACAACGACGTCGCCGCGCTCGAGGCCGTGTTCGCCGAGCGGGGCAGCGAGATCGCCGTGGTGGCCACCGAGGCCGCCGCCGGCAACATGGGCGTCGTCCCGCCGCTGGACGGCTTCAACGCGCAGCTGCGCCGGATCACCGCCGAGCACGGCGCGCTGCTGCTGGTCGACGAGGTGATGACCGGGTTCCGGGTCAGCCGGTCGGGCTGGCGCGGGCACGAGCACTACGACGCCGACCTGGTCACCTTCGGCAAGGTCATGGGCGGCGGGCTGCCCGCCGCGGCGTTCGGCGGCCGCGCCGAGCTCATGCAGCAACTGGCCCCGCTCGGGCCGGTCTACCAGGCGGGCACCCTGGCCGGGAACCCGGTCGCGGTCGCCGCCGGGCTCACCACGCTGCGGCACTGCACCGACGAGGTCTACGCCCGCTGCGACGAGGTCGCCGCGGTGCTCTCCGGGGCCGTGGCCGAGGCGCTCACCGCCGCCGGGGTGGCGCACACCCTGCAGTCGGCCGGGTCGATGTTCTCGGTCTTCTTCGTGCCCGACGGCCGCGCGGTGCGCGACTACGACGACGCCCGCACCCAGGAGACCGCGCAGCACACCGCCTTCTTCCACTCGATGCTGGCCGCCGGGGTGTACCTGCCGCCCTCGGCCTTCGAGTCGTGGTTCGTCAACGCCGCGATGGACGACGAGGCCGTGCAGCACGTGCTCGACGCGCTGCCCGCCGCCGCCCGCGCGGCCGCCGCGGCCGCGCCCGGCACCGCGCCCGCGGTCTCGCACGACGCCCAGGCCCTGCAGCCGTGACCACCGAGACCACCACGGTGCACGTGATGCGGCACGGCGAGGTGCACAACCCCACCGGCGTGCTCTACGGCCGCCTCCCCGGTTTCCACCTGTCCGAGGCCGGGCACGGCATGGCCGCCACCGCCGCGCGGTGGTTCGGTTCCCACCGGCCCATCACCCACCTGGTCGCCTCGCCGCTGCAGCGGGCGCAGGAGACCGCCGCGCCGATCGCCGAGACCCTGGGCCTGCCGATCGCCACCGACGACCGGCTGATCGAGGCGGGCAACCAGTTCGAGGGGCAGACCTTCGGCGTCGGCGACGGCGCCCTCAAGCACCCGGCCAACTGGTGGCGGCTGCGCAACCCGTTCCGGCCCTCCTGGGGCGAGCCCTACCGCGAGATCGCCGAGCGCATGCTGGGTGCGGTGCACACCGCCAGGGACGCCGCCCGCGGGTCGGCCGCGGTCTGCGTCAGCCACCAGCTGCCCATCTGGGTGCTGCGGCTGACCGTCGAGGGCCGCAGCTACGTGCACGACCCCCGCAGGCGGCAGTGCGGGCTGGCCAGCGTCACCTCGCTGACCTGGTCCGGCGACGAGCTGGTGCGGGTCGACTACGCCGAGCCGGCCGGCCCCGCCGGCAAGGGCACGGTGGGGGGCGCATGAGGAAGCTGCTGGTCGGTCTGGCCGCCGCCCTCGTCCTCACCGGGTGCTCGACCGGCGCGGACCAGGTCGACGTCAACAACGGCGGCCAGTTCCGGTTCGTGGCCGCCACCCCCGCGGGCGAGGTCATCCCCGAGGGCGAGCGCACCAGCGCCCCGTCCTTCGACGGCACGCTGCTCGACGGGCAGGCGTGGAGCTCGACCGACCTCTCCGGCGACGTCGCCGTGATCAACTTCTGGGGGTCGTGGTGCGCCCCCTGCCGGGTGGAGAGCCCCGAGTTCCAGGACGTCTACACCGACGTCGCCGAGGACGGCGTGCAGTTCCTCGGCGTCAACGTCAAGGACCAGCAGCAGCTCGCCCAGGCCTTCGTGGAGAACAAGGGCCTGACCTACCCGTCCCTGTTCGACCCGGCCAGCGAGGTCGCGCTCGCCTTCCGCGACTTCCCGGCCGCGGCGATCCCCTCGACCATCGTGCTGGACCGCTCGGGCGACGTGGCCGCGGTGTACACCGGGTCGGTCACCCGGACCGACCTGCAGGCCGTGCTCGACCAGCTGCTCGAGGAGGACTGAGCCGTGGGGGAGACCTTCCGCCAGCTGGTCCTGGACGGGCCGTTCCTGGTCGGCGCCGCGGTCGCCGCCCTGGTCGGGCTGATCAGCTTCGCCTCGCCCTGCGTGCTGCCGCTGGTGCCCGGCTACCTCTCCTACGTCACCGGGCTGGTCGGCACCGGGGCCCGCACCACCGCGCCGACCACCGCACCCACCGGGGACGGCGCCGTCGCGACCGCGGTGCGCACCGACGTCCGGCCCCCGCGCGGCCGGATGGTCACCGGCGCCCTGCTCTTCGTGCTCGGCTTCACCGCCGTCTTCGTCGCCTTCGGTGCCCTCTTCGGCGGTCTGGGTCGGTGGCTGCTGGTCTACAACGACGAGATCACCCGCGTGATGGGTGGGGTCACCGTCGTCGTCGGCCTGGGGTTCCTGGGCTGGCTGCCGTTCCTGCAGCGCACCAAGAAGCTGTCGGTGCGGCCCGCCACGGGCCTGGCCGGGGCGCCGCTGCTGGGCGTGGTCTTCGGCCTGGGCTGGACGCCGTGCCTGGGCCCCACCCTGTCCGCGGTCAACTCGCTGGCCTTCTCCGAGGCCACCGCCACCCGCGGTGCGCTTCTGGGCGTCGCCTACTGCCTGGGCCTGGGCGTCCCGTTCGTGCTGGTAGCCCTCGGCGCCCGCTGGGCGGTCGGGGCCACCGGGTTCCTGCGCCGGCACGCCGCCGCGGTCAGCCGCTTCGGCGGTGCCGTGCTCGTCGTCGTCGGCCTGCTGCTGCTCACCGGGCTGTGGGGCGAGGGCATGATCTGGTTCCGCTCCTGGCTCGCCTCCACCGGCTTCGGGGAGTTCTTCCTATGAGGTTGCTGTCGTGACCACCACGATGGAGCGGCCCGCCGCGGCCCCGGTCCCGCCGTCCCGGCCCTCGCCCTGGCGCAGCCTCACCACCACCCTGCTGCGGTGGTGGCGGTCGCTGACGGCCATGCGGACGGCGCTGGTGCTGCTGTTCCTGCTGGCGCTGGCCGCCGTCCCGGGCTCGTTGCTGCCCCAGCGCTCGCTGTCGCAGAGCCAGGTCACCCGGTACTTCGCCGAGCACCCCGACCTCGCCCGGGTGCTGGACCGGTTCTACCTGTTCGACGTCTTCTCCTCGCCGTGGTTCGCCGCGATCTACCTGCTGCTGTTCATCTCGCTCATCGGCTGCGTGGTGCCGCGGGCGGTCGAGCACGCCCGCGCGGTGGTCGCCGCCCCGCCGCCGGCACCGCGGCACCTGCACCGGCTGCCCGACCACCGCAGCCTGGACTCCGGCCTGGACGGCGCGGCCACGCTGGACGTGGTCGAGGAGGAGCTGCGGGTCCGCCGGTTCCGGGTGGTCCGCCGCGAGGGCCGGTTCGGCCCCGAGCTGTCGGCGGAGAAGGGCTTCCTCAAGGAGACCGGCAACGTCGTGTTCCACCTGGCCCTGCTGGCCCTGCTGCTCGGGCTCGCCGGCGGCAAGCTGTGGGGCTACGAGGGCAGCATCCTGGTCACCGAGGGCGACCGGTTCTGCAACACCTTCCAGCAGTACGACAACTACAGCTCCGGTGCCCTCGTCGACGCCGCCGACATGAGCCCGCTGTGCGTCACCCTCGACGACTTCAAGGCCGAGTACGAGGACAACCTCACCGCGGCCTCCTTCACCGCCGACATCCAGTACGGCCTGGCGGGGTCGGCCAGCCGGAACACCACGATCGGGGTCAACAGCCCGCTGCGCTTCGACGGCGACCGGGTCTACGTCACCGGCCACGGGTTCTCCCCGGTGTTCAGCGTGACCTTCCCGAACGGTGACTCCTTCACCGACATCTCCGCGCCGTTCCTGCCGGCCGAGACCCAGACGATGTCCAGCGAGGGCGCGCTCAAGCTGCCCGACGTCCCCGGATCGGACGAGCAGCTGGCCCTGCAGGGCCTGTTCGCCCCCACCGGGTCGGTGCAGGGCGGCGTGCTCACCTCGGTCGACCCCCGCCCGCTGGACCCGCAGGTCGCGGTCTTCGTCTACGAGGGCTACCTGGGCCTGGACTCCGGGCTGCCGCAGAACGTCTACTCCCTCGACCAGACCCAGATCGACCGCGGCGTCCTGGAGCGGGTCGGCGAGGCCAACCTCAAGGTCGGGGAGTCCACCACGCTGGCCGACGGCACGGTCATCACCTTCTCCGGCATCAAGCAGTTCGCCGCCATGCAGGTCTCCCACGACCCCGGTCAGGTCTGGGTGCTGGTGTCGGCGATCGCCATCCTGGTCGGGCTGCTCGGCATGCTGCTGCTGCGCCGGGAACGGGTCTTCGCCCGCACCGCCGCCGGCCCCGACGGCGCGGGTACCGTCCTGACCGTCGGTGCGCTCACCCGCGGCAGCGCGGACACCGCACCGCGCTTCACCGCACTCACCGACGACGTCGCGGCGGCCCTGTCCCGCCGCGCCCGCACCGAGGAGAACCACCGCACGTGATCAACGAATCGCTCGCCGCGACGTCGGACACGCTCTTCTCGATCGCGGTGGGGCTCTACTCCCTGGCCGTCGTCGCCTTCTGCGCCGAGCTCGCCTTCGGCGGCCGCACGGCCCCGGCCCGCGAGCTGGTGGCCGCCGGCGGCGGTCCGGTCGAGCAGCCGGTCGTCCCCGCCGGGGGGGCCGCCGACGACGAGCCGGCCCGGGCCCGCCGCTGGGGCATGGTGGCCATGGCCCTCACCGTGCTCGGCGCGGTCGTGCAGGCCGGGGTGCTCCTCACCCGCGGGCTGGCCACCGGCCGCCTGCCCTGGGGCAACATGTACGAGTTCGGCACCGCGGTCGTGCTGGTCGCCGTCGTGGTCTACCTGGTGCTCGCGGTCCGCACGCCCTCGCTGCGGCACATCGGCATCTTCGTGCTGGCGCCCGTGGTGCTGTCCATGGTCGGCATCGGGCTGTTCCTCTACGCCTCGGCCGGCCCGCTGGTCGCCGCGCTGCGATCGGCCTGGCTCGCCGTGCACGTCACCACCGCGATCCTGGGCTTCGGCATCTTCTTCGTCTCCGGCATCGCCAGCGTGATGTACCTGGTGCGTTCCCGGTACGAGGCCAAGGTCGCCGCCGGCGAGCAGCCCCTCTCGCGGATCGTGCACCGCCTCCCCGGCGCCGCGGCGCTGGACCGCACCGCCCACCGCACCGCCGTCTTCGGGTTCCCCATCTGGACCTTCGCGGTCATCGCCGGCGCCATCTGGGCCGAGAGCGCCTGGGGCCGGTTCTGGGGCTGGGACCCCAAGGAGACCTGGGCCTTCATCGCCTGGGTGGTGTACGCCGCCTACCTGCACGCCCGCACCACCGCGGGGTGGCGGGGCCGGCCCTCGGCCTGGATCAACGTCGTGGGCCTGGGCGTGATGGTCTTCAACCTGCTCTACGTGAACATGGTGTCCACCGGCCTGCACTCCTACGGCGGGCTCAACTGACACCGGTGTAACTCTGCGTCACCCCACCGACGGGGGTGCCGGGACCCGCGGATGCGTGCCGAACAGGCAGATCCGTGGGACGCTGCTCCCATGCGCGCGCACCCGGACCACCACCGTGGGTAAGCACACGGCCCTCGACGGGGCCTCCGTGCACCCGTTGGTGGCCGACGCCCTGGAGCGCCGGCAGCACGTCGCCGCCTGGCTCGGGGCGCCGAACGTCGTGCAGCGCCAGCGGGCCGAGGTCCCGTCGACGGCCGTCGGCTGGCCGGTCGCCCCGCAGCACGCCGACGGCCTCGGCTGGCCCGGGGTCGACCTCGACCAGCCCCGGGACGCCGATCACCCGGACGACGACGGCTCGGTGCTGGCGGTGCTGGACTCGGCCGCCGAGCAGGAGGTCGGCTCGCCCGGGCCGCCGGCCCGGCGCACCGGCTGGCGCCGGTTCTTCGGGGCCTCCTCGACGCGGCCGACCACCGCGGCCTGACGGTCCGGCTCAGGCCGGGGCGGACCCGTCGTCGCGGCGGGAGCGCCGGTCGAGCTCGCGGAGGAAGTCCGGGTCGTCGTCGGGCCCCACCGAGCGCTGCGGGGGCCGGGGACCGCGCGGCGGCCGGGGACGGCGCAGACCGCCACCACCGTTGCCGTTCCCGCCCTGGGAGGCTGCCGCCCGCATGACGAGCACGACCACCCCGATGGCGATCACCAGCATGACCAAGAAGACCACCGGTCCACCTCTCCCCGCAGCCGTGCGCGACCCACCGGACCCCCAATGTAGGCGCCCGGCGATACTCGGGGGTGCCCACCACGGGGCGGCCCCAACCAGGAGGACGACATCGACGCGGTCGACGAGCAGCTGCTCGCGCTGCTGCAGGCCAACGGGCGCGCCAGCTACGCCGAGCTCGCCCGCCAGGTCGGCCTGTCCGCCCCGGCGGTGCACGAGCGGGTCGGCAAGCTCGAGGCCGCCGGCGTCATCACCGGCTACACCGCCGTCGTCGACCCGGCCGCCGTGGGCCTCGGGGTGACCGCGCTCATCGGCGTCATCGACAGCGACGAGGTCGACGACGTGGGCATCCTGGAGGCGATGGCCGCGCTGCCCCACGTCGAGGACTGCTGGCGGACCGCGGGCACCGAGGGCTACGTGCTCAAGGTCCGGGTGGCCGACATCCCGGCACTCGAGGACACCATCAACGCGTTGAACCGGATCCGGGGCGTCGCGCGCACCCGGACGACCGTCGTGCTGTCGACCAAGTGGGAGGGCCGCCATGGCCGCGCAGAGTGAGCCGAACCGGCCGGTGGGCCCCACCGGGGGCCCGGCCACGGCCCCGTCGGTGTGGCCGCTGCTGGCGCTCTACACCCTGGGCCGGCTCGTGCTGGCCGCCGTCCTGGTCGCCCTGCTGTGGTTCCTCGGCCTGGGCAGCTTCCCCGGCCTGCTGTTCGGCCTGCTGCTGTCGATGCCGCTGTCGTTCGTGCTGCTGCGCCCGCTGCGCGACAAGCTCACCGAGGCCATGGCCGCCCGCTCGGTCACCCGCAAGGCCGCCAAGGCCGACCTCCGCGCCCGGCTGAAGGGCAGCGACGACCCGGTCAGCTGAGCGCCAGACCGGCTGCGAACACCACCCCGGTGACGAGGGTGGCGCGGCCGGTGCCGCCCAGGGCGGCGATCAGCGCCGGTCCCCGGGCACCGGAGAGCACCGTGCGCACCGGCGGGACGGCGACCGGGGCGGCCAGCAGACCCAGCAGCGCCCACGGCCGTGCCACGCCGACGAGCGCGACCACCACGAACGCGGCGACGACCAGGCCGGCGAAGGACCACCGGGTGGCCGCCTCGCCCAGCAGCACGGCCAGCGTGCGCTTGCCGACCGCCGCGTCGCCGTGCACGTCGCGCAGGTTGTTCACCACCAGGATGGCGGTGATCAGCAGACCCACCGGGACGGCGGCGGCGAACGCCAACCCCTCCACCGTGCGGGTCTGCCCGAACGTCGTCCCCACGGTCGCGACCAGGCCGAAGAAGACGAAGACGAACACCTCGCCCAGCGCCCGGTAGCCGTAGGGGATCGGCCCGCCGGTGTAGGTCCAGGCCGCCAGGATGCTCACCGCCCCGACCGCCACCAGCCACCAGCTCGACAGCGCCGCCATGCCGAGCCCGGCCACCCCGGCGACGGCGAAGGACACCACCGCTGCTCCCAGCACCGCCCGCTCGCTGGCCACGCCCGACCCGACCAGCCGCATCGGGCCCACCCGGTCGGCGTCGGTGCCGCGGCGGCCGTCGGAGAAGTCGTTGGCGTAGTTGACCCCGACCTGCAGGGCCAGCGCGACGACGAGGGCCAGCAGGGCCGGCAGCAGCCGGAACCCGTCCAGCGCGACGGCGACACCGGTGCCGACGAGCACCGGCGCGACCGCGGCGGGCAGGGTGCGCGGACGGGCTCCGGCCAGCCACTGGGCGGGGGTGGCCATCAGGCTCCTTCGATCAGCCGGGCGACGGCCCGGCGGTCGGGCTTGCCGGTGTGCAGCACGGGGACGGCGTCCACCAGCAGCAGCTCCTTGGGGGCGGCGGGGGCGCCCAGCCGCTCGGTGACCCACGGTCGCAGGTCGGCCAGCCGCGGATCGGCGCCGGGTGCGGGCACGACGGCGGCCACCACCCGCTGGCCCCACTCGGGGTCCGGGCGGCCGGTGACGACGGCGTCGGCGACGGCGGGGTGCTCGCGCAGCGCGGCCTCCACGGCCTGGGGGGCGACGTTGACCCCGCCGGAGACCAGCACGTCGTCCAGCCGGCCGTGCACCTGCAGCCGGCCGTCGACCAGGGTGCCGGCGTCGCGGGTGCGGAACCAGCCGTCCACGAAGGCCTCGGCGGTGGCGGCGGGGTCCAGCCGGTAGCCCAGCGCCAGCTGCGGGCCGGAGAGCTCCACGCCCGCGTCGGTGGCCCGCACCCCGACGCCGTCCAGGGGGACGCCGTCGTAGACGCAGCCCCCGGCGGTCTCGCTCATGCCGTAGGTGGTGACGACGGCGACGCCCTCGGCCCGGGCGCGGTCCAGCAGCGCGGGGTCGGTGGCCGCGCCGCCGACGAGCACGGCGTCCAGCGCCCGCAGCGCCTCGGGCTCGGTGTCCAGGTACCGGCGCAGCTGGGTGGGGACGAGGGCTGCGTACCGCCGGTCCCCGGGCACCCGGGGGAGCGCGTCGGCCAGCCGCTCGCCGGGGCCGAGCACCGCGGGGGCCTCGCCGGCGAGGGCGGAGCGGACCAGGACCTGCAGCCCGGCGACCGCGCTCACCGGCAGCGCCAGCAGCCACCCGCCGGGGCCGCCGAGGCGGTCCAGCGTCGCGCTGGCCGAGGCCCGCAGCGCCGCGGCGGGCAGCAGCACGCCGCGGCCGTCGCCGGTGGACCCCGAGGTGAGGACGACGAGGTCGGCACCGTCCTCCAGCGGGACCTCGGGCCGCAGCACCGCGCGGGCGCGCCCGGCCGGGCCGGGGTCCGCGGGGACGACGGCCAGCGGCGCGCGCCCGTCGAGGGCGGCGAGCACGTGCGGCCACACGTCGGTGAGCACCGCGGGGCCGGGGGCCGGCGCGGGCACCAGGGTCAGCCGCCGGTCCACGAGCAAGGAGATTACGTTCGAGCGGCTCCGTCGGCCCCGTCGCAGGGGCCCGCGCCGAGCGTGCGAGGTGTCGGGGGGCGACGGGGTCCTTTCACTAGGATCACCCGGTGGACCCGCAGCCGACCGACCTCCGGGTCTACTCGACCCCGCTGCGCACCCGGTTCCGCGGCATCGACGTCCGCGACGGCGTGCTGGTGCGCGGGCCGGCCGGCTGGGGCGAGTTCTCCCCGTTCTGGGACTACGCCGACGCCGAGGTCACCCGCTGGTGGGCCGCCGCCGTCGAGGCCGCCGTCGTCGGGTTCCCCGCCCCGGTGCGCGACGCCGTCCCGGTGAACTGCACGGTGCCCGCGGTGGGCCCGGAGCAGGCGCACGCCGTCGTCACCGCCTCGGGCTGCCGCACCGCCAAGGTCAAGGTCGCCGAGCCCGGCCAGACCGACGCCGACGACGAGGCCCGGGTCGAGGCCGTCCGCGACGCGCTGGGCCCGGGCGGCGCCGTCCGGGTCGACGCCAACGCCGCCTGGTCGGTCGACCGGGCCGTGGAGCGCATCCGCACCCTGGACCGGTACGGCCTGGAGTACGTGGAGCAGCCCTGCGCCACCGTCGAGGAGCTGGTCGCGCTGCGCCGCCGGGTCGACGTCCGGGTCGCCGCCGACGAGGTGGTCCGCCGCGCCGCCGACCCGGCCGGGGTGGACCTGCGCGAGGCCTGCGACGTCGTCGTCCTCAAGGTGCAGCCCCTCGGCGGGGTGCGCGCCGCGCTCGAGGTCGCGCAGGCGCACGGCCTGCCGTGCGTGGTCTCCTCGGCGCTGGAGTCCTCGGTCGGCATCGCCGCCGGCGTGGCGCTGGCGGCTGCGCTGCCGGAGCTGCCCTTCGCGTGCGGGCTGGCCACCGTCGCGCTCTTCGACACCGACGTCACCACCGACCCGCTGCTGCCGGTGGACGGCGCGCTGCCGGTGCGCCCGGTCGTGCCCGACCGCGTGCCGAGCGCCGACCCGGACACCGAGCAGCGCTGGCTCGCCCGGCTCGAGCGGGTGCGGGCCGCGTGAACCCCTCGACCGCCTTCGCCCGGGTGCTGGTCGACGAGCTCGTCCGCGGCGGGGTCACCGACGCCGTGGTGTGCCCCGGTTCCCGCTCGGCCCCGGTCGCCCTCGCGCTGCACCAGGCCGAGCTGTCGGGCCGGATGCGGCTGCACGTGCGCATCGACGAGCGCACCGGCTCCTTCCTCGCCCTCGGCCTGGCCAAGGCCACCGGCCGGCCGGTGCCGGTGCTCACCACCTCGGGGACGGCGACCGCCCACCTGCACGCCGCCGCGCTGGAGGCCGACCAGTCCGGGGTCCCGCTGCTGCTGCTCACCGCCGACCGGCCCCCGGAGCTGCGCGCCACCGGCGCCAACCAGACCGTCGACCAGCCCGGCCTCTACGGGGGAGCGGTGCGCTGGGCCGCCGACCTCGGGGTCCCCGAGGAGGGCCGGGAGGGCGCGCAGAACCGGTACTGGCGCTCCACGGCGGCGCGGGCGCTGCTGGTGGCGGCCGGGGCGCTGTCCGGCGACCCGGGCCCGGTGCACCTGAACCTGGCGCTGCGCGACCCGCTGCTGCCCGACGGGCACGACCCGACCCCGGCGCCGCCGTCCGGGGTGTGGGCCGGCCGGCCCGACGACGCCCCGTGGACCACGGTCGCCCCCGGGACCGGACCGGGGACCGGC
>NZ_JAMXRZ010000079.1 GCF_024124375.1 Klenkia sp. PcliD-1-E
CGACCGGTCCGTCCCGCCCCGGCGCAGCTTCGCCCGGGCGGCGGGCCTGACCGTCCTGGGCGCCGTCGTCCCCGGCAGCGGCCTGCTGGCCGCCGGCCGGCGCCGCACCGGTGCCGCCGTCCTCGGCGTCTTCGTCCTGCTGCTCGGCGGCGCGCTCTGGCTGGCCACCGCCGGCCGGCGCACCGCCGTCCGGGCCGCCGTGGACCCGCAGGTCCTGCTCGGCGTGATGGTCGGTGTCGGTGTGCTGGCCGTGCTGTGGATCGCGGTGGTGGTCACCGGCTACCGGCTGCTCCTCCCCCGCCGGGTGTCCCGGCTGCAGCACGGCGTCGGCGCGGTGCTGGTCGCGCTGCTGGTGGCCGCGGTGGCCGTCCCGGCGGTGACCGCCGTCCGGCTGGCCGGCGCCCAGCGCGGCCTGGTCGACACCGTCTTCGCCGACGGGCAGAGCGCGACCGTGCAGGAGCCGGCCGACCCGGTGAACCCGTTCGGGGACAAGGAGCGGGTCAACGTGCTGCTGCTCGGCGGCGACGGCGGCGAGGGCCGCGAGGGCGTGCGCACCGACACCGTGATCGTGGCCAGCATCGACACCGACACCGGCGACACCACGCTGTTCAGCCTGCCCCGCAACCTGGAGAACCTGCCGTTCCCGCCGGGCACCGAGCTGGCGGAGCTGTTCCCCGACGGGTTCGAGGTCGGCGCGGAGAGCGAGAGCCTGCTCAACGCGGTCTACCGCAACGGTCCCGCGTACTACCCGGACGCGCTCGGTGCGCCCAGCGACAACCCCGGGGCCGACTGGCTCAAGCTCGGCGTCGGCGAGGCCCTGGGCCTGCCCATCGACTACTACGTGCTGGTCAACCTGGACGGGTTCAGCCAGCTCGTCGACGCCCTCGGCGGCATCACGGTCAACGTCAACTACTACGTCCCGATCGGCGGCGAGCCCAGCATCGGGATCCTGCCGGACTCCTACATCGCCCCCGGCCCCGACCAGGAGATGGACGGCGCCACGGCGCTGGCCTACGCCCGGGGCCGCTTCGGGCTCAGCGACTACCTGCGGATGGACCGGCAGCGCTGCGTGCTCGACGCCATCGTCGCCCGCGCCGATCCGGTCACCCTGCTCACCCGCTACCAGCAGCTGGCCGCCACCACGTCCGACATCGTCTCCACCGACATCCCGCAGTCGGTGCTCGACGACTTCGTCGACGTCGCGTTCCTGGTCAAGGACGCCGACATCCGCAGCGTCGTCTTCGACGACACCGTGATCAGCCCGGCCTACCCCGACTACGACCAGATCCGCGCCCTGGTCCAGCAGGCGCTGGGCGCGCCACCCGCCACGACCGCACCCGCCACGACCGCGGCCCCCTCGACGTCGGCCGCCCCGGCGCCGGGTACCTCCTCGGCCCCGGCGACCTCGGCCGCGGACCCGGCCACCGACGTCGCGGACGCCTGCGCCTACGACCCGGTGGCCGCCCAGGCCGCCGTCGACGCCGGGGAGCCCCCGACCCGGGGCTGACCTGTCCTCAGCGCTGCTGGACCGCCGCCAGCACCACGGGGTCGGCGCAGCCGGCCGCGAAACCGGCGATGCGGCGACGGATGTCCCGGCCGAGCACGACCTCGCCCAGCCGCTCCACCAGCGGGGCCGCCCAGCGCGGGCGGCAGCGGAAGACGTAGCGCCACACCGCCCGGGTACCGCCGTCGCCGGTGGGGGTGAAGCGCCAGCTGCCGGCGAACACCTCGAAGAACCACGGTCCCTCGGTCATCCGCATGCCCACGTGCGAGCCGGGCGCCCAGCTGACGTACTCGCTCACCATCCGCAGCCGGTGCCGGGACTCGGTGGCGGTCCGCACGCCCTTGCCCGGGGCGGCCGCCCCGTCGAGGAAGTGTTGCTCGCGCACGAAGGGGTCCCACCGGTAGCGGGTCGCGCCGGTGGTCTGGGAGACGGCGAAGGCGACGCCCGGGGCGACCGGGACGACGACCTCCGCGGTCACCTGGGCCACGTCAGCCCGAGATGGGCTCGCCGGCGCGGATGGCTGCCACCAGGTCACGGACGGCGGGGTCGCCGACGACGGCGGTGTAGGCGATGACCGGCCGGTCACCGGCGGCGGCGCGCACGCGGTCGGCGAGCTTGCCGTGGGTCAGGACGACGTCGGCGTCCTCGGGCAGCGCGTCCAGCGGGCTGTGCTCGACCACGACGTCACCGAGGTGCTTGCGCAGCTGGACGCTCATCAGCACGCTGCTGGCCATCCCGGCGTCGCAGGCGATCACGAGCTTGCGGACGGCGGTTCCCTCGATGGTGGGCATGGTGGGGCAGGGCTCCTCGCTGGTGGATGTGTCCTCATTCTCCCCCGGTGTCGGCAGGTGTGACGCTGTTCTCAACCGTGATCGCGCTCACCCACCCCCGCGGCCTGGTTCTGGCAGGGTGCCGTCATGACAGCGACGTCACTGCACGTGAAGCCCGGGACCGAGTGGGCCGCCGTCCTCGGCCGGTCCGCCGAGCGGACGCCGGAGGCCTTCGGCGCCGACCGCCTGCACAACCTTGTCGACGGGTCCTGGCGCCCGATCGGCGATCCCGAGACCCTGGTCTCCCCCGTCGACGGGTCGAAGCTCACCGGGCTGCCCAAGGTGTCGGCCGGCGAGGCGCAGCACGCCGTGCTCGCCGCAGCCGCGGCGCACCGGGAGTGGGCCACCACCCCCCTGGCCGAGCGCCGGGCCCGGGTGACCGCGGCGGTCGAGGCGATGGCCGACGCCCGCGACGACCTCGCGCTGCTGCTGGCCTGGGAGATCGGCAAGCCCTGGAAGCTGGCCTGCGCCGACGTCGACCGGGCGCTGGACGGCGTCCGCTGGTACGTCGAGGAGATCGAGGGGATGCTCGGCGACCGCACGCCCCTGGACGGGCCGGTGTCCAACATCGCCAGCTGGAACTACCCCATGTCGGTGCTGGTGCACGCCGAGCTGGTGCAGCTGCTGGCCGGCAACGCCGTCGTCGCCAAGACACCGTCGCAGGGCGGGGCGACCTGCCTGACCCTGGCGCACGCGCTCATGGCGCGGGAGGGCCTGCCGGTCACCCTGCTCTCCGGCGGCGGCGCGGAGCTGTCCAGCGTGCTGGTGCGCTCCCCCGAGGTCGGTGCGCTGGCCTTCGTCGGCGGCCGGTCCAACGGCGGCAAGGTGGCCGCCGGGCTGCTGGACACCGGCAAGCGGCACATGCTCGAGCAGGAGGGCCTCAACGCCTGGGGCATCTGGGAGTTCTCCGACTGGGACGGCCTGGCCGCGCACCTGAAGAAGGGCTTCGAGTACGGCAAGCAGCGCTGCACCGCCTACCCCCGCTACGTCGTCCAGCGCGAGCTGGTCGACCGGTTCCTGGCCACCTACCTGCCGGTCGTGCAGTCGCTGCGCTTCGGCCACCCGCTGGCCGTGGAGCACGACGACGACGAGCTGCCGGTGCTGGACTTCGGGCCGGTGATCAGCGCGGGCAAGGCCACCGAGCTGCGCGACCGGGTCGCCGACGCCATGCACCGGGGAGCGGTGCCGCTGTGGCGCGGGTCGCTGGCCGACGGCCGGTTCATCGCCGGCCAGGACACCTCGGCCTACGTCGCCCCCGCCGCGCTGCTGTCCCCCGGCGGCGCCTCGGCGCTCATGCACTCCGAGCCGTTCGGGCCGGTGGACACCATCGTCGTGGTGGACAGCGAGGCCGAGCTGCTGGCCCAGATGAACGCCTCCAACGGAGCGCTGGTCGCCTCGCTGGCCTGCGACGACGAGGACAAGGCCCGCCGCCTGGCCCGCGAGGTGCAGGCCTTCAAGGTCGGCATCAACTCCCCGCGCTCCCGCGGCGACCGTGCCGAGCCCTTCGGCGGCCGCGGCGCGTCGTGGCTGGGCTGCTTCGTCGGTGGCGAGCTGCTGGTGCAGGCGGTCACGCAGGGTCCGGCGGGCGAGCTGCTGTACGGCAACTTCCCCGAGCACTCGCGGTACCCCGCTGCCATCTGACTCCCGGGCAGCTCCCAGGTGGTCCTTGGCGGGCGTCCAGCCGGGTGCGGCAGCGTCCCAGGTGTCCGTCGTCCCCAGGAGGTCGCCGTGCCCGGCATGGGTCGCCCGTGAGCGAGCACTACGACGTCGTGGTGGTGGGGTCGGGTCCGGCCGGTGGCACCACCGCGGCCGAGCTGGCCGCGACCGGCAAGCAGGTCCTGCTGCTCGAGCGCGGGGACTTCCTGCCCCGCGAGCGCGAGAACTGGGACTCCGAGTCGGTGTTCGTGCGCAACCGCTACGTCGCCGAGGAGACGTTCTACGACCTGCACGACAAGCCCTTCCGGCCCGAGCTGCACTACGTGGTCGGCGGGAACTCGAAGGTCTACGGGGCCGCGCTGTTCCGCCTGCTGCCGCAGAACTTCACCGGTGTCGCGCACCCGCAGGGCACCACCCCGCGCTGGCCGATCGGCTACGACGAGCTGGAGCCCTGGTACGTGCGGGCCGAGCACCTGTACTGGGTGCACGGCCGGCACGGCGAGGACCCGTTCGAGGGCCCCGCCAGCGCCGACTACGCCCACCCCCCGATCCGGCACGAACCGCGCATCCAGCAGCTGTCGGACGGCCTGGAGCGTCTGGGGCTGCACCCGTTCCACATGCCGGTCGGCGTCGACCTGGTGCAGCGTGCCGACGGGTCGGCCGCCCACGACTCGCCGTGCATCCGGTGCGACCGGGTCGACGGGTTCCCCTGCCTGGTCGAGGCCAAGGCCGACGCCGAGTCGGTCGTGGTCCGCCCGGCCCTGCGGCGGCACCCGAACCTGCGGCTGCTGACGCGCACCACGGTCACCCGGCTGCTCACCGACGACGCGGGCCGGTCGGTCACCGGGGTGCAGACCGAGTCCGCCGACGGCACCCGGGAGACCTACACCGCCGACGTGGTGGTGCTGGCGGCCGGGTCGATCCTGTCCTCGGTGCTGCTGCTGCAGTCGGCCACCGACGCGCACCCCCACGGCCTGGCCAACGGCTCGGACCAGGTGGGCCGGAACTACATGCGGCACAACAACATGGCCCTGGTCGCGCTGTCGGTGGACCCCAACCCGACCCGGTTCCAGAAGACCCTGTCGATCAACGACTTCTACGGGCCCAGCGAGGCCTGGGAGTTCCCGATGGGCAACATCCAGATGCTGGGCAAGTCCGACGGGTGGCAGGTCAAGGGGCAGGCCCCGACCGGCCTCGGCTTCGCCCCGCACCAGCTCTACGACCTCGTCGCCAGCCACGGCATCGACTTCTGGCTGGCCAGCGAGGACCTGCCGCTGGCCGACAGCCGGGTCAGCCTGCGGCGGGACGGCTCGGTGCGGCTGGCCGTGCAGCCGGACAACAACACCGAGGGGCTCACCCGGCTGCGGCACACCTTCGACGGCATGCTGACCGACCTCGGCATGCGGTCGACGTCCTTCGAGCGCAGCCTCTACCTGTCCAAGGCGATGGACGTGTCGGCGACCGCGCACCAGGCGGGCACCGACCGCTTCGGCACCGACCCCGCCACCTCGGTGCTCGACGTCGACTGCCGGGCCCACGAGCTGGACAACCTGTACGTGGTCGACGGCTCGTTCATGCCGTCGATCGGTGCGGTCAACCCGACCCTGACGATCATCGCCAACGCACTGCGGGTGAGCGCGCGGATCGCCGAGCGCCTGCGCTGACCCGGGTACCGGTGCTCAGCGATCGGTGCGCGGCTGGACCTCCGCGTAGCGCTCGCGCACGGCGGGCGTCGGGTCGGCCTCCACCGTGCGGGTGGCCGACGCCGCCCAGTCCGGCAGCTGCCCGGTGAGCACCCAGGCGGCCTGCCGGGCGGCGCCGTCGGCCACGGCCTCGCCCGGGGCGGGGACGACGACCGGCCGGCCCAGCACCGCGGGGGCCAGCTGCTGCACCGCCGCGGACCGCGCGCCGCCGCCGACCAGCAGCACCCGCTCGACGACGGCGCCCTGCGCGACGAGGGCGTCCACGCCGTCGGCCAGCCCGCACAGCAGGCCCTCGACCGCGGCCCGCGCCCAGTGCGCCGGGGTGGAGGTGCGCAGCGTCAGGCCGTGCACCGACCCGGTGGCGTGCGGCAGGTCCGGCGTCCGCTCGCCCTCCAGGTAGGGCACCAGCACCAGCCCGTCCGCGCCGGCCGGGGCGGACAGCGCCAGCTCGGCGAGCTCGTCCAGGGAGACCCGCAGCAGCGCGGCGGCGGCGTCGAGCACCCGGGCGGCGTTGAGGGTGCAGACCAGCGGCAGGTGCCGGCCGGTGGCGTCGGCGAACCCCGCCACCGCGCCGGTGGGGTCCGCGGCCGGGACGTCGGACACCGCCGTCACCACACCCGACGTGCCGATGGAGACCACGACGTCCCCCGGCCGGGCGCCCAGCCCGAGGGCGGCGGCCGCGTTGTCGCCGGCCCCCGGACCCAGGACGACGTCGCCGTGCCGGCCGACCGCCTCGGCGGGCCCGGCGACCCGCGGCAGGACGGGGGAGCGGCCGCGCAGTGCCAGCTCCAGCAGGTCGCGCCGGTACTCCCCGGTGCGGGCCGACCAGTAGCCGGTGCCGCTGGCGTCGGACCGGTCCGTCACCAGGGCGTCCAGGCTGCGCGTGCCGGACAACCGCCAGGTCAGCCAGTCGTGCGGCAGGCACACCGCGGCCGTGCGGTCGGCGTTGCCCGGTTCGGCGTCGGCCAGCCAGCGCAGCTTGGTCGCGGTGAACGAGGCCACCGGGACCGAGCCGACGGCCTCGGCCCACGCCTGCCCGCCGCCCAGCTCGGAGACCAGCGCGGCCGCGGCGTCGGCGGAGCGGGTGTCGTTCCACAGCAGCGCCGGGCGGACCACCTCGCCGGCGTCGTCCAGGCACACCATGCCGTGCTGCTGGCCACCCACCGACAGCGCGGCGACGTCGTCCAGCCCGCCGGCGGCGGCCAGCGCCTCGTCGAGCGCGGCCGCCCAGGCGTCCGGGTGCACCTCGGTGCCCTCGGGGTGGCGCGCCCGGCCCTCGCGCACCAGCTCGCCGGTGTCGGCGTCGCGGACGACGACCTTGCAGGACTGGGTGGAGCTGTCCACGCCGGCGACGAGCGGCACGAGCGGCCTCCTGTTGACGAGGGGATGTGGCGCAGACAATAGTGCAGGGACCGAACGAATGGGAGTGGCCGGTGCAGACGCAGGGACAGGTGCGCAGCGCGAACCTCGCCGCCGCCCTGGCCTGCCTGCGCGACGGTGGTCCCCGCAGCCGCGCCCGGCTGGCCGCCGACACCGGCCTCACCAAGGCCACCGTCTCCAGCCTGGTCGCCGAGCTGGTGGAGCGCGGCCTGGTCGCCGAGGGCGCGGTGCACCGGCCCGGGTCGGTCGGTCGGCCCGGCACGCTCGTGGAGCTCGACGGGCGGGGGGTCTGCGGGATCGGGGTCGAGGTGAACGTCGACTACCTGGCGGTGCTCGCCCTCGACCTGGGCGGCGCGGTGCGCTGGGAGTCCCGGCTGGCCCTCGACGTCCCGGGTCTGCGGCCGGCCGAGGTGCTGGCCCGGGCGGTGGCGATGGTGTCCGACGCCCGCGCCGGCGGGGCCGCGGGCGCCGTCGGGGTCACCGTCGCCGTGCCGGGCGGGGTGCAGGGTTCCGTCGTCCGCACCGCGCCCAACCTGCCCGGCTGGGTCGGCACGGACGTCGCGGCCGGCCTGGCCGGCCTCGGCCTGCCGGTCACCGTCGGGAACGACGCCGACCTCTCCGCCCTGGCCGAGGTGTCGGCCGGCCCGCACGCCGGCGTGCCCGACCTGGTCTACCTGACCGGTGAGGTCGGCGTCGGCGGGGGAGTGGTCACCGGCGGGCAGCTGCTGCGCGGCAGCACGGGTCTCGGCGGGGAGGTCGGCCACCTGGCGCTCACCCCCGGCGACGCGCCCTGCGGGTGCGGGCGGCGCGGCTGCTGGGAGACCGTGGTCGGCCTGGCCGCGCTGCTGCGCGCCGCCGCCGACCCCGGCGACCCGCTGCGCGACCCGGGCCTGGACCTCGAGGAGCGGTTGACCGAGCTGGTCGGCCGGGCACGGGCCGGTGACGCGCGCGTGCTCGAGGCGCTGGCCGGCGTCGGCACCGGCCTCGGCGTCGGTGCCGCGGTCCTCGTCGCCCTGTTCGACCCCGCCGTCGTCGTCCTCGGCGGGTACTTCGCGCATGCCGGCGAGTTCCTGCTCGACCCGCTCCGGGCCGCCCTGGCCCAGCGGGTCGAGGCCGCCGACCGGGTGGTGCTGTCCACCCTCGGCTTCACCGCAGCCGTCCGGGGCGGCGCGCACGTCGCGCTGCAGCCGGTGTTCACCGATCCGACCACAGTGCCCCTGGAGGCCTCCGCATGACCCGCACCCCCACGCCCGCCGACCGCTTCTCCTTCGGTCTGTGGACCGTCGGCTGGCAGGGCGTCGACGTCTTCGGCGGCGCCGTCCGCGAGCCGATGGACCCGGTGGAGGCCGTGCACCGCCTCGCCGAGCTGGGTGCCGCCGCCGTCACCTTCCACGACGACGACCTGGTGCCCGACGACGCCACCCGCGACGCCACCCTCGCCCGGTTCAGGGACGCCCTGACCGAGACCGGGATGGGCGTGGAGATGGCCACCACCAACCTGTTCGGCGCCGCGGTGTTCAAGGACGGCGCGTTCACCGCCAACGACCGCGACGTCCGCCGGTACGCCCTGGCCAAGGCCGCCCGCAACATCGACCTGGCCGCCGAGCTGGGCGCGACCACCTACGTGTTCTGGGGTGGTCGCGAGGGCGCGGAGTCCGGCGCGGCCAAGGACATCGGCGCGGCGCTGGAGCGCTACAAGGAGGGCCTGGACACCCTCTGCGCCTACGTCCAGGAGCAGGGCTACGACCTGCGGTTCGCCATCGAGCCCAAGCCGAACGAGCCCCGCGGGGACATCCTGCTGCCCACCATCGGCCACGCGCTGGCGCTGATCGGCGAGCTCGAGCACTCCGAGATGGTCGGCCTGAACCCCGAGGTCGGGCACGAGGAGATGGCCGGGCTGAACTTCGCCGCCGGCATCGCGCAGGCGCTGTGGCACGGCAAGCTCTTCCACGTCGACCTCAACGGCCAGCACGGCCCCCGCTACGACCAGGACCTGCGCTTCGGCGCCGGCAACCTGCGCGGGGCGTTCTGGACCGTCGACACCCTGGAGACCATGGGCTACGACGGCTACCTGCACTTCGACTACAAGCCCCCGCGCACCGAGGACGTCGAGGGCGTGTGGGAGTCCGCGCGGGCGTGCATGGCCAACTACCTGGTGCTCAAGGAGAAGGCCGCGGCGTTCCGGGCCGACCCCGAGGTCCAGGAGGCGCTGGCCACCTCCCGCGTGGCCGAGCTGTCCCAGCCGACGATCGGTGCCGGGGAGACCCTCGCCGACGTGCGCGCCGAGACCTTCGACGTCGCGGCGCTGGCGGCCCGGGGGTGCGCGTTCGAGCGACTGGACCAGCTGGCGATGGACCACCTGCTCGGCGTCCGCTGACCGGTCGGGTGCGGGGCTCCTAGGCTGCACGCATGGCCGAGCCCCGCACCCGCAACGCCCGCCGCGAACGCCTGGTGGGGCTGCTCCTGCTCGGCATCGCGGTGGTGCTGCTGTTCTCCAGCCCCACCTGGTTCACCCGCGACCAGACCGCGGTGGCGGTCGCGCAGATCGTGGTCGCGCTGCTGCTGGCGGGCATCGGCGGCTTCCTCGTGCGCCGGGCCCGGGGGTAAGGGCGGTTTACGCCAGGGTGTGACGGGCACCACCTGCGCCGACGGGGGCGGTGTGCTCCCGCGACGACGGGAGGCGCGGCGTGGAGCTGGCGAAGAAGGACCTGGTGCAGATGCTGCACGGGCAGGGTGACAACGACACCGCCGACGCGCTGGCCGCGGCCGACCTGCCGGACACGGTCGACACCGAGCGGGACGCCGGGGCGCTGGCCGCGGTGGGCCTGGACCAGGCCACCCTGCAGGGCCACATCGCCGCCGGGGCCATCGGCGGCAACATGACGATGTGACCGGCCACCCCGGCGTGGATCAGGTGGGACGACGAATGTGCATCCTCCGCCACCGACGTCGGCGCGGGAGGATGCACGTGGCTCGTCGGAGCTGATCCACGCCGAGCCGGAGGTCAGCCCGCGTAGGGGCGCTCGCGGGCCAGCTCCTCCTTGGCCACCGAGCGGACGTGCACGGCGTCGGGGCCGTCGACGATCCGCAGCGTGCGGGCGTGCGCCCAGAACTCGGCCAGCGGGGTGTCGTCGCTGACCCCGGCCCCGCCGTGCACCTGGATGGCCCGGTCGATGACGTCCAGGCAGACCTTCGGCGCGGCGACCTTGATCGCGGCGATCTCGGTGCGCGCACCCTTGGCGCCGAACCTGTCGATGAGGTCGGCGGTCTTGAGCACCAGCAGCCGGGCGGAGTCGATCTCGATGCGGGACAGCGCGATCTGCTCGCGCACGGTGCCCTGCTCGGCCAGCGGCCGGCCGAACGCCACCCGCTCCTGCGTCCGCTTCACCATCAGCGCCAGGGCGCGCTCGGCCATGCCGATCGCCCGCATGCAGTGGTGGATCCGCCCCGGCCCGAGCCGGGCCTGGGCGATCATGAAGCCGTCGCCCTCACCGGCCAGCATGTTGCGCGCCGGCACCCGGACGTCGGTGAACCGCAGCTCGGAGTGCCCGTGCTGGTCCTGGTACCCGAAGACCGGCAGGTGCCGCACGATCTCCAGGCCCGGGGTGTCGCGGGGCACCAGGATCATCGACTGCTGGCGGTGCGCGGGGCCGTCGGGGTCGGTCTTGCCCATCACGATGAAGACCTGGCAGCGCTCGTCGGCCGAGCCGGTGATCCACCACTTGCGGCCGTTGATGACGTAGTCGTCGCCGTCGCGCACGATCGAGGTGGAGATGTTGCGGGCGTCCGACGACGCGACGTCGGGCTCGGTCATCGCGAACCCGGAGCGGATCTCCCCGGCCAGCAGCGGCTCGAGCCACTGCTGCTTCTGCTCGGGCGTGCCGAACAGCATCAGGGTCTCCATGTTCCCGGTGTCCGGCGCCCCGCAGTTGATCACCTCCGGCGCGATGACCGGTGACCAGCCGGTGATCTCGGCGACCGAGGCGTACTCGAGGTTGGAGAGCCCGGCGAGCTCGTGGTGGAAGAGGTTCCACAGCCCGCGAGAGCGCGCCTCGGCCTTGAGCTCCTCGATCACCGGCGGCAGGCCGTGGTCGTCGTGGCCGCGCTCGCGGCGCCAGGCGTGGTAGGTGGCCTCGGCCGGGAACACCCGCTCCCGCATGAAGTCCCACATCCGGCCGGTGACGTCCTCGGCCCGGTCCGACAGCGCGAAGTCCATGCCCGCGACGGTAGCCGGGGTCACGCCCGGCGCCGGGGTCAGCCCACCCTGCGCAGCAGGCCGTGCTCCTCCACCGCGGGGATCGACAGCGTCCGGTAGCCCACCGTGTCGAACAGGACGACGACGCGGTCCCCCTCGGTGCGCATCACCCGCCCGGCGCCCCACTCGGTGTGCTCCACGGCGGCGTCGGGGGTGAGCTCCCCGTCGGCGGTCTCGTGCCGCTCCGCCGTCCCCGCCGAGCAGGTGTCGCAGTTGCCGCAGGGCTCGGGGAGCTCCTCGCCGAAGTAGCCCAGCAGGTACTGCCGGCGGCAGCCGGTGGTGTCGGCGAGCCCGCGCACCATCTCCACCCGGCTCTCGTCGATGCGCTGCCGGTGCTCGGCCAGCTCCCGCGCGGCCGCGGCGGCCTCCCCCGGGGGCGGGCCGTCGGGCGCCGGGGTGACCGTGCCGTCGTCGGCCAGCAGGACCGCACCCACCTGGTCGAGCAGGTTCAGGTCACGGGTGAGCGGGCTGGCGCCGCGCCCGGTCTCCTCGCGCAGCGCGGCGACGTCCACCCGGGCGCCGGCCGCGGCGCCGGCCCGGACCAGCCCGGCCACGTGCTGCAGGTCCTCGAGGTCGGGGACGCCGGCGGCGAAGAACTTCCGCAGCCCGAGGTCCTCCTGCCGGAAGAACAGGACGGCGACGGCGGGTTCGCCGTCCCGACCGGCGCGGCCGATCTCCTGGTACCAGCTGTCCACCGAGTCGGCCGGCTCGGCGTGCAGCACGAACCGGACGTCGGGCTTGTCGATGCCCATGCCGAACGCGGTCGTGGCCACCACGACGTCGAGCTCGCCGGCCATGAAGGCGGCCTGCACCTGCTCGCGCTCGGCCTTGCGCAGTCCGGCGTGGTAGCCGCGGGCCCGCAGCCCCCGGTCGGCCAGGGCGTCGGCCAGCTCCAGGGTGCCGCGGCGGGTGGCGCTGTAGACCAGCCCGGTGCCGTGCGCGGCCTCGGTCACGGCCCGGTCGAGCAGCGCCGCGGTCTTCCGGTCGGCGTCGGCGTGGTGCTCGACCTCCAGCCGGATCTCCGGCCGGTCGAACCCGGCGACGACGACGGCGGGGTCGGTCATCCGCAGCCGCTCGACGACCTCGGCCCGGACCGGGGGAGCGGCGGTGGCGGTCAGCGCCAGCACGGTGGGGGAGCCCAGCTGCTCGACGACGGCGCCCAGCCGCAGGTAGTCCGGCCGGAAGTCGTGCCCCCAGGCGGACACGCAGTGCGCCTCGTCGACGACGAACAGTGCCGGCACGGTGGCCGCCAGCGCCGCGACCACCTCGCTGCGGGCCAGCTGCTCGGGGGCGAGGAAGAGGAAGCGGACCGTTCCGTCACGCAGGCCGTCCAGTGCCGCCTGCTGGTCGGTCGCGGACTCCGCGGAGTTCAGCAGCGCGGCGGTCAGGCCCAGGTCGTGCAGCCGCTGCACCTGGTCGCGCTGCAACGCGATGAGCGGGGACACCACGACCACCGGGCCCTCCAGCAGCTCCCCGGCGACGGTGTAGACCAGCGACTTCCCCGCGCCGCTGGGCAGGACCGCGACCGTGTCCTGCCCAGCGCAGACCGCCTGCAGGGCCGCCTCCTGGCCCGGCCGGAACACCGCGTCCGGGTCGCCGAGCAGCTCGCGGGTGCGCTCCCGGATCCTGCGGGTCCGCACCCCCGCGGTGGCGCCCGCCACCGGCCGGCGGGAAACGGTGCTGGTGCTGGTCACGAGGCGGTACCGGAGTGGGTCACGAGGCGCCGCTGCCCCGCGCCGGAGGGGCCTCAAACGACCCGCAGGTCAGTGCCCGGTCCGGTTCCGCATGCGGCGTGGATCAGCGACGACGACGGACGTGCATCCTCCTTCGCGGACGCCGGTGGAGGAGGATGCACGGTGCCCGTCCCACCTGATCCACGCCGCGCCACCGCCGCCCCCGCGCCGCACCCGAACGGAAGGTCGTCCGTGTCCCGCCCGCTCACCCTCATGGCCGTGCACGCCCACCCCGACGACGAGGCGACCTCGACCGGCGGCGTGCTCGCCAAGTACGCCGCCGAGGGCGTCACCACCGTGCTCGTCACCTGCACCGACGGCGCGCTCGGCGACGCCGGCACGGTCAAGCCGGGCGAGGAGGGCCACTCCACCGAGGAGGTGGTGGCGCTGCGCGCGGCCGAGCTCGCCGAGAGCTGCCGCATCCTCGGGATCACCCACGCCCACCAGCTCGGCTACCACGACAGCGGGATGATGGGCTGGCCGCAGAACGACGCCGACGGCGCCTTCTGGACGACGCCGCTGGACGAGCCGGTCGCGCGCCTGGCGGAGCTGGTCCGGCAGCACCGGCCCGACGTCGTCGTCACCTACGACGAGAACGGGTTCTACGGCCACCCCGACCACATCCAGGCGCACCGGGTCACCGCCGCCGCGCTGGAGGCCGCGGGCTCGGACGCGCGGCTGTACTACTCCACCATCCGCCGCTCGGACTTCGCCCGGTTCGGCGAGCTCCTGCGGGAGGCGGGGGAGGAGTTCCCCGAGCCCGAGGAGGGCCAGGAGCAGCCCGAGTGGGGCGTGCCGGACGACGAGGTGGCCGCCGACGTCGACGTCACCGCGTTCGCGCAGGCCAAGCGCGATGCGCTGGCCGCGCACACCAGCCAGGTGGAGAACATCTTCTTCCTCAAGCTGCCGATCCACGTCTTCACCGCCGCCATGGGCCGCGAGGCGTTCGTGCAGGCTCGGCCGGCCCGCGAGCCGGGTGGTCCGGTGGCCGACGACCTGTTCCACGGGCTTCGGTAGCCGCATCCGCGGAGCCTGACCGCCCACAGATCCGCGGTTGCGTCTACGCTGCGCCTGTGACCGCCACCTACCGGATCGCGGAGGCCGCGCAGCTGCTCGGCGTCAGCGACGACACCGTGCGCCGCTGGATCGACAGCGACCGGCTCGCCGCCCACCGCGGCGGCACCGGTCCCGCCCAGGTCGACGGCACCGACCTCGCCCGGGTGGCCACCGAGCTGCACGAGGCCCCCGCGCCGGGCACCACCCGCGCCTCCAGCTCGCGCAACCGGCTCACCGGCATCGTCACCCGCGTCGTCCGGGACACGGTGATGGCGCAGGTGGAGATCCAGTGCGGCCCCTACCGGATGGTCTCGCTGATGAGCCGGGAGGCCGCCGACGAGCTCGGGCTGGAGGTCGGCGTGCGCGCCGTCGCCACGGTCAAGGCCACCCAGGTGAGCGTGGACGTCCCGTGAGGCGCGCCCTGCCGGCCCTGGCGCTCGCCGGCCTGCTCGCGCTGACCGCCTGCGGGGGGTCCACGACCTCGGACTCCGCAGCCCCGGCCACCGGCCAGGAGGGCAGCGCGCTGACCGGCACGCTGACGGTGTTCGCCGCGGCCAGCCTCACCGATGTGTTCACCGACCTCGGTGACCAGCTGATGGCCGAGAACCCGGACCTGGACATCAGGTTCAACTTCGCAGGCAGCTCGGCGCTGGCCACCCAGATCACCCAGGGCGCCCCGGCCGACGTGTTCGCCAGCGCCAACCAGACCCAGATGGCCGTGGTCACCGACGCCGGGCTGGCCCAGGGCGACCCGACCGTGTTCACCGAGAACGTGCTGGAGATCGCCGTCCCGGCGGGCAACCCGGCCGGTGTCACCGGCCTGTCGGACTTCGCGGACCCCGACCTGACCCTGGCGGTCTGCGCCCCCGACGTGCCCTGCGGTGCGGCAGCCGAGCAGGTGTTCTCCGCGGCCGGGATCACCGCCCGGCCCGACACCCTGGAGGAGGACGTGCGGGCCGCGCTGACCAAGGTGGAGCTCGGCGAGGTCGACGCCGCGCTGGTGTACGCCTCCGACGTGCAGGCCGCCGGCGAGCAGGTCGAGGGCATCGAGTTCCCCCAGGCCGAAGAGGCGGTCAACGAGTACCCCATCTGCCGGCTCGCCGGGTCGCAGAACCCGGAGGCCGCGCAGGCCTTCCTCGACCTGGTCGCGTCCGACGCGGGCCAGCAGGCGCTCACCGACGCCGGGTTCCGGAGCCCGGCGTCCTGACCGGCACCGTCCTGGACCGCACCCGGCGCGGGCCCGGCGTCCCCCTGCCCCTCCTCGTCCCTGCCCTGCTCGGGGTCGCCTTCCTGGTGCTGCCCCTGCTCGGGCTGCTGGTCCGCGCGCCGTGGTCGCAGCTGCTGCCCCAGCTCGCCCAGCCCCAGGTCGGCCAGGCGCTGCGGCTGTCGCTGGTCAGCGCGACGCTGGCCACCCTGGTGTCGCTGGTGCTCGGCGTCCCCATCGCCTGGGTGCTGGCCCGCTCGAGCATCCGGGGCCGGTCGGTGCTGCGGGCGCTGGTCACCGTGCCGCTGGTGCTGCCGCCGGTGGTGGGCGGCGTCGCGCTGTTCCTGGTGCTGGGCCGGCAGGGCATCCTCGGCCGCTGGCTGTACCAGACCTTCGACGTCACGATCCCGTTCACCACCACGGCGGTGGTCATCGCCGAGACGTTCGTGGCCATGCCCTTCCTGGTGATCAGCGTCGAGGGCGCGCTGCGGGCCGCCGACGCCCGGTTCGAGGACGCCGCGGCCACCCTGGGCGCCGACCGCTGGACGACGTTCCGCCGGGTCACCCTGCCGCTGGTCGCGCCGGGCGTCGCCGCCGGCGCGGTGCTCTGCTGGGCCCGGGCGCTGGGCGAGTTCGGCGCGACGATCACCTTCGCCGGCAACTTCCCGGGGACGACGCAGACCATGCCGCTGGCGGTCTACCTCGCGCTGCAGAGCAACCCCGAGGGCGCGATCGTGCTCTCGCTGGTGCTGCTCGCCGTCTCGCTGGCCACCCTGCTGCTGCTCCGGGACCGCTGGCTCGGCCGGTCGGGGGCGCCGTCGTGAGCCTCCGCGCGCGCGTCGTCGTCCGGCGGGGGGCGCTGCTGGTCGACGTCGACCTGGCCGTCGGCGACGGCGAGGTGCTGGCCGTGCTCGGCCCGAACGGCGCCGGCAAGTCCACCGTGCTGCGGGTGCTGGCCGGGCTGCTCGTCCCGGACGGCGGCCGGGTGACCGTCGGGGACGAGGTCTGGGACGACGGCGACCGGCACCTGCCCGCGCACGAGCGCCCGCTCGGGATGGTGTTCCAGGACCACCTGCTGTTCCCGCACCTGTCGACCACGGACAACGTCGCCTTCGGCCTGCGCACCCGCGGCGTGCGCAGGGCACAGGCCCGGACGGCGGCGGGGCAGTGGCTGGTCCGGGTGGGCCTCGAGGGGTTCGGCGACCGCCGGCCCGCCCAGCTGTCCGGCGGCCAGGCGCAGCGGGCGGCGCTGGCCCGGGCCCTGGTGGGGGAGCCCCTGCTGCTGCTGCTCGACGAGCCGCTGAGCGCGCTGGACGCGCGCACCCGGCTCACCGTGCGCGCGGAGCTGCGCCGGCACCTGGGCGAGTTCGCCGGCTGCACGGTGCTGGTCAGCCACGACCCGGTGGACGCGATGGCGCTGGCCGACCGGGTGCTGGTGGTGGAGGACGGTCGGGTCGTGCAGGAGGGCAGCCCCGCCGAGGTCGCACGGATGCCGCGCACCGACTACGTCGCGCGGCTGGTCGGGCTCTCCCTGCTCCCGGGGACGGCGGCCGGCACGACCGTCGAGCTGGACGGGGGCGGGCGGGTGGCGACGGGCGAGGCCGCGAGCGGCCCGGTGTTCGTCGCCGTCCGGCCGGGGACGGTGGCGCTGTACCTGTCCCGCCCCGACGGCAGCCCGCGCAACGTGTGGCCGGCGACCCTGGTCTCGGCGACCCCGCACGGCTCGACCGTGCGCTGCGACCTCGACGGCGAGGTGCCGCTGACCGCCGACGTGACCGCGACCGCGTTCGCCGAGCTGGGCCTGCAGCCCGGTGCCCGGGTGTGGGCCAGCGTCAAGGCCTCCGAGGTCGCCGTCTACCCGCGGTGACGCCCCGCGTCAGGCTGCGGGTCGGAGGATGCGCGAACGGACCATGTCGAAGCGGAGGAAGTCGCGGTCGAAGGTGACCACCTCGGCGCCCAGTTCGACGGCCTGGGCCGCCAGCGAGGCGTCGGGGACGAGCAACCCGGTGGCGCCGGAGTCCGAGCAGACCCGTCGCAGGGTGTCGAGGTGCCGGGGGCCAGCGGCTGACAGGACGTGGTTCGGCTGTGCGACGACGGCATCCGCGAACTCGAACACCTCGTCCGTGGTGCTCGCCTCCGGGAAGACCCGCCGGTTGGTCGCCAGCCGCAGCACCGCCAGCCAGACCCCCAGCGGCACCGTGAACTGCGTCCGTTCGTCGACCACGGTGCGCAGCTCGGCCGCGGCGACGGTGTGGTGGGGGTGGTCGGCGCGGTGCACCGCGAGCACGACGTTCGCGTCGAGGAGCAGCACCTCAGCGGAGCTTCTCGAGGGGGACGCCCTCGTCGAGGTACTCCGCCATCGCGCGGTTCGAGGTGAGGTCCAGGCCGGGGGCGGGCCCGGAGCCCCGGGTGACGACCGGGATGGGGGGACCCACCTCCACCTCGGGGCGGCCGAGGTCGCGCCGGAGGGCCGCCTCCACCACCTGGCCGAGGGTCTGGCCCCGTTCGGCTGCCCGGCGCTTGGCGGCGGCCAGGACCCCGTCGTCGATGCTCAACGTGGTGCGCACGATGACGACGGTAGTGCATCAGGTGCATCAACTCCGGTGGTCGGCCCAGACGTCGTAGGAGAGCCGGACGACCAGGGCGCTCGCCACCACCAGGAAGACCACCCGGATGAACCGGTTGCCCCGCGCGATCGCCATCCGCGCGCCGAGGTAGGCGCCGGCCACGTTCGCCAGCGCCATCAGCAGGCCCAGGCCGACCAGGACGGCGCCGGTGGGCAGGAAGAACGCCAGCGCGCCCAGGTTGGTGGCCACGTTGACGACCTTGGCCGTGGCGCTGGCCCGCAGGAAGTCGTAGCCGACCACCGCGATCAGCCCGATCACCAGGAAGGTGCCGGTGCCGGGGCCCAGGACGCCGTCGTAGAACCCGATCACCGCGGCCAGCACCATCGCCAGCCCGTAGTGCGCCAGCGCCTCCCGCCGCGGCCGGGGCAGGTCCCCCAGCGCGGGCCGCAGCGCGGTGACCGCGGCGACCACCACCAGCGCCACCACGATGACCGGCTTGATCGCCTCGGCCGGCAACCGGGCGGCCACCGACGCCCCGAGCAGGCTCAGCACGAAGGCGACGGCGGCCATCGGCAGCGCGGTGCGCAGGTCGGTGCCGGTGCGCCGCAGGTAGGTCAGCGCGCTGGTGGTGGTGCCGGCGACCGAGGCCAGCTTGTTGGTGGCCAGCGCCTGCAGCGGGGACAGGCCGCCCACCAGCAGCAGGGCGGGCAGCTGGACCAGGCCACCGCCGCCCACGACGGCGTCCACCCACCCGGCGGTGGCGGCGGCGAGCAGCAGGACCACCAGCGAGGTGGCCGACCCGTCGGGCGGGAGGAGATCGATCACCGGTAGTGGCGGTCCACCTGCTCGAAGGCGCCCCGCGCGTGGTCGGCGCGGAAGGACTCGTGGTCGGTGTGCAGCCGGTCGACCGCCTCCACGGCGAAGCGGACCACGTCCTCGACGAACAGGTCGTGCGGCGCGGCTGCGGCCAGCACGGCCGGCTCGACGTCGTGGTCGACGTTGCCAGCCTCGTCGGACAGCGCGTGGGCCTGGGCCAGGACCCGGCCGCAGATGCCGGCGTACTCCACCCACCCGGCCTTGGACAGGTCGCCGGTGTCGACGTCGGCCTTGTACGGGGAGCGCTCCCGGACCATGAAGCTGTTGTCGTCGGTGTCGACGGCGCCGAAGAAGACGTCCCCGCCCACGAGCTGCACCCGCTGGGCATGGGCGACCCGGTCGCCCTCCCCCTCCAGCTCGAACCCCGACGGCGGCACCAGGCCGCGCAGCGCCGAGCGGCGGGCCTGCTTGAACTCCACGACGACGTCGTCGGTGCCGTCCTGCGCCGGCCCCTCGATCAGCACGTAGTACCGGTCCAGGCCCAGGCTGGCCACCCCCTGGCCGTGCCGGATGCAGACGTCCTTGACCCGCATGCTCCCGGCCCGCGGCGGGGCGGAGAAGTCGTTGACCTCCACGTAGCGGTCGACCAGGTCCTGGAACTCCGGCACCCGGCTGGTCACCGGCTCGTGCCGCTCCGACGGGGCGAACCCGCGCCCGGCCTCGTCGAGGTACTTCTTCGCCAGCCAGTGGGCGCGGGAGCGCCCGGCGGACTTCTCCAGCACCGCGGCGATCATCGGCGGGGCGTCGTCCAGGCCCATCTGCCCGGCGGTCTCGTCGAGGTCGGTGGCGTAGCGGCGCATGCCCTCCAGGTAGCCGCGGAGGAAGGACTCGGCGGTGCGGCGCTGGGTGCCGGTGCCGTGGCCGGCTGCCTGCGCGCCGAGCAGGAACCCCGTCGCGCCGCGCTTGAGGTCCCAGGTGAAGGGCGCGTAGAACGCCTCGTCGAAGTCGTCGACACCGAACACCGGGGCGTTGTCCTTGTTCGGCGACACCCCGAAGTTGCCCGGGTGCACGTCGCCGAGGGTGAGCACGGTCGGCATCCAGGCGTCCTCCCCGGCCATGTCGCGGTAGAACAGCAGGCAGGTACCGCGGAAGAACGCGAACGGCGACGCCGCCATCAGGTCGAACTTGGCCGAGGCGTCGACGGCCTTGGTGAGGATGCGGTTCTCGTGGTCCTCGCGGACGGTCTGCCGGACGTGGATGCGCCGGTCCAGCCCGCTCAGCATCCGGGGCAGCAGCACCATCGCGCCGTCGGCGCGGGCGCGGGCGAGCTCGGCGAAGGCGTCGGTGCGGGACCCGACGCGGGTGGGGCCGTCGTCGCTGACGGTGCCCGAACCCTGCGGCCGGGTGGTGCTGGGGCGGGACGGGGTGCGGGCCACCGGGTGATGGTCGCCCCTCCCCGCCGCCCCCGCAGCCTGGTCAGCGGGCAACCTCCACGACGACCTTCCCCGGCAGGTCCCCGGCGGCGGCCCGGGTGTGCACGTCGGCCAGCTGCGCCAGCGGCACCCGCTCGGCCACGGCCACCCGAAGCTCACCGCGGTCGACCCGGGCCACCAGCTCGGCCAGCTGGACGGCGTCGCTGCGCACGTAGACGTCGACCCCCCGGACCCCGCGGGCCTCGTCGCCCGGTGCAGGCATCCACACGGTGGTGCTGACCACCGCCCCGCCGTCCCGGACCAGGCCGGTGAGCGCGGTGAACGCGGCGGGCTCCAGCGGAGCCAGGTTCAGGGCCAGGTCGACCGGCTCGGTGACCGCGGCGGCCAGCTCGGTGCGGGTGCGGTCGACGACCTCGGCCGCGCCGGCGGCCAGCACGGCGTCCCGGCTGCGCGGGCTCGCGGTGGCGACGACGTGCGCCCCGGCC
>NZ_JAMXRZ010000007.1 GCF_024124375.1 Klenkia sp. PcliD-1-E
TCGGTCAGCCCGCAGAACGTGTCCGACACCGGGTAGCCCAGGCCACCGGTCTCGTACCCCCGCGCACCCCACGCCGACAGCACCGTCCCCCGCACCACCGCCGCACCCGTGGCAGGCGACCAGTAGACCGAGCCGCCGCTGAACACCTGGAAGCAGCCGCCGCCGCGCAGACCGCAGTTCTCGTCACCGGTCGGGTAGCCCAGCGGCCCGTTCTCCCAACCCGAAGCACCCCACGCATCACGGATCGCCCCCCGGACCCACTGCACCGGGGTGCCGGAGCTCCCGTACAGCGAACCCCCCTGGAACCGCTGGAAGCACCCACCGTCGGTCAGCCCGCAGAACGTGTCCGACACCGGGTAGCCCAGGCCACCGGTCTCGTACCCCCGCGCACCCCACGCCGACAGCACCGTCCCCCGCACCACCGCCGCACCCGTGGCAGGCGACCAGTAGATCGAGCCGTTGGCGTACGCCCGGAAGCAACCCCCGGACCGCAGGCCGCACGACAGCACCCCCACGGGGGCACCCAGGGAGCCCCCGCTACCACCCTCCTCGGCGTACCGGATGTCGACGGGCGTGCTGGCTCCCCCGGTGGCGACCACCCGGACGGTGGCGCCCGCGGCGGTGGTCCCCTGGACCGTCACCGACCACGCCGAGCGCCCGACGGACGTGCTCGGGCCGACCGGGAGCGCCTGCTGCAGGTCCGAGGTCCAGCCCGCGGACGCCGACGGGGAACCGTCCAGCAGCAGCGAGGTGTCCGAGCCCGAGGACGCCCGGCGCACGACGACGCCGCTGTCGAGGCGGTAGGCGTTGCGCGCGTCACCGAGCCAGGCGTCCTGCCCGCTGGGCTGGCGGTACTCCAGGTAGTACACGGTGCCGTCGGTCGCGGTCAGCGTGACCGCCCGCGTCCCCGAGGTCGCGGAGACCGGGGCGAGGGTGATCGTGGTGGCCGCGCTGGAGGTGCCCAGGGCGACCTCCTCGGCGGCGGGGAGCAACCCCAGCCGATCGGCCTGCACGGCGTTCAGCGTGCCGACCTGGCCCCAGGAGATGCCCATGACGTCGTAGAAGTCGTAGTAGGCCCGGGTCTGGCAGGTGCCGGACTCCAGGGATGCGTCGCACTGCAGCTCCGAGGAGTGCCCGAGGCCGAAGTTGTGGCCGAGCTCGTGGGCCATCACCGACAGCGCGGCGGCCTGCACGTAGGAGCGGCCACCGGAGCCGATGGAGGAGCCGACCGTGCCCAGGCCGTAGGCGCAGCCCGAGGTGCCCGGGGGGACGTAGAGCATCAGGTGCTTGCCGGCACCCTGCGTCCAGCCGATCTGCGCGGCCACGTCGCTCCAGAGGTTGAACGCGGACGAGCAGGTCTGCGACGAGCGCACCCAGCCCGCGGCCCCGGCCACGGCCGCGATGCGCACGGTGCCGTTGCTCTGCTCGTCCCAGAACGAGGACACCGCCCCGTTCAGGGTGTCCACGACCGTCCCGATGCTCATGCTGTCCGCCGTGGCGCCGGCGGGGAGGACCAGGACGGCGGTGACGGTGTTCGTGGGTGCGGTGCCGGCCGACGCGGTGGTCGGGTCCGGGGCCGCGGCGTCGACGACCGTGGCGGCCTGCACCTCGACGGCGGGCTCGATGCCCTGCTGGGTGGTCGCCTCGTCGGTGACCTCGTCGCCCACGGTCACCGCGAGGGTGGACCCGACCTCGACGTCGGGCAGCGCGTCGGTCGGGACGCGGACGGCATCGCCCTCGGCCGGCTCGATCCAGCTCAGCGGCTCCTCGGGGTGGTCGTCGTACCCGGCCGCGTCCTCGTGCGCGTGCTCCGCGGCGGTGGGGTCGGGCCAGGCCTGCATGAGCTGGCCGACGACGACGTCCCCGGGGTCGGTGCCCTCGGTGGACGGCGCGACCTCGGTGGACGGCGCGACCTGGGTGGACGGCGCGACCTGGGTGGACGGCGCGGCGGCCTCCGTGGACGGCGCAGTGGTCCCCGTGGACGGCGCGGCCGGCTCGGTGGACGGCGCGGCCGGCTCGGTGGACGGCGCGGCGGTCTCCGTGGACGGCGCCGGATCCTGGGCGACGGCAGGGTCCGCCTGGGCGGCCGGGGCGACGGCGAAGGTCGCCAGCACCGCAGCGGTGGCGGTCAGCACGGCACCGCGCAGCGCGCGACGACGACGGGTGTGCAGCACGATCAGCTCCTGGGCAGGGGGGACCTGACCAGGACGTCGTCACACCGGCCGCCCTGCTGGAGCGGCGTCACCCGTCAGAGGTAGTGCGCCGCCTGGCGCTCCACCGCAGCGCCGTACCCCCCGCCGAACAGGACGGCGTGCAGCAGCAGCGGGTGCAGCTGGTGGATGCCCTGCCGCTCCCGCCACCCCTCGGCCAGCGGCGCGACCTCCGCGTAGGCCGCCTCGAGGCGGTCCAGGTGCGGCGCGCCGAAGAGGGCCAGCAGCGCCAGGTCGGTCTCCCGGTGCCCGGCGTGCGCGGCGGCGGCGTCGACCAGCCAGACCCGGCCGTCGGCGCCCCAGAGCAGGTTGCCGCTCCACAGGTCGCCGTGCAGCCGGGCCGGCGGCTCGGCCGGGACCAGCTCCCCGAGCCGGTCGCAGACCGCCTCGACCGCTGCGGCACCGGCAGCCGACAGCGACCCGTCGTCCCGCGCCGAGCGCACCAGGGGCAGCAGCCGGGCGCGCGCGAAGAACGTCGCCCAGTCGTCCGACGATCGCGCGTCCAGCGGGACGGTGGCGGCGAACCCCGGTCCCCCGAACCGGTCCTCCGGTGCCGCGTGGAGGTGCGCCAGCGCAGCACCGAACCGGGCGGCGGCCGCGGACCTGGGTGGCCCGGTGTCCACCCACTCGAGCGCCAGCGAACGGTCGGTCACCTCGACGACCGCGGGGACCGGCGGGCCGCCGTCCACCCGCAGCCGGTCCAGCCCGCGCGCCTCGGCGGCGAAGAACCCGGCCGGTGCCCCGTCGAGCTCCTTGACGAACACCGGTCCACCGGCCCGATCCTCCCGGTAGGAGGCGCAGATGTCCCCGCCCGCGACGGGGACCCGCCGGGTCACTCGGGCTGGGAGTTCATCAGCCGCCGACCGGCCTCGGTGATCGACCCGGACAGCGAGGGGTAGATGGAGAAGGTCTGCGCGAGGTCGTCGACGGTGAGCCCCTTGCTCACCGCGAGGGTGATCGGCAGGACCAGCTCCGAGGCCCCCGGCGCCACGACGACGCCGCCGACGACGACGCCGGTCGAGCGGCGCGCGAATATCTTCACGAACCCGTCCCGCAGGTCGCTCATCTTGGCCCGGGCGTTGGTGGCCAGCGGCAGCTGCACGCTGTCGATGTCCGACCCCTCGGGCAGCGTCTTCTCCTGCACTCCGACGGTGGCGATCTCGGGGTGGGTGAACACGTTGCCGGCGACGGTCTTGAGCCGGATCGGCGAGACGGCTTCGCCGAGGGCGTGCCACATGGCGATGCGGCCCTGCATGGCGGCGACCGAGGCGAGCTGGAAGACGCCGGTGACGTCACCGGCGGCGTAGATGCCGGGCACCGAGGTGCGGGACACCCGGTCGACCACCACGTGTCCGGACGGCGACAGCTCCACGCCGCACTTCTCCAGGTTTAGCCCGTCGGTGTTCGGCACGGTGCCCACCGTCATGAGCGCATGCGACCCCGTGACCACCCGGCCGTCGGTCAGCCGGACCTCCACCCCGGTCGCGGTCCGCGTCACCGACTCGGCGCGGCCGCGGTCGGCGATCTTGCCTCCGCGGGACTGGAAGACCTGCTCGACCACGGCGGCGGCGTCGGCGTCCTCGCCGGGGAGCACCTGGTCGCGGGAGGAGACCAGGGTGACCGGCACGCCTGCCTCCAGGTAGCCGGACGCGAACTCCGCGCCCGTCACGCCGGACCCCACGACGACGAGGTGCTCGGGCAGCTCCTCCAGGTCGTACACGTCGCGCCAGGACAGGATCCGCTCGCCGTCGGGCTCGGCGCCGGGCAGCACCCGGGGGTCGGCGCCCGTGGCGACGAGGACGACGTCGGCCTCGACCTCCTGCCGCACGCCGCCGTCGACGTCGCAGATCTCGACCCGGTGCGCGATCAGCCCCCGGATCTCGTCGGACAACCGGGCCTGGCCGCTGACGCACCGGACGCCGACGCTCTCCAGCCGGGCGTGGATGTCGGCCGACTGCGCCACCGCCAGGCCGCGGATGCGCTGGTTGACCGCCGCGATGTCCAGGGTGACGTCGGCGAGGTCGGTGCCCTGCAGGCCGAGGACGGCGGAGTCGCGCACCGCCGTCATCGCGCCCGCGGCGGCGATGAGGGTCTTGGAGGGCACGCAGTCGGTGAGCACGCTCGCCCCGCCGAGGCCGTCCCGCTCGACGACGGTGACGTCGGCGCCGAGCTGGGCGGCGACGAGCGCGGCCTCGTAGCCGGCCGGTCCGCCGCCGATGATCACGATGCGGGTCATGTCTGTACTCCCGGGCAGTGCGGCATGTGCACCACCCAGTCTCCCCGACCGCGACGGGGACGTCGGCAGGCCACCCCGGCCGGCCGGCGCCCTAGGCTCCACGGGTGCTCCCCCGTGTGCCGCACCACCCCGTCGTCGCCCGCGCGGCGGCGGCCGCCGCGACCGCGTGGCTGCTGGCCGGTTGCACGGCGGGCGCCGTCGCCCCGGGTCCGGTCGCCGATCCGCCGGTCCCGGACGACGTCCTCGACCTGCTGGTCATCGGCGACTCGTACGCGGCCGGTGACGGGGCGCAGACCGCGATGACGTCCTTCGCCTGGGAGACCGGGCGCGACCTCGGCGCCCGGACCGCGGTGGACGCGGTGGGCGGCACCGGGTTCGTCAACCCCGGGCCGTCGGGCCGCGACCAGCGCTACGCCACCCGGGTGGCGGCGCTCCCCGATGCGGTCCTCGACGTCGACGTGGTCGTGGTGGAGGGCGGGCTCAACGACCGGCAGAAGCCGCCGGACGACGTCCGGGACGCGGCCGAGGGCGTGCTGCGGTCCCTGGTGGCCCGTGCGCCGCACGCGCAGGTGGTCCTCGTGGGCGCCACCGCACCGCAACCTGCGGCGGCCCAGGACTCGGTCGCGGTCAACACCGCACTGGCGGGCGCCGCGCGGGCCGTGGGCGTGGTCTTCGTCGACCCCGTGGCCCGCGGGTGGTTCCCGGCCGACGAGGTCGCCGAGTACGTCGGGCCCGACGGCCTGCACCCCACCCAGGCGGGCCACGACCACCTCGCCCGGCTGCTCGCCGAGGTCGTCGCCGACCTGCCGCCGGGCTGAGGTCGGCCGCCTCCTCAGCCGACGGCCTCCGGGTCCCGCAGGAGCACGGTGGCGGGCGGGTCGGCGGTGGTGGGGCACCCCGGGGCGGACACCGAGAGCTCGGCGCGCCGCACCGGTCCCGGCAGGTACAGCCGGAACGGGGCGGCCTCGCTGACCCCGGCCGGGACCGTGGTGCTGGTGGTCACCTCCCCCGAGTCGGGGTCCCGCAGCGCGACGGTCACCTCCCCGGTGCAGCCCCCGGCCGCGACCTCCCCGCGGACCGTGCGGAAGGGCGCTCCCCCGTCCAGGGCGTCGACGTCGAGGAGGGCGTCCGGCGACAGCACCCAGTCCTGGTGGAAGGTGGACGTCACCGGGCCCTCCGGCGCACCGCTCACCGGCCGCAGCTGCGGCGGGGCCCAGAAGGTGCCCAGCTCGCCCGGGGCCTGCACGAGCTCGGCGGGCGGCAGGACCGTCACCCCGTCGGTCGGCAGCCGGTAGGCCGACCAGTCCCCGTCCAGGCCGGTGGCGACCGGGGCGCCCAGGAGATCGGTCAGCTGGGCGGTCACCGCGTCCGCGTCCGCGGGCGTGTACCCGCGCCGGTCGACGTGCACCGCGCAGAACCCACCCGCCGCCAACGGCTCGAGGTCCTCGGCGGTCAGCGAGTCCCCGAGCCTGGCCTGCCAGGCGCTCGCCGCGGTGTCCTTCATCGCTGCCGCGGACCACGTCTTGCCGGGGTTGGTGAGCGCCGGCCACAGCGGTTCGTAGTTCTCCAGGGCCTGCTTCGGGGGCGTCTCCGGGTAGCGCACGTAGGGGAGCTCGAGCACCGCGCACCGGCCGGGGACGGCGGCGTTCAGGGCCGCCGCGTACTGGTAGCCGGCCCCGCTCATCCGGCTCCCCGAGACCTCGGCGTCCGCGAAGTGCGCCCGCGCGGGGAGGACGGAGTCCACGACGACCACGACGAGGCCCAGCCCCACCAGCACCCGGCCCGCCCGCGGCCGCACCCGTGGCCGCCACCGCAGCCCGACGACCGCGGCGGCGACGAAGAGCAGGGTGTACATCTCCGGCAGCAGCCTGTTCCAGGCACGGATCTCGGGCATGACGAGGTAGGCGAAGAGGAGGTTCAGACCCCAGGGCACGAAGAACAGCAGGCACACCAGCGCCAGGAACCCGACGAGGGGCAGCGTCACCGCACCGGCCGCGAGCGCGTCCTCGCCGTCCTCGCGGTCCTCGCCGTCGTCGCCGTCCTCGGCGCCGCGCCCGACCCGTCCACCGTCCTCCACGGTCACGGCCCGCGCGGACCGGCGGCTGGACCGCACCACTCCCACCAGCACGACCACGCAGGCCAACACCGTGGCCACCGAGCCGAAGTTGGACAACCGCTGACCCTCGGCGAGGTCGAGGTCCCCGACGTCGGACAGCAGCCCGGCGGACAGCTCCCCCGGGTAGAAGCGGCCGAGGACCGACGGCACCGGCGCGGGGATGAGGGCGAGGACCAGGGACCCCGCGTACAGGACGCTCTCGAGCGTCTCCCGCGCAGCCAGCGGTGCCAGCGGTGGGTGCGACCGGACGTAGAGGATCGACGGTGCGAGCAGGACGACGGTGCCGACGACGACCGCGACCGCGGGGACGGCCGCGAGGGCCGCATCGCGCACCCGGGCGCCCCGGACCCACCGCCAGGCAGCAGCGGCCGCGACGAGCAGCACGGTGAAGCAGGCGTAGTAGATGCCGCTCGCCGCCACCAGCAAGCCCGCCCCGACCACCACGAGCCAGGCCCGTCGCCGGGCGGGGCCGCGCAACCGCTGCTCCAGCTGTCCGCTGCCCACCAGGAGAGCCAGGCCCACCCCCACGACCGCCGAGTAGGACGTCGCCAGGTAGACGTGGTCGGTCCGGTACCAGTGGAAGGGCACGAACGTCAGCGCCAGGGTCAGGACGACCGCCCAGGGACCGCGCAGCCCGGCGATGCCCAGGACCCAGATGCCGGCGAGCGCCGTGGCCGGGAAGGACAGCACGAACGCCAGGTTCAGACCCAGGAACGGGTTCCCGGCCACCCACGCCAGGAGCCCGGCGACCGCGTTCTGGACGACGTCGGCGGTCGGGTAGTAGCGCTGCTCGATGCCGAACGGGGCACCGAGCGAGGCATCGCCGAACGGCGCACCGGTCGACCAGAGGCGGGTCGCGGCGTAGGCCGGGAGCATGTCCCCGTCGTCCAGCGGCACCTGCAGGCGGTAGAGCCCCCCGCCGATGCCCAGCAGCGCGAGCAGGGTCGCCGACGCCGCCGCCACGACCGCGTCGAGCCGGCGGGGACGTCGCAGCACGCTCACGTGTCGGCGCCCGCCCGCAGGTCGACCTCGGCGAGGAACTGGTCGTGGTCCCGGATGTAGTCGTCGGCGTCGTAGGGGTGGGAGGCCAGCACCAGCAGGACGGCGTCGGCGGTGTAGCGGTACTGCGTGCCCCAGATCATCGGTGCCATGTGCAACCCGGTCTCGGGGCGGTCGAGCACGAACTCCTGGCGCTGCCGCCCGTCGTCGACGACCGCGTTGACGCTGCCCTGGACGCAGACCAGCAGCTGGTGGCACTCCCGGTGGGCGTGCGCACCCCGGACGTCCGTGGACGGGACGCCGAAGACGGTGAAGAACCGCTGCGGGACGAAGGGCAGGTCCGAGCCGAAGTTGGCGGCCACGAGGCTGCCCCGGAGGTCGTCGGCCCGGGTCATCCGCACGACGTCGACGCCGGGGACCCGGCTGACCGGGAGCCCGTCCACCGCAGCGGCTGCCGACCCATCCGCTCCGCCGGCGTCCACGTAGCCCACGATGCGTGCCGGGTTCCCGACGACCACCGCGTTCGGCGGTACGTCCTTGGTGACCACGGCACCGGCACCCACCATGGCTCGGCGCCCGATCGTGACGCCCGGCAGGACCACGCAGCCGGCGCCCAGGGACGCCCCCGGGCCGACGACCGTGGTGCTGAAGGTCCCCGGGTGCACCCGGCTGCGCGGGAAGGGGTCGTTGGTGAAGGTGGCGTTGGGCCCGACGAAGACGTCGTCGGCCAGCCGGACGCCGTCCCAGAGCTGGACGCCGCACTTGATGGTGACGCGGTCGCCCACCACGACGTCGTTCTCGACGAAGACGTGGTCGCAGACGTTGCAGTCGCGGCCGATGACGGCGCCGGGCAGGACGTGCGCGAAGGCCCAGATGCGAGTGCCGTCCCCCACCGCCGTGGACTCGCAGATCCCCCGGTCGTGCACGAAGTGCCCCATCACCGTTCCTCCACCGTCGCCGCGGCCTCCCCGCGGGACGCCGTCGGACGTCGCGAGCTTAGGCAGTCAGGGCCACCAGGCGGTCCCTCCGCCGCGGTCCGGGGCGTCCCGTGGGGCAGCCGGTGCCGACGGGGCCGGTGGTGGCCCTGGTGCGGCGGACCGGTCCGTCGCACCGTCCCGCGTCCCGGGGCACGAGCGGCTCGACCACTACCCTCGGGTCAGCCCCGACCACGGCGGGTGGGGCGGAGGGGGAGGTCATGGCGGCACGTCCGGGCGGAACGGTCGGCGTCGACGCCGTCGTCCCCCTCAACGACCTGCGGCGCGGCTTCGACGCGATGGCCGACGAGCTGCAGGCGGTCGTCGCGGGGGTGCTCTCCGCCGGCTGGTACGTGCTCGGGCCGCAGCACGACGCGTTCGAGACCGAGCTCGCGGCCGCCATGGGCGTGCGGCACGCCGTCGCCGTCGCCAACGGGACGGACGCCCTCGAGCTGGCGCTGCTCTCGGTCGGCTGCCGTCCCGGCGACGAGGTCGTGACGGCCGCCAACGCCGGCGCCTACACCACGACCGCGGCGATGAAGGCCGGCCTGCGGCCCCGCTTCGCCGACGTGGACCCCGACTCCCTCCTGCTCACCGCCGACACGGTCGGCCCGGTCCTGACCCCCCGGACCAGGGCGGTCGTGGTGACCCACCTCTACGGCCGCATGGCATCGACCAGGGCCCTGGTCGAGCTGTGCCGCTCGACCGGCGTCGCACTGGTCGAGGACTGCGCCCAGGCCGCGGGTGCCGTCGGTCCGGACGGACCGGCGGGCTCGCTCGGGGACGTCGCCGCGATCAGCTTCTTCCCGACCAAGAACCTCGGCGCCCTCGGCGACGCCGGTGCGGTGCTCACCGACGACCCCGAGCGCGCCGGCCTGCTGCGCCGGCTGCGGCAGTACGGGTGGTCGTCGAAGTACACGGTGGTCCAGGAGCACGGGCGCAACAGCCGCCTGGACGAGGTGCAGGCGGCGGTGCTGCGCGCCAAGCTGCCCCACCTGGCGTCGTGGAACGCCGCACGCCGTGACGTGGTCGCTCGCTACTCGGCTGCCCTCGGGGACGGTCCCCGCCGGATGGTGCACGGCTCGGCCACCGGCAGCCCGGCGTACGTGGGGCACCTGGCCGTGATGACCAGCCCGGACCGCGACCGCGACCGCGGACTGCTCGACGCCGCCGGGGTGCGCACCGACGTGCACTACCCGGTGCCCGACCACCGGCAGCCGCTGCTCGCCATCGAGCACGCCGCGACCGCGCTGCCGGTCACCGAGCGCGCTGCGGCCTCCGTGCTCACGCTGCCGTGCTTCCCGGAACTGACCGACCTCGAGATCGAGCGGGTGTGCGATGTTCTCCAGCAGCTCTGAGCTCCCGACCCTCGCCCGCCCGGCGCAGTCGGCGGAGGGGCGGTCCCCCGGGCCCGTGCTCCACTCGGTCGTCGTGCCGGTCTACGGCAACGAGGCGACGATCCCGGCCCTGCTGGACCGCCTGGCCGACCTGTCCCGGACCCTGCCCGGGGGCTTCGAGGCGGTGTTCGTGGTCGACGGGTCCCCCGACGGGTCCCTGCTGCTGCTGCGGCGCCTCCTCCCCGAGTACGACCTGCGCGCCCAGCTGGTCACACTGTCGCGGAACTACGGGTCCTTCTCGGCCATCCGGGCCGGGCTCGCGGTCGCCCGGGGCGAACGCGTCGCGGTGATGGCGGCGGACCTGCAGGAGCCGGTCTCCCTGGTCGTCGACATCTTCGCCCAGCTGGCCACCGGCCGGCACGACGTCGCGGTGGGGGTCCGGACCGGCCGCGACGACCCGGCCCTGTCCAGCATCGCCTCGCGCACCTTCTGGGGTCTGTACCGGCGGCTCGTGCAGAAGGACCTGCCCGCCGGCGGCGTGGACATGTTCGGCTGCACCCGGCAGGTCGTGACGGAGCTGCTGCGGCTGGACGAGTCGCACACCAGCCTGGTGGGCCTGGTCTACTGGCTGGGTTTCCGGCGCGCCGAGGTGCCCTACGCCCGACAGGAGCGCGAGCACGGCAGCAGCGGGTGGAGCCTGCGCAAGAAGCTCCGGTACATGAACGACAGCATCTTCTCCTTCACCGACCTGCCGATCACCGTCCTGATCACCGCCGGCTTCCTCGGCGTGGTGCTGTCGGTCGTCGCCGGCATCGCGGTGTTCGTGGCCTGGGCCACCGGCAACGTCGAGGTCGAGGGCTACACCCCGTTGATGCTCATGCTGTTCCTGCTGTGCTCCTCCATCCTGCTGGCGCTGGGCATCGTGGGTTCCTACGTGTGGCGGACCTACGAGAACAGCAAGCGGCGACCCGGCGCCGTCGCGATGAGCCACGAGACCTTCCCGGGCCGGGATGACGTCGCCCGCTGACCGTCCGGGCGGCGCCGCCGTCCCGCGCACGGTGGGGCAGCTCGTCCGCTTCGCCCTCGTCGGCGGTTCGAACACCCTGGTCACCTTCGCGCTGTTCGTGCTGCTCCAGCGGTGGCTGCCCCCGGGTGTGGCGTACACGGTGGTGTTCGCCCTCGGCCTGGCCTACACCACGGCGATGACGTCGCGGGTGGTGTTCGGGAGCCGGCCGACGTGGCGCCGGTCGGCGCTGTTCGCCGGCTGGTACCTCGCCGTCTACGGGGTGGGGCTGGCCGTGGTCGGTGCCCTCCACGCCGTCGCTCAGCCCTCCGCCGTGGTCACCGCACTGGTCACGGTGGCGGTCACCGCGCCGCTGACCTTCGTCGGTGGACGCGTGCTCTTCGGCGGACCGGTCCCGGCAGCCGCACCCCCGGTCCGCGACCGGGCCGAGCCAGGCACCGCCGTCAGGGGGTCGGGTCCGTCAGGAAGGTGGTGAGCAGCTCACGGGCGGCCAGCGCCGGGGTCAGCTCCCCGGCCAACACCTGACGCTCCAGGTCCGGCGCCGACGCCCGGACGGCGGGGTGCTCGCGCAGCCGCGCCTCCAGGCCGTCGCGGACCAGCTGCCAGGTCCAGCGCACCTGCTGCGCGTTGCGCCGGCGGTCGAACTCCCCCGACGCCCTCAGCTGCTCGGTGTGCGCGACCACCTGGGCCCACACCAGGTCCAGCCCCTCGCCGGTCAACCCCGCGCAGGTCAGCACCGGGACGTCCCACTCGGACTCCCCGCGCAGCATCCGGATCGCCCCGGCCAGCTCGCGGGCCGCCGTCCGGGCGTCGCCGGCGGCCGGGCCGTCGGCCTTGTTCACCGCGATGACGTCGGCGATCTCCAGGATCCCGCGCTTGATGCCCTGCAGGGAGTCCCCGGTGCGGGCCAGCGTGAGGAACAGGAAGGTGTCGACCATCTCCGCGACGGTGACCTCGCTCTGCCCCACCCCGACGGTCTCCACCAGCACCACGTCGTGGCCGGCGGCCTCCACGACCACCATCGACTCCCGGGTGGCCTGCGCGACCCCGCCCAGCGTGCCCGCGGTCGGCGACGGCCGGATGAAGGCCGCGGGGTCGACCGAGAGCCGGGCCATGCGGGTCTTGTCACCCAGGATCGACCCACCGGACCGCGCCGAGGACGGGTCGACCGCCAGGACGGCGACCCGGTGCCCGGCGGCGGTCAGGTCGATGCCCAGCTGGTCGATGAAGGTCGACTTGCCGACCCCGGGCACCCCGCTGATGCCCACCCGCTGCGCACCACCGGCGTGCGGCAGCAGCTCGACCAGCAGCTCCTGCGCGCGCTCCCGGTGGTCGGCCCGCCGCGACTCCACCAGCGTGATGGCCCGGGCGATGGACCGGCGGTCGCCGGCGAGGACGCCCTCCGCCAGCTCCATCAGTGGCCGAGGCGGGCCGACAGCTCCCGCAGCAGCTGCTGGGCCGCCGTCGCGATGACCGTGCCGGGCGGGAACACCGCCGCCGCACCCATGTCCTTCAGCGTCTGGACGTCGTCCGGCGGGATCACGCCCCCGACGACGATGAGCACATCGTCGGCGCCGAGCTCGGCCAGCGCGTCGCGCAGCGCCGGGACCAGCGTCAGGTGACCGGCGGCAAGCGACGAGACGCCGACGACGTGCACGTCGGCCTCCACCGCCTGCCGGGCGACCTCCTCCGGCGTCTGGAACAGCGGGCCGACGTCGACGTCGAAGCCGAGGTCGGCGAACGCGGTGGCGATGACCTTCTGCCCGCGGTCGTGGCCGTCCTGGCCCATCTTGGCGACCAGGATGCGGGGACGGCGCCCCTCGGCCTCGGCGAAGGCCTCGGTCATCCGGCGGGTCTCCTCCATCGGGCCCCCCTCCCCTGCCTCCTCGCGGTACACCCCGGAGATGGTGCGCACCTGGCCGGCGTGCCGGCCGTACACCTTCTCCAGGGCGTCGGAGATCTCCCCGACCGTGGCCTTCGCACGCGCGGCGTCGACGGCCAGGGCCAGCAGGTTGTTCTCCAGCTCCTGCCCGCGCTTGCCGTCGGCGGCGGCCTGCGCCGCCTCGGTCAGCCTGCGCAGCGCGGCCTCGCACGCGTCGGTGTCGCGCTCCTCGCGCAGCCGGCGCAGCCGCTCGACCTGCTGGGCGAGCACGTCGGCGTTGTCCACCCGCAGCACCTCGACGGCCTCGTCGGCCTCGACCGGGTACTTGTTCACCCCGATGACCGGCTGGCGGCCGGAGTCGATGCGGGCCTGGGTGCGGGCGGCGGCCTCCTCGATGCGCAGCTTGGGGATGCCGTCGCTGATCGCCTGCGCCATCCCGCCGGCTGCCTCGACCTCCTCGATGTGCGCCCACGCCTTGCGGGCCAGCTCGTAGGTCAGCCGCTCCACGTGGGCCGACCCGCCCCAGGGGTCGATGACCCGGGTCGTGCCCGACTCCTGCTGCAGCAGCAGCTGGGTGTTGCGGGCGATCCGGGCGGAGAAGTCCGTCGGCAGCGCGAGCGCCTCGTCCAGGGCGTTGGTGTGCAGCGACTGCGTGTGGCCCTGGGTGGCGGCCATGGCCTCCACGCAGGTGCGGACGACGTTGTTGTAGACGTCCTGCGCGGTCAGCGACCACCCCGAGGTCTGCGAGTGCGTGCGCAGCGACAGCGACTTGGGGTTGGTGGCGCCCTCGCGCTCGACGAGCTTGGCCCACAGCAGCCGGCCGGCGCGGAGCTTGGCGACCTCCATGAAGAAGTTCATCCCGATGCCCCAGAAGAAGCTCAGCCGGGGCGCGAAGGCGTCGACGTCCAGCCCGGCCTCGCGGCCGGCCTTGAGGTACTCCACGCCGTCGGCGAGCGTGTACGCCAGCTCCAGGTCGGCCGTCGCGCCGGCCTCCTGGATGTGGTACCCGGAGATCGAGATCGAGTTGAACCGGGGCATCCGCTGCGACGTGTAGGCGAAGATGTCGCTGATCACCTGCATCGAGGGCCCCGGGGGGTAGATGTAGGTGTTGCGGACCATGAACTCCTTGAGGATGTCGTTCTGGATGGTCCCGCTCAGCTGCTCCGGCGCCACCCCCTGCTCCTCGGCCGCCACGATGTAGAGCGCGAGCACCGGCAGCACGGCGCCGTTCATGGTCATCGACACGCTCATCCGGTCCAGCGGGATGCCGTCGAAGAGCTGCCGCATGTCGTAGATGGAGTCGATGGCCACCCCGGCCATGCCGACGTCGCCGGGCACCCGCGGGTGGTCGGAGTCGTAGCCCCGGTGGGTGGGCAGGTCGAAGGCGACCGACAGGCCCTTCTGCCCGGCGGCGAGGTTGCGCCGGTAGAAGGCGTTGGACGCCGCTGCCGTGGAGAAGCCGGCGTACTGCCGAACCGTCCAGGGCTGGGTGGTGTACATCGTCGGGTAGGGCCCGCGGCCGTAGGGCGGCAGGCCCGGGTAGCCGTCGAGGAAGTCCAGGCCCTCGAGGTCGGCGGCGGTCAGCAGCGGCGGCACCTCGATGCCCTCGGGGGTCTCCCACGCGGCCTCGCCCACCGAGCGTCCGGTGCGCTCGGCGAACTCCGCCGCCCAGTCGGCGGCCGAGGCGGCCTCGGCCGGCGTGCCCAGCTCGAGGGACCCGAAGTCGGGGATGGCGCTCATGCCCGTGCTCCCAGCAGCTCGTCGAGGGTGGTGGTCAGGACGTCGACGGCGTCGCAGCCGGCGAACACGTAGCCGTCGACGCCCTCGACGGAGAGGTCGGGCTTCCCGGCCAGCCAGATGCGCTCCGCCCCGGCCTCGCGCAGCTCACGTGCCAGGTCCGCGGCGGCGGCCGCGTAGTCCTTGTCGGACCCGCAGATGCAGGCCATCCTCGCCCCGCCCAGCTCGGACACCCCGTCCCCGGACGGGGTCGCCAGCCCGCCGGCCTGGAACAGGTTGGCCGCGAAGGTCAGCCGTGCGGTGTGCGCCGCGGGCTTCCCGAGAGTGGCCAGGTAGACCACCGGACGGTCGGCCGGTTCCTCCGCCCGGTCACGCAGGTCCTCGAAGGCCTGCGCCGCACGGACCCGGGGCAGCCCACCGCCGGAGGCGACGGGGGCCGGACGCCGGTCGGGCAGCACCTCGGCGATGTTGGGGAACTCGCTGACCCCGGTGATGGCGTCCTTCCGGGTGGCGATGCGGCGGGACCGGGCCGCCCACGCCGCGGCGCACCGCTCCGCGACCAGGCCCGAGGACAGCGCCGCGGCGTACCCGCCGGCCCGCTCCAGCTCGGTGAACAGCTCCCACGCCGCGTGCGCCAGCGCGTCGGTCAGCGACTCCACGTACCAGGACCCGCCGGCCGGGTCGAGCACCCGGCCCAGGTGGCTCTCCTCCAGCAGCAGCGCCTGCGTGTTGCGGGCGATCCGCTGGGCGAAGGGGTCGGGCAGGCCGAGCGCGGCGTCGAAGGGCACCACGGTGATCGCGTCGGCCCCGCCCACGCCGGCGGCGAAGGCGGCGACCGTGGTGCGCAGCATGTTCACCCAGGGGTCGCGCGCGGTGACCATGACCGAGGAGGTCACCGCGTGCTGCCGCATGCCGCGGTCGGCGGCCGGGATGCCGGAGGCCTCGCCGACCCGGTCCCACAGCCGCCGGGCCGCGCGCAACGTCGCGATGGTGGTGAACTGGTCGGCGGTGGCGGCGAACCGGAACTCCAGCGCCCGCGCCGCGTCGGCGACCGGCAGCCCGTCGTCGGTGAGCGCCCGCAGGTAGGCCACGCCGCTCGAGAGGGCGCAGGCCAGCTCCTCGACCGCGGTCGCCCCGGCCTCGTGCACCACGGTCGTGTCGACGACGACCGTGCGCAGGTCGTCGTGCGCCGCGACCCGGCGGGCCCACCCGCCCAGCCCGGACAGGTCGGCGGGGACCCCGGTGCGTGCCTGGTCACCCAGCGGGTCCAGACCCAGGTTGCCCCCCGGCGCCAGCGGGCGGTGACCCAGGAGGGACAGGAACGCCTCGGCCGCCGCCTCCCCGCCCTGCAGGGTCACCGGCGCCAGGTCCAGCAGCACCCCGTCGAGCACCTCGCCCAGCGCGTCCACCGGGACGCCGCCCTCGCCCAGCACCAGCCAGAGGGAGGTGACGCCGTGCTCCAGGTCGGCGCCGACCGCGTCCTTCGTCGTCCCCACGTCGGGGTCGGCGTGCCGCTGCCGGACGTCCCAGCCCGCCGGCGTGGCCGTCGCGGCCTGGCCGTCGGCGGCCGAGGGTGCCGGGCGGACCACCCGCGAGCCGCGGACGAACGGCGGCAGGCCCGGGGCACCCGGGTCGGGCAGGCCGGCGACGTCGGCGGCGGTGTAGAGCGGGCCGACCGACACCCCGGTCGCCACGGTGCGGCGCAGTGCGTCCTCGACCGGGTCCGGCAGGTCCTCGCGACCGGCCTTGCGCAGCACCCCGGCCACCAGCTCGCGCCAGCGGTCGCGGTCGACCGGGGGGAACTCCCCGGCCAGCACGAGCCTGTCGGGGGCCGGCGGGTCGTCGGGGGCGGCGACCGGCTCGGTCCCGGGGGCGGGGTGGCTCATCGTCGAATCACCGTTCTCCTGCGAGTGCGTCGCCGCTGTGTCTACCGGACGGGACCGACAGCGGCGCAGTCGAGGAGTGTCGGGACGGTCACACCTGACTGCTGGCCGTGGGGACGTCGGCGGCCAGCGCCTGCAGCGCGGTGCGGGCCAGCAGCCGGACGCCGACCCCGATGGCGCGCTCGTCGACGTCGAAGGTGCCGCGGTGCAGGTCGAGGGGGCCGCCGCCGCCGTGCGTGCCCAGCCGGGCCAGCGCGATCGGCAGCCGCTCGGCGAACCAGCCGAAGTCCTCCCCGCCCATGCTCTGCGGGGACTGCACCACCCCGTCGGCGCCGACCGTCTCGATGGCCGCGGTGCGCAGCAGCGCGACGCCGCGGGGGTCGTTGACCACCGGGGGCACACCGCGCACGTAGTCGACGTCCACGGTGGCCCCGGAGTCCTCGCCCACCCGGTGCACCAGCCGGCGGACCAGGTCCTCGGCGCCCTCCCAGACGGTGCGGTCCAGCACCCGCAGCGTGCCGCGCAGCGACCCGGTCTGCGGGATGGCGTTGGCCGCGACCCCGGCGTCCACCGCACCCCAGACCAGCGACAGCGCAGCCCGCGGGTCGACCTGCCGGGACAGCAGGCCGGGCACCTCGGTGACCACCCGGGCCAGGGCGTGCACCAGGTCGACGGTCAGCTGGGGCCGGGCGGTGTGCCCGCCGGGCCCGGTGAGGGTGACCTCGATGCGGTCGCAGGCCGCGGTGATCGAGCCGGTGCGCAGGCCGACCTTGCCGGCCGGGACGGAGGGGTCGCAGTGCAGCGCGAAGGCCCGGACGGCGCCGTCGAGGACGCCGGCCTCCAGCACCTGCAGCGCCCCGCCGGGCACCTGCTCCTCGGCCGGCTGGAACACGCAGCGCACCGTGCCGGCGAGGTCGGGCAGCGCCGCGAGCGCCCGGGCGACCCCGAGCAGCACGGTGGTGTGCACGTCGTGCCCGCAGGCGTGGCACATGCCCGGCCGCGTGGAGGCGTAGGGCACGTCCTTGAGGTCGGCCAGGGGCAGCGCGTCGATGTCGGCGCGCAGCACGGTGACCGGGCCCGACGTCCCCACGTCGCAGACCAGCCCGGTACCGCCGGGCAGCCGGCGGGTGGGCAGGCCGGCCCGGCGCAGCTGGCGCTCGAGGTAGGCGGTCGTCTCGTGCTCGGCGAAGCCGAGCTCGGGGTGGGCGTGCAGGTGCCGGCGGGTGGCCACGAGCTCGTCGTGGTGGGCCTCCACCCAGGCATCGACGTCTTCGCTCACCCGGGCAGCCCGTCCCGCAGCTCCGCCAGCAGGCTGTCGACGACGGGCTCGAGGCGTCCGTCGTGCGCGGCCGCGACGGCGCGCTGGCGCTGGTAGGACCCGCCGACCTCGAGGACGCGCAGCACGTCGCCGAGCTCGGCCGCGCAGTCCAGCCGCTTGGCCGTGGGCATGAGCTCCTCGACCAGGTCGGTGAGCGCCTCGCGCACCGGCCGCACGGTGCCGCGCTCGTCGACGATGATCTCGGCGTCCAGGCCGTAGCGGGCCGCCCGCCACTTGTTCTCCCGCAGCACCCAGCTCGGCGGCACGGGCAGGGTGTAGCCGCGGTCGATCTCCCGGTCGAAGCGCTCGACCAGGCACTGGCTCATCGCGGCCACCGCGCCGATCTCGTCGAGGGTGGGCAGGCCGTCGCAGATCCGCAGCTCGACGGTGCCGAAGTCCGGGTGCGGGCGGATGTCCCACCACACCTCCCGCACGCTCTCGATGGCGTGCGTGGAGATCAGCGTCTCCATGTACTCCTCGAACCCGTCCCAGCCCGACAGCTGGTAGGGCAGGCCCGCGGTCGGCATGCCCTCGAACACCTTCGACCGGGCGCTGGCCAGGCCGGTGTCGGCCCCCACCCAGTACGGCGAGGACGCCGACAGGGCCAGGAAGTGCGGCACGTACTGGGTCAGCGCGTTGACGATCGGGATGATCTTGTCTGGCGACCGGACGCCGACGTGCACGTGGACGCCGAAGATCTGCAGCCGGCGGGCCAGCCACTGCATCTTCTCCACCAGCTGCGCGTAGCGCTCCTTCGGCGAGATGTCCTGGGTCTGCCAGTCGGTGATCGGGTGGGTGCCAGCGCACAGCACGCCCAGGCCGCGCCGGTCGGCGGCCTCGACGACCTCGGCCAGGGTGCCGGCGAGGTCGGCCTTGGCCTCGGCGACCGTGCTGCAGACGCCGGTGATGATCTCGATGGTCGACTGCAGGAGCTCGTGCTTGGCCTTGGGGTGCTCCTCGGCACCCTCGGGCGTCAGCTCGGCGAGGATGTCGATGGCGCCGGAGGTCAGCTGGCGGGTCTCGCGGTCGACCAGCTGCAGCTCCCACTCCACCCCCAGGCTCGCGCGCTCGGAGGACGTGAACCGGATCTGCACCGGGCGAGTCTAGGAGCAGCGGCCCGTCCGGGCAGGTCGTCAGGCCACGCTGCCCCGCGGCACGACCCAGCGCGTGCGCAGCCGGGGCTCGGCCTCGGCGATGAGGTCGTAGTCGGCGTCGTAGTGCAGCACCTCGGCACCGTGCACCAGCGCCGTCGCGGCGATGACGACGTCGACCACCTTCGGGCCGCGGTGCGCGCCCCGCTCCACCAGCGTGCGCTGCAGAGCGTGGGCGGCCTCGACGACGTCGTCCGTCTGGGGCAGCACCGGCATGCCAGCCAGAACCGACATACCAGCGTCGTACTCGGTGACGTCGCGGGCGCTCACCCCGATCTCCATGCGCTGGACCAGCACGGACCGGAGCGTGTGCAGCGGTGAACCGACGTACTCCAGCACCGCGTCCCGCACCGCCGGAGTGGTTCGGATACGCGCATACGCCGAGTTGTCCAGGACCGCCTCAGGCACGGATCCTGGCCAGGAATTCGGGGGTGAAGTCCGGGAAGACCTCCCCCGCGGCGACCGCCTCGACCATCGCCCGCTGCCGGGCCTGCAGCAGCACCAGGTCCAGCGCCGCCTCGACGGTGGACCGCTTCGACGTGGTGCCCAGCACCGCCTGCGCCTCGGCCAGCTTCTCGGCCGGGATGTCGACCAGCGTCTTGGCCACCGCGACCACCTCCCTCGTCCGCAGCGACGATATACCCGGTGGATATCCCACGTCGACCGTCGGTGGCCTCGGCTAGCGTCACGACCGTGAGCGAGACCAGCAGCCCGACCTCCCCCTCCGACCCCGCCGCCCTGGCCCGGCGCGCCGCCGACGACCTCGTGGCCGCCCTCGGCGAGGGCCACGACACCGCCGTCGTCATGGGCTCCGGGTGGGCCCCGGCGGCCGACGCGTTCGGCGAGGTGCTGGCCAGCGTCGGCATCGGCGAGCTGCCCGGCTTCGCCGCGCCGACCGTGCAGGGCCACGGCGGGGAGATCCGCTCGGTCGCCGTCGGCGACCACAAGGTGCTGCTGTTCCTGGGCCGCACCCACCTCTACGAGGGCCGCGGGGTCGAGCCGGTCGTGCACGGCGTCCGGACGGCGGCCGCGGCCGGCGTGCGCACCGTGCTGCTGACCAACGCCGCCGGCGGGCTGTCCCCCCAGCACTCCGTCGGCCAGGCCGTGGTGATCAGCGACCACCTCAACCTCACCGCCCGCTCCCCGCTCGTGGGCGCCCGCTTCGTCGACCTCACCGACCTCTACTCCCCCCGGCTGCGCGAGCTGGCCCGCCAGATCGACCCCTCGCTGGTCGAGGGCGTCTACGCGGCGCTGCCCGGCCCGCACTTCGAGACCCCGGCCGAGATCCGGATGCTCGGCACGCTGGGCGCCGACCTGGTCGGCATGAGCACCGCGCTGGAGGCGATCGCGGCCCGCGCCGAGGGCCTGGAGATCTTCGGGCTGTCCATGGTCACCAACGCCGCGGCCGGGATGAGCGGCGAGCCGCTGGACCACCACGAGGTGCTGGCCGCGGGCAAGGCCGCCGCCACCCGGCTGGGCGCCTTCCTCGTCGACCTGATCGGGCGCTCCTGATGGGCCCGGTGCTGCTCACCGGCGCCGCCGGCTACATCGGCACCCTGCTGCGCGAGGGCCTGCCCGAGCGCGGGCACGCCCTGCGCTCCCTGGACGTCGTCGAGATCGCCGAGCCGCGCCCGGGCGAGGAGCACCTGGTCGCCGACGCCACCGACCTCGAGGCCGTCACCGCCGCGGCGGAGGGCGCGGGCGCGCTGGTGCACATGGCCGGCATCGCCACCGAGTCCTCGTGGGAGGCCATCAAGCACGCGAACATCGAGGGCACCTACGTCGCGCTCGAGGCCGCCCGTCGGGCCGGGGTGCGCCGGGTCGTCTTGGCCAGCAGCAACCACGCGACCGGGATGTCGCCTCGGGTGGAGAACGCGCAGACCGACGCGCAGCCGCGCCCGGACACCTACTACGGCGTCTCCAAAGTGACGATGGAGGCGCTGGGGTCGCTGTACGTCGACCGCTACGGCATGGACGTCGTCTGCCTGCGCATCGGCTCGGCGCTGCCCGAGCCCCGGGCGCCCCGGCACCTGTCCACCTGGCTGTCCCCGGGCGACACCGTCGGGCTGGTGCACGCCGCGCTCACCGCCCCCTCCCCCGGGTTCGCCGTCGTGTGGGGCATCTCGGCCAACACCCGCGGCTGGTGGGACCTGACGTCGGCCCGGGCGCTGGGCTACGAGCCCGCCGACGACGCCGAGGCCTTCGCCGAGGCCATCACCGCGGCGCACGGCGAGCCCACCCCCGGCACGGTCGAGTTCGACCGCGTCGGCGGGGAGTACGCCGGCCCCGACTTCGCGGTCGACGCGGTGGCGGCCCGCGCACAGCAGCCGTGAGCCCGGCCGCCGGGTGGCTCGACCTGGGCGCCGTGCGCCAGTGGATGGCCGACGACCCGCACCCTGGTGACCGGGCGGAGCTGCAGGCGCTGCTCGACCGGGTCGACACCCGGGACACCGACGCCGTCCGGGAGCTCGCCGACCGGTTCGCCGGACCGCTGACCTTCGGCACCGCCGGGCTGCGCGGCCCGCTGCGGGCCGGGCCCGGGGGCATGAACGCCGCGGTGGTCGCCCGCGCCGCCGCCGGGCTCGGGCGGTACCTCGCCGACCACGGGCACGGCGGGGAGGGCGTGGTCGTCGGCTACGACGGCCGGCACCGCTCCGACGAGTTCGCCCGGGTCACCGCCCAGGTGCTCACCGGCGCGGGGTTCGTGGTCGAGGTGCTGCCCCGCCCGCTGCCCACACCGGTGCTGTCCTTCGCCGTCCGGCACCGGGGTGCGGTGGCCGGGGTGATGGTCACCGCCAGCCACAACCCGCCGCAGGACAACGGCTACAAGGTCTACCTCGCCGACGGCGCCCAGCTGGTCCCCCCGGCCGACCGCGAGATCGAGACCGCGATCGCCGCCTCCGGCCCGGCCGCCGCGCTGCCACTCGGCGAGGACTGGACGACCCTGGGCGACGACGTGGAGGCCGACTACGTCGCCGCCGTGGTCGCCGCCCTGGACCCCGCCCGGGTGCCCGGCCGCGAGCGGCTGGTCATCGCGACCACCGCCATGCACGGCGTGGGGACGGCGACCACCCGCGCGGTGTTCGCCGCAGCCGGCTTCGCCCCGCTGCACGCGGTGGCCGAGCAGGAGCACCCCGACCCCGACTTCCCGACCGTGGCCTTCCCCAACCCCGAGGAGCCGGGTGCGGTCGACTTGCTGCTGGCGCTGGCCGCGCGGGTCGGGGCCGACGTCGCGCTGGCCGAGGACCCCGACGCCGACCGGTGCTCGGTGGTGTGCGGCGGCCGGCAGCTCACCGGCGACGAGGTCGGCGCGCTGATCGGCGACTGGCTGCTGCGCCGTGGGGTGACCGGCACCTACGCCCGGTCGCTGGTCAGCGGGTCGCTGCTGGGCGAGCTCGCCGCCGCGGCCGGGCAGCCCACCGAGGAGACCCCGACCGGCTTCAAGTGGATCATCCGGGCCGGGTCCCCGTCGGCGCCGCTGGTGTTCGGCTACGAGGAGGCCTTGGGCTACGCGGTCACCCCCGGCGTCGCGCACGACAAGGACGGCATCTCCGCCAGCCTCGCGGTCGCGCTGCTGGCCGCCGAGCTCGCCGCCGAGGGCCGCACGCTGCTCGACCGGCTCGACGACCTGGCCCGCGAGCACGGCCTGCACGCCACCGGTCAGCTGTCGGTCCGGGTCACCGACCTGTCGCTGATCTCCGGGGCGATGGACCGGCTGCGGGCAGCCCCGCCCGAGCAGCTGCTGGGCCGGCCGGTCGGGTTCGAGGACCTGCTGCCCGAGGTCGACGGCGTCCGGCTGACCGGCGAGGGCCTGCGCGTCGTCGTCCGGCCCAGCGGCACCGAGCCGAAGCTCAAGGCCTACCTGCAGTCCGTCGTCCCGGTCGCCGGCGGCGACGTGGCCGCCGCCCGCGCACAGGGCGACGCGGACCTCGCCCGGCTGCGCAGCGAGATGTCGGCGGCCCTGGGCCTGTGATCGAGTGGCTGCACGGGCTGCCACCGCTGGTCGTCTACGGCACGGTGCTGCTGGTCGTGGGCGTGGAGAGCATCGGCGTCCCGCTGCCGGGCGAGACGGTGCTGATCGGTGCCGCGCTGCTGGCCGGCCAGGGCGTGGTCTCGCCGGTGACCGTGGCGGTGTGCGCCGCCGTCTCGGCCGCGGTCGGCGACAGCATCGGGTACCTGCTGGGCCGCCGGTACGGTGACCGGCTCTTCGCCTGGGCGGCCCGCCGCTCGCCGAGGCACCTGGGGCCCGACCGGCTCGCGTCGGCCCGGTCGCTGATGGAGCGGCACGGGGTGTGGGCCATCTTCTTCGGCCGCTTCGTCGCCCTGCTCCGCATCCTGGCCGGGCCGCTGGCCGGGTCGCTGGGCATGCCCTACCGCACCTTCGCGGTCGCGAACTGGACCGGCGCGGTGGTGTGGGCCGGGGTCACCACCGCCGTCGTCGTCGCGCTGGGTGCGGCCGCCGAGCAGCTGCTGGGCCGGGTGTCCACCGGCGGGTTGGTCGCCGTCGCCGTCCTGGCGGTGGGCGCCGTCGTGCTGGTGCGGGTGCGTTCGCGCCGCCGTCAGCGCCAGTCCGAGGGCGGGTAGTCCGGCGCCCGGTCGGCCGTCCCCGGGGCGGAGGGCAGCCCGGGTGCGGCGGGCCGGCCCTCGGGCGGGCCGTAGCGGTTCACGACCGGCTGGCCCGGGACGGCCCCGCAGATGCCCAGCAACGCCAGCTGGCCGAAGAAGGGCACCAGGTTCAGCAGCAGCCACCACGCCGAACGGCCCTGGTCGTGCAGCCGGCAGGCGTGCGCGCTCAGCGTGGGCACCAGCGTGGCGTAGCCGACGACCGTGCTCAGGGTGCCCAGCTCCAGCACCGTCGCCCGGCCGGCGAGCACGTCGGGGACGTTGGTGTCGCCGAAGGACCAGTCGGCGAAGAAGGCCAGCACGCCGAGCGCCGCCAGGGGCAGCACGTAGTGCAGCCAGAACACCCGGCGGCCGATCCGGCCCCGACGCACGTACCAGTTCACGAAGTCCACGCTGCTCCCCCCGACGTCCTCGGGTCATGACCGTACGGGTTCGGGCCGGGCGTGCCGCGCAGGAACCCGACGGTCACCACCAGCACCAGCCACCCGACCACCGGGACGAGGAACCACAGCAGCCACCACGCGGAGTGGCCGCGGTCGTGCAACCGGCACACCAGCGCTGCGACGTTCGGCACCAGGAGGAGCAGCCCGGTCACCGTGGTGACCGGCCCGCCGGCGTCCGGGAAGGGCCACAGCACGTCGAACCCGTCGGTGCCGCTGACCCGCGGGTAGGCGTCCGGGAAGAACCGGGCGTCGACCCAGGTGGTCAGCACGCCGAGCAGGACGAAGGCCACGACGTAGCCCAGCCACCACCGCTGCCGGCCGATCCGCCCCCGCGGCAGGAACCAGGACCCCGCCATCAGACGCTCTGGCGGGCACCAGCTGCCACGGCCCGCTCGGCCGCGGCCAGCACGCGCACCTGCGCGGCGCCGTAGGCGGCGTCGCAGGGGTGCGCCCCCCCGGTCAGCGCAGCCGCCTGCAGCTCGCTGACCGCGACCGCGTGCGCCTCGTGCGCCGACCGCTCGGGCGGGGGCAGCAGGACCAGCCGACCGGCGTCGCCGTGCACCCAGAACTCCTCGCCCGCCGACAGCGGCGAGGCGGTGGCCGACACGGTGACCGTGCTGGTGGCCCCGCCCTCGTGCTCGAGCACGACGTTGACCGTGCCGTCGGCCGCCCGCGCGCCCTGCGCGGCCACCACCGGCCCCAGCGCGGGCTCCAGCAGCGACAGCGCGTGCGGCCCGAGGTCCCACAGCGGCGCGCCGGGCTCGGCCCGCCACACCGACTGCCGGAAGGGGCTGTCGGCGGCGAAGGTGCTGGCCAGCCAGGTGACGTGACCGCCGACGAGGGTGGAGCGGGCGGCCTGCTCCAGCCAGGCGGCCGTGGACTCGCGGAACCGGTAGGTCAGGAACACGACCGAGGCGACACCGGCGTCGGCGGCCGCGCCGGCCACCCGGTCGGCGTCGGCGACCGACAGCGCGACGGGCTTCTCCAGCAGCAGGTGGCAGCCGGCCTGCGCCGCACGGACGGCCAGGTCGGGCTGCACCGAGGGCGGCACCGAGATGCTCACCGCGTCGACGTCGGCCAGCAGTGCGTCCAGGTCGGCCGTCCCGGGCACGCCGTACCGCTCGCCGGCGACGGAGGCCTTGGCCGCGTCGCGGCCCCAGATGCCGACCAGCTCGGCGTCGGGGTGCCCGGCCAGCGACGCGGCGTGCACCTCGGTGGCCCAGAAGCCGCTGCCGAGGACGGCGAAGCGCATCAGACCGCGCCGAACTGGCGGTCCCCGGCGTCCCCGAGGCCCGGGACGATGTAGGCGTTGTCGTCGAGCCCCTCGTCGATGCTGCCGGTGAACACCCGCAGCGGCAGCCCCGACTCCTCCAGCCGACGCAGGCCCTCGGGCGCAGCCAGCGCGCACAGCACCGTGATCGCGGTGCAGCCGCGCTCGGTGAGCAGGGTGCAGCAGTGCACCAGGGAGCCGCCGGTGGCCAGCATCGGGTCCAGCACGAAGACCTCGCGGCCCACCAGCGACTCCGGCAGCGAGGCCATGTAGGCCTCGGGCTCGAAGGTGGTCTCGTTGCGGGCCAGCCCGACGAACCCCATCTGCGACTCCGGCAGCAGCGAGTGCGCGGTGTCGGCCATGCCCAGCCCGGCGCGCAGCACCGGCACGATCAGCGGCGGCGCGGCCAGGCGGTAGCCGGTGGTGTCGGTGACCGGGGTGGTGATCGGGTACTCCTCCACCGCGAGCTCGCGGGTGGCCTCGAAGACCAGCAGCTCGGTCAGGTCGCGCAGCGCCGCCCGGAACGCGGCGTTGTCGGTGCGCTCGTCGCGCATCCGGGTCAGGCGGGCACGGGCGATCGGGTGGTCCACGACGGTGAGCTGCACGGCTGCACGGTATCGGCCCCGGGAAGCCCGCCCGGCGCCACCGGGGACGGTCCCGGTTCACCCGATGGGGTGGAGCTGCTCAGGTCGGCCGGTCGAGCACCCGTTGGTTGCGTGCAACGGGACGAAATGGTTCCGAGAAATGATCGTCCCGACTGGAGGACCCCGTGGCCACCGCACCGCAGCACCTCGATGACCCCGCACCGTGCGCCCGGCACGGCCGCCGCCGCAGGCTCGCCGGCGCCGCCGCCCTCGCCGTGGCCGGCACCGCCCTCGTCGGCACCGGCGCCTTCTCCGCGTGGGACGCCACCGACTCCGCGACGGGCGCCCTGAGCGCCGGCACCGTCGCGGTCAGCATGGTGAACGCCAACGGCGGCTCGTTCAGCACCGGGGTGTCCAACCTGGTGCCCGCCGACTACTTCTACCGCTACGTCGACGTCACCAACTCCGGCTCGGCGACCAGCACCTTCACCGGCAGCGTCTCGGCCAGCGGTGCCCTCGCCGGGTCGTTGCAGGTCGACGTCGCCACCTGCTCGGTCGCGTGGACGACGGTCGCGGGTGTCAGCACCTGCACCGGGACCCAGTCCCCCCTCGCATCCGGGACGCCGACGACGTCCACCCCGCTGACGGTGCCGCACGGCTCGATCGCGGCCGCCACCGCCCAGCACGTGCGCTACAAGGTCACGTTCTCCTCGGGTGCGTCGGCATCCCTCATGGGCGCGGCCGGCAGCATCTCCGCCTCGGTCAGCAACACGGTGGTCGGCACCGACCGCACCGGGGGCTGATCCAGGTGACCCCGCCACGGCGTCGGAGGTGGCGCCCACGCGCCGCCCCCGTCGTCGCGGCGGGGGTCCTGCTCGGTCTGCTCGCGGGGACGGTCCCCGCGCAGGCAGCACCGTGGCAGGGTTCGGCGACCAGCTCGGCGACGGTCGCGATGGCCCGGTGGAGCAGCGGCCTCGCCTTGGTCGCCGGCCCCGGGACCGTCACGGCCGACCGCACCAGCTGGTCGATGTCGACCGCCGTGACCACCCAGACCGCCTACGTCGACGTGGTGAACACGGGGACCGTGCCGGCCACCCTCTCGGCCACGGTGACCATCGGCGCGGTCGTCGGCGGCGCCCCGGTGACCGCGTGCTCCGTCGCGTGGAACACCGTCGGCGACAGCTGCGCGGGGACCACCACCACCGTCCCGCTGTCGACCCTGGTGGGCAGCTCGTCGGGCAGCTGCACCTCACCCGGGCTGCTCGCCAAGGACGACGGCATCCACCTGCGCGTGAAGGTGGGCGGAGTCGTCAGCACCGTCACCGTCACCGCCACCACCGTCGTGCCGCGCCCCGCGGCGGATCGGACCTCCGGATGAACCTGCGCCGCACGGTCGTCACCACCCTCCAGGTCGTCCTCGTCGGCGCCGTCGTGGTCGGCCACCTGATGGGCGTCCGGCTCGTGCCGGTGCTCACCGGGTCGATGACGCCCTACGCACCGGCCGGCTCGCTGGTGCTCGTCGTCGACGTGCCCGGCACCGACATCCGCAGCGGCGACGTGGTGGCCTTCCGGCCACCCGCCCCCTTCGAGGTCGTCGACGGCCGGCCGATCCTGCACCGCGCGGTGGAGGTCGCGGACGGGTCCATGACGACGAAGGGCGACGCCAACCCCGACCCCGATCCGTGGCGGGTCGCGCTGGGCCGGGGCAGCTTTGCCCGCGCCGTCCTGGTCGTCCCGCTGCTCGGCCGGGTGCTCGCCGGCGGCCCGGTCGCGGCGCTGTCGCTGGTCGCCGGCGCGGCCGCCCTGGCCATGGGCGCGGGCAGGCTGCGGCGCACCCGCCTCGACGCCGCGAGCTGCCCGGACTGCGCGGCCCGCACCGCCTGAGGACCGCCGCTCCCCCGGCGGCGTGGAGAATGCCGGGCATGACGCACGTGCTGGACCCCACCGCACCGGGCCGCCCGGTCGCCCCCGGAGCGCCGGACGCGTTCGCCGACGTCACCCGCTCCGACGCCGCGTTCCGGGCCTTCCTGCACGGCCTGCCCGGCGTGGACCAGGTCGGCGCCGAGGCCCGCGCCGCCCAGCTGGGCACCCGGTCGATCAAGACGACGGCGAAGGCGTGGGCGATCGACACCGCCATCTCGATGGTCGACCTGACCACCCTCGAGGGTGCCGACACCCCCGGCCGGGTCCGTTCGCTGGCCGCCAAGGCCCGCCGGCCCGACCCCGCCGACGACAGCTGCCCGCAGGTCGCCGCCGTCTGCGTCTACGGCGACCTCGCGGGCGTGGCCCGCGACGCGCTGGCCGGTACCGGCATCCACACCGCCGCGGTGGCCACGGCGTTCCCCTCGGGCCGGGCCAGCCGCGAGGTCAAGCTCGCCGACGTCCGGGACGCCGTGGCGAACGGCGCCGACGAGATCGACATGGTCATCGACCGCGGTGCGTTCCTCGCCGGCCGCTACCTCGACGTCTTCGACGAGGTCGTGGCCGTCAAGGAGGCGTGCGGCGCCGCGCACCTCAAGGTGATCCTGGAGACCGGGGAGCTGCGCACCTACGACGCCGTCCGGCGGGCCTCCTGGCTGGCCATGCTGGCCGGCGGCGACTTCATCAAGACCTCCACCGGCAAGGTCTCCCCCGCCGCGACCCTGCCGGTGTGCCTGGTCATGCTCGAGGCGGTGCGCGACTTCCGCGCCGCCACCGGCACCCAGGTCGGCGTCAAGCCCGCCGGCGGCATCCGCACCACCAAGGACGCGGTCAAGCACCTGGTGATGATCAACGAGGTGGCCGGGCCCGACTGGCTGCACCCCGTGTGGTTCCGGTTCGGCGCCTCCAGCCTCCTCGACGACCTGCTCCTGCAGCGGCAGAAGCTCCGCACCGGCCACTACTCCGGCCCCGACCACGTGAGCGTCGTGTAGATGACCCTCTTCGAGTACGCCCCCGCCCCCGAGTCCTGCTCGATCGTCACCCTGCGGTCGCACTACGGCCTGTTCGTCGACGGCGAGTTCACCGACGGCGGCGGCTCCCCGCTGAAGACGGTCAACCCGGCCACCGAGGAGGTGCTCGGCGAGGTCGCCGTCGGCACCGACGCCGACGTCGACCGCGCGGTGCGCGCCGCCCGCAAGGCCTTCACCCGGGTCTGGGGCCCGATGCGCCCGGCCGACCGCGGCAAGTACCTGTTCCGCATCGCCCGGCTGCTGCAGGAGCGGGCCCGGGAGTTCGCCGTCCTGGAGACCCTGGACAACGGCAAGCCGATCACGGAGTCCCGCGACGTCGACGTGCCCCTGGCGGCCGCGCACTTCTTCTACCACGCGGGCTGGGCCGACAAGCTCGAGCACGCAGGACTGGGCCCCGCCCCCCGTCCGCTGGGCGTGGCCGGCCAGGTCATCCCGTGGAACTTCCCGCTGCTCATGCTGGCCTGGAAGGTCGCGCCGGCGCTGGCGGCGGGCAACACCGTCGTCCTCAAGCCCGCCGAGACCACCCCGCTGACGGCGCTGCTGTTCGCCGAGGTCTGCCAGCAGGCCGACCTGCCGCCCGGTGTGGTGAACATCGTGACCGGTGCCGGCGACACCGGCCGGGCCGTGGTCGAGCACGCCGACGTGGACAAGGTGGCCTTCACCGGCTCCACCGAGGTCGGCAAGCAGATCGCCCGCTCGGTGGCCGGCACCCGCAAGTCCCTCACCCTGGAGCTGGGCGGGAAGGCGGCGAACATCGTCTTCGACGACGCGCCGATCGACCAGGCCGTCGAGGGCGTCGTGCGCGGGATCTTCTTCAACCAGGGCCACGTCTGCTGCGCCGGGTCCCGGCTGCTGGTGCAGGAGTCGATCCACGACGAGCTGGTCGCCTCCCTGCAGCGGCGCATCGGCACCCTGCGGGTCGGCGACCCGTTGGACAAGAACACCGACGTCGGCGCCATCAACTCCCCCGAGCAGCTGGCCCGCATCCGTGAGCTGGTCGGCATCGGGCAGGCCGAGGGCGCGCAGGTCTGGCAGCCCGACGGGCAGCTGCCCGAGCGCGGCAACTGGTTCAAGCCGACCGTCTTCACCGACGTCACCCCCGCCCACCGGATCGCCCGCGACGAGGTGTTCGGCCCGGTGCTGTCGGTGCTCACCTTCCGCACGCCCGACGAGGCGGTGGCCAAGGCGAACAACACCACCTACGGCCTCTCGGCCGGCATCTGGACCGAGAAGGGCTCGCGGATCCTGTCGATCGCGAACCAGCTGCGCGCCGGCGTGGTGTGGGCCAACACGTTCAACCAGTTCGACCCGACCTCGCCGTTCGGTGGCTACAAGCAGTCCGGCTACGGCCGCGAGGGTGGCCGCACCGGCCTGCGCGCGTACCTGAAGGAGTCCTGATGAGCGACCGGCTGGCCGTGCGCAAGACCTACAAGCTCTACGTGGGCGGGAAGTTCCCCCGGTCGGAGTCCGGCCGCACCTACGAGGTCGCCGACGGCCGGGGCCACTTCGTGGCCAACGCCGCGTGGGCCTCCCGCAAGGACGCCCGGGACGCCGTCGTCGCCGCCCGGGGTGCCTTCGCCGGCTGGTCGGGCGCCACCGCCTACAACCGTGGCCAGGTGCTCTACCGGGTGGCCGAAGTCATGGAGGGCCGCGCCGCCCAGTTCGCCGAGGAGGTCGCCGCCGGCGAGGGCCTGTCGGCGGCGAAGGCGCGGGCCGCGGTGGACGCCGCGGTCGACCGCTGGGTCTGGTACGCCGGCTGGACCGACAAGCTCGCCGCGGTCCTCGGCGGGACCAACCCGGTCGCCGGCCCCTACTTCGACTTCTCGATGCCCGAGCCGTCCGGCGTCGTCGCGGTGCTGGCGCCGCAGCGGTCGTCGCTGCTCGGCCTGGTCAGCGTGCTCGCCCCGGTGCTGGCCACCGGCTGCACGGCCGTCGTCGTCAGCTCCCACCAGCGGCCGCTGCCGGCGATCACGCTGTCGGAGGTGCTGGCCACCTCCGACGTCCCGGGCGGGGTGGCCAACCTGCTGACCGGTGACGCGGCCGAGATCGGCCCGTGGCTGGCCGAGCACGCCGACGTCGACGGCATCGACCTCGCCGGTGCGGGGACGGCGGCGATGGAGCTGGAGCGCTCGGCCGCCGGGACGCTCAAGCGCGTGCTGCGGGCCCCCGCCGAGGAGCCGGACTGGACCGCCGACCCCGGCCTGTCCCGGATGACCCCGTTCCTGGAGACCAAGACGGTGTGGCACCCGATCGGAGTCTGACCCCCGCCGGCTCGACCCGGTGCGGCGCCTGGTCCTCCGCGTCACGACGGGCCGGTCCGCAGCAGCCGGCCAGCGGGTCAGCGGCGGACGAGGGACTCCAGGAGCTGGACCAGGGCCCGGTCGTCGCCGGCGCCGGGCAGGCCGGTGAGGCCCTCCAGGTAGAGCCCGTCGCCGACCAGCCGCACCACCCGGGCCACCACCGGGTCGGCGATCAGCTCCTCCAGCGCGGTGGTCCACCCCCGCTCGACCTCGGCGATCACGGCGCGGGCCGCTGCCTGACCGGTGCCGGCCAGCCCCAGCAGCGCCTGGTAGGTGCGCCCGATCCCCGAGACCGCGTCGCTGTTCGCCGTCCGCACCCAGTACGCCACCGGGCCCTCGGGGGCGGCACGCAGGCCGGCGACGTCGTCCGCGGCGCGTGAGCGCAGCCGGTCGGCCAGGCCTGCGACCAGGGCCTCCTTGCTCGGGAAGTGGTAGAGCAGGCCGCCCTTGGAGACCGCGGCCGCCTCGGCCACCGCGTCGAGGGTGACGGTCGCGCCTGCGCCCTCGACCAGCAGCGTCTCGTAGGCGTCCAGCACCCGGTCCCTGTTCGACGGCCTCGCCACGGTGGGTTACTGTACCAGCTGGACGGTCCAGTAACGATGGAACGAGGAACGATGAGCACGACCACGCCGGCCCCGACGACGGCCCCGCGGGCCGGACGGCGCGAGTGGGCCGGCCTCGCGGCGTTGATGCTGCCGGTGCTCCTGGTCGCCGTGGACGGCACGGTGCTCACCTTCGCCGTCCCCTCCATCGCCGCGGCCCTGACCCCCAGCAACGCCGGGCTGCTCTGGGCGGTGGACGTCTACCCCCTGGTGCTGGCCGGCCTGCTGGTCACCGCCGGGTCGCTGGGCGACCGGTTCGGCCGCCGCCGGCTGCTGCTCGTCGGGGCGACCGGCTTCGGCGTCGCCTCGGCCCTGGCCGCCGTCGCGCCGTCCATCGGCTGGCTGGTCGCCGCCCGTGCGCTGCAGGGCGTCTTCGGAGCCGCACTGATGCCCTCGACCCTGTCGCTGCTGCGCAACCTCTTCCTGGACCGGCAGCAGCGGCGGCTGGCCGTCGCGATCTGGGCCGCCGGGTTCTCCGGGGGTGCTGCGCTCGGACCGGTCGTGGGCGGGTTCCTGCTCGAGCGGTTCTGGTGGGGCTCGGTCTTCCTGGTCAACGTCCCGGTGCTGGGGCTGCTGCTGGTCGCGGGCTCGCTGCTGCTGCCCGAGTCGCGTGCCCCGCAGCCCGGCCCGCTGGACTGGACCAGCGTCGCGCTGTCGCTGGCCACCATGCTGCCGCTGGTCTACGCCATCAAGAAGCTGGCCGCGGGCACGCTGTCGCCGCTGCCGGTGGCCGCCGCGGCGCTCGGCCTGGTCGCCGGCACCCTCTTCGTCCGGCGCCAGCTGCGCCGGCCGGTTCCGCTGCTGGACCTGACGCTGTTCCGTTCCCGGGTGGTCCGCGCCGCGATCGGTGCGAACCTGCTCAGCATCGCGGCGTTCGGCGGGCTGCTGCTCATCGGCTCGCAGTACCTGCAGCTGGTGCTGCGCCGCACCCCGATGGAGGCCGGGCTCGTGCTGGTGCCCGGCCTGGCCGCGGCCGTCGTGGCCGGTCTGCTGGCTGTGCCGCTGGCCCGCCGGGTGCCGGTGCGCCGGCTGGTCGTCGCCGGTCTGCTGCTCGGCGCGGCCGGGTTCGCCGTCCTCACCCAGCTGGGCACCGGGACGGCGGTGAGCACCGTCGTCCTCGCGTTCGTGCTCGTGGCCGCCGGCGCCGGTCTGGCCGAGACGCTGACCAACGACGCCATCCTCACCGAGGCCCCGGCCGAGCGGGCAGGGCAGGCCAGCGCGGTCAGCGAGACCGCCTACGAGCTGGGCACCGGCCTCGGCGTCGCGGTCTTCGGCAGCGTGCTGGCCGGGATCTACACCGCCCGTCTGGTGCTGCCCGGCGGGCTCGACGCGGTGCAGACCGGCGCCGCGGAGACCCTCGGGGGCGCCCTCGACGTCGCCGGCGACCTGCCCGGGGGCACCGCCGACGCCCTCGCCGCCAGCGCCCGGGCGGCGTTCGCGGCGGCCACCGACGCCAGCGCCGCACTCGGCCTGGGGGTCATGCTCGCCGCCGCGGCGCTCGTCGCCGTCGTCTGGCGGACCCCCCGCGGCTGACCCGCCCGGCCCGTCCCAGCCGGGACAGGCAGGATGGGCGCGTGGCCAGGCCGAGCATCGTCCCCATCGCCCTCACCCTCGACGACCGCACGGGCTACACCCTGTGGGCTCCCCCGTGGGAGGAGGACGGCGAGGAGTGGCAGGCCTTCCTCGGCGGCTCGGTCGACGGCACCGCGGTGGTGCACCTGTTCCCGACCCCCGCCGCGCTGGCCGCGTTCTGCCGCACCAGCACCGACCACGACCTCGCCGACCACCCGGTCTGGCCGGTCGTGGCCGGTCTCGGGCCGGCCGACGTCACCCCCGACGACGACCACCGCTACGACCTCGACGGCGTCTACGACGTGGTCGCCGAGAACCCCGACCGCTGGGCCGTCGAGGAGCTGGCCGCGACCTTCGACATCACCGGCCGGCTCGCCGAGTGCTGCGACACCGCCGACGACGAGGACGAGGACGACGACGAGGACGACGACGAGACCGCCTTCGCGTCCCTGGCCGAGCTGATGGCCAAGCCCGAGGTGGCGATGCTCGGCCTGGGCCTGGACGCCTTCACCGGACGAGCCGGCGAGGACGCGTGGATCCGGCTCGGCGGCGCGGTCGACGAGCTGTGGGAGGACGTCCTCGGCGAGCTGGAGGACCACCTGGACTGGACCGGCGCGGGCACCGCCGAGCTGTCGGCCTACCCGTCCGCCGAGGAGTCCGAGGAGGACGACGACGAGGACGACGACGAGGACGCCGACGACGAGGACGAGGGCGACGCGGAGGTCACCGAGGCACCCGTGACCGCCGCGCCGACCAGCGCGATCAGCGGCGGTGGCCGGCTGGCCGCCGACCCGGCCGCCGTCGCCGCGGCCGCCGGCTTCTGGGAAGGCGTGGGCATCCTGCCCGTCGAGGTCGTCGTGCCCGAGGGCGCTGGGGTCACCCTGCGCTGCTACGTCGAGGACGCCGCCCGGTTCCTGGGCGCCGACGGCGAGGTCTACCTGTTCGGCACGCCGGCGGAGCTGACCGCGTTCGTGCAGGGCGACGAGGAGCACGACCTGGCCGAGGTCGCGTCCTGGCCCGAGGTCGAGGAGACCACCGTCTCGCCGCTGCCGGTGGACCAGGACCGCTACGACCTGGTCGAGGTGGCCGAGGTGCTGGCCGAGGTCGCCGACGGCGCCGCCGGGTTGGTCGACCACGCGGTGCTGGTGCAGGCCGTCGAGGGCGTCCGCGACCTGGCCGAGTACGCCGGGCTGAGCCGGGTGGAGGAGCTGCTCGGGGCGAGCACCCCGCTGGGCCAGGCCGTCGCCCGGGCCGAGCGCGACCCCCGCGCCGCGCTGCGCGCCGAGGACGCCGCCCGGCTGACCGGCCCGTGGGACGAGGTCGTCCGCGAGGTCAGCACCGCCCTGGTCTTCCGCACCTGACCGACCCCCCACCCCTCACGCCTGCTGGTTGATCATCGTTCGCTGCACGTGGGGCGCGCCGCAGGACGGCGTGTCCCAGCTGCGGATGACGATGATCAACTGCGAGTCGGGGGTACGCACGCAGAACGGCCCGGCCCCCTGGGGGGCCGGGCCGTTGTGCCGATCAGCTCAGTACGAGCGGGCGGGGCGCTGCGGGCGCCCACCGGTGCCGCCCTGCGGACGCTGGCCACCCGGGCGGCGGTCGCCGTAGGACGGGCGGTCGGGCCGCGCGCCGTGGGACGGGCGGTCCGACCGCGCCGGGCGGTCGCCGTAGGAGGGCCGGTCCGAGCGGGCGGGCCGGTCGCCGTAGGAGCGCGCGGGGCGGTCGCCGTCGCGACGCGGGGGACGGCGGTCGCCGTCCCGGCGCGGGCGACCGGAGCCGCCACGGGCCGGGCGGACGGGGCGCTCGACGGGCTCCACGTGCACGCCGGAGGCGACCAGCTCGGCGATCGGCGCGTCACCGGGACGGATGCGGGACACGTCGGTGTTCACCGCGGCCTGCCGGAAGCGGCGCTTGGCCTGGCCGACCTGGTCGGGCAGCAGCAGCGAGACCACGACACCGCCGGCGCCGGCGCGGGCGGTGCGGCCCGAGCGGTGCAGGTAGGTCTTGTGGTCGGCCGGCGGGTCGTAGTGCAGCACCAGCTGGACGTCGTCGACGTGGATGCCGCGGGCGGCGACGTCGGTGGCGACCAGCACCGGCGAGCGGGCATCGGCGAAGGCCTCGAGCGCGCGGCGGCGGGCCGACTGCGGCAGACCCCCGTGGATCGGCTCGGCCTTGATGCCGACGGCCTGCAGGTTGGTGGCCAGCCGGTCGGCGCCGTGCTGGGTGCGCACGAAGATGATCGTGCGGCCCGGGCGGGCGGCCAGCTGCTCGGTGACCTTGAGCCGGTCGGGGAAGGACACGCTGTAGGCGCGGTGCTCGGCCGGCGGCGCGCTGTCGGCGGCCTTGACCACCTCGTGGCGGGCCGGGTCCTGGAGGTACCGGCGGACCAGGGTGTCGACCTCGCCGTCCAGGGTGGCCGAGAAGAGCATCGTCTGGCCGTCGGGGCGGACCTGGTCCAGCAGCTCCTTGACCACGGGCAGGAAGCCCAGGTCGGACATGAAGTCGGCCTCGTCGATGATCGCGATCTCGACGTCGGCCAGGGTGCACTCGCCCTGGCTGATCAGGTCCTGCAGGCGGCCGGGGGTGGCGATGACGACGTCGACACCGCGGCGCAGCTGCTGGATCTGGCGGTACATGGACGCACCGCCGTAGACGGCGGCGAACTGCACGCCGTTGGCCTGGCCCAGCGGGGCGAGGTTGTCGTGCACCTGCTGGGCGAGCTCGCGGGTGGGCACGAGGACCAGCCCGCGCGGGGCGCGCCGGCCGTGCTGCACGTCCGCACCGAGGCGGTGCAGCATCGGCAGGCCGAAGGCCAGGGTCTTGCCCGAGCCGGTGGCGGCCTTGCCGAGCACGTCGCGGCCGGCCATGGCGTCGGGCAGCGCGGAGGTCTGGATGGCGAAGGGGTGACGGATCCCGCGGCGCTCCAGGGCGGTGACCAGCTGCTGCTGGAGACCGAGCTGGGCGAAGGAGGGCCCGGTGGGCGCCTCGGCGGCGGGGGTGTTCTCGGTGGTGGTGCTGGTGTCGACAGGGTCGAACGAGGTCAAGAAAGGGACTCCGATGCAGATCGGGCGCGTCCCGTGGTGTGGTGCCGGGCCCGCCGGGGGCGGGACTCACTGGGCGACCCCAGGATGCGTCTGCGGTGACGCGGAGGTCTGCACGGATGCGCTCTACCCCGGGCTGGACCGCCCGGGAGGTGTGGCCGGCGATCGCCGACCTGCCCAATCTAGCAGCGGACCGGCCGCAGATGTTCCCCGCGGCCGGTGGGGGTGATCACCCCCGCAGCGCGGCGTACCCCGCCCGGACCTCGGCCAGCAGCCCCGCACGCTCGCCCTCGTCGAGGAACGCGGCGGCCAGCGCCCGCTCGGTGACGGTCTGCACGTCGTCCCAGCCCCAGCCGTGCGCCTGCACGACGGCGACGAACTCGCTGGTCGGGGTGACCCCGCTCATCAACCGGTTGTCGGTGTTGAGGGTGACGGCGAACCCGGCCCGGTGCAGCCGGTCGACCGGGTGCGCGGCGATCGAGGGGTAGGCGCCGGTCTGCACGTTCGACGTCGGCGCCACCTCCAGGGTGATCTGCTCGTCGAGCACCCGCTGCGCGACCGGGCCCAGCGGGCCGCCGTCGGCGGGCACCTCGTCGGCGATCCGCACGCCGTGGCCCAGCCGTTCCGCGCGGGCGCCGTCCAGGGCGCCGCGGATGCTCTCGATGCCGTCGGCCTCGCCGGCGTGGATGGTGCGGTGCGCGCCGGCCCGGTCCAGCAGCGCGATCGCCGAGGGGTGCCGGTCGGCCGGGAACCCGATCTCCGGGCCCGCGAGGTCGAAGCCGACCACGCCGGCGTCGCGGTAGCGGACGACGAGCGCGGCGATCTCGTCCCAGTGGTCGTCCTGCCGCATGGCGCACAGCAGCGACCGGACGGCGATCGGGGTGCCCGCCGCGGTGGCGTCGCGGGCACCGGTGGCGAACCCGTCGAGCATGGCCTCCACGGCCGCCTCGGCGGTCATCGCAGGGGTGGACCGCTCCGGGGCGTAGCGCACCTCGGCGTAGCGCACGCCGTCGGCGGCCAGGTCCAGCGCGCACTCGCGGGCGACCCGGTGGATGCCCTCGGGGGTCTGCATGACCGCGACCGTGTGGTCGAAGGTCTCCAGGTAGCGCACCAGGGTGCCGCTGTCGGCGGACTCGGTGAACCACCGGCCCAGCTCCGCGGCGTCGGTCGAGGGCAGCGCGGTGTAGCCGGTCTGCTCGGCGATCTCGATGATCGTCTGCGGGCGCAGGCCGCCGTCCAGGTGGTCGTGCAGGAGCACCTTGGGGGCGCGGGCGAGGGTCTCCTGGGTCAGCGGTGCAGGCACCCGCCGGACGCTACCCGTCCGCCTTGTCCCGCCAGCGGAAGGTGCGCACGCACAGCAGCAGCCCGACGACGACCCACGCGGTGAGCACCAGCGCGACCCGGCCCAGCTCCCACGACCCGGCCGGCTCCTGGGCGGCGAGCACGTCGGGCAGGAACACCGACCGCAGGCCCTGCGCCATCCACTTCAGCGGGAAGAACGAGGCGATGGTCTGCATCCAGGTGGGGATCTGGTCGAACCGGAAGAAGACCCCGGAGATGAACTGCAGCACCAGCGCGACCGGGGTGACCGTGGCCGAGGCGGAACGGCCGTTCTTGGCCAGGCTGGACACCGCGATGCCCAGCAGGGTGCACGCCGCCGAACCGAGCAGCGCGACCCAGGCGAAGGTCAGCCACTGGGTACCGCTGGGCAGGTCGACGCCGTAGAGCACGACGCCGACCACCAGCAGGATCGCGATGGTCGCGACGGTGACCGCGAGGACCTGCGCGATCTTGCCGATGAAGTAGGCGCTCTTGGGCATCGGGGTGCCGGCCAGGTGCTTGAGCGTGCCGTCGCTGCGCTCGGTGGCGATGCCGATGGCCATGTTCTGCAGGCTGGCGCCGAGGATGCCCGCGGCGATGACCCCGGCCATGAAGTACTGCGTGAAGCTGACCCCGGCGCCGATCTGGTAGTCCAGCACCGCGCCGAAGACGACCAGCAGGATGACCGGGAACATCAGGGTGAAGACCACCGACTCCCGCTGCCGGAAGAACTCGCGGAGCTCGACGGCGGCGCGGACCCGGAAGACGCGGGCCAGCGGCGGCAGGGTCGGGGCGCTCACCGGGACTGACCGATCATCTGCAGGTACACGTCTTCCAGGGTCGGGCGGGCCACGGCGAGGTCGGGCACCTCGCCGGGGAAGCGGGTGGCGAGCTCGGCGACCAGCGCCGTCGGGGTGGGGGTGTCCTCGGTGCGCCGGACGCCGTCCTCGGTCCAGCTGACCACCGCGGGCGCCTGGCCGCGGCCGCCCAGCTCGGTGGGGACGGCGACCTCGACCAGCCGGCCGCCGGTGATGACGCCCACCCGGTCGGCGAGCTCCTCGGCCTCGTCCAGGTAGTGCGTGGTGAGCAGCATCGTCGTCCCCAGGTCGCGCAGCGAGCGGATCAGGGACCAGAACTGCCGGCGGGCCTCGGGGTCGAAGCCGGTGGTCGGCTCGTCGAGGAACAGCAGCGACGGCCGGCCGACGATGCCCATGGCGACGTCGAGCCGGCGGCGCTGGCCGCCGGACAGCGACCGGCCGCGGGCCCCGGCCTTCTCGGTCAGCCCGACCAGCTCGAGGACCTCGGCGGGGTCGCGCGGGTCGGGGTAGTAGGCGGCCTGCGCGGTGAGCATCTCCGCACACGTCAGCTGGCTGTCGCCGGCACCGGACTGCAGCACGATGCCGATCTGGGCCCGCCAGCGCCGCCCGCCCTCGGCCGGGTCCTCCCCCAGCACCTGCACCTGCCCGCCGTCCCGGGAGCGGTAGCCCTCGAGGACCTCGACGGTGGTGGTCTTGCCGGCACCGTTGGGGCCGAGCAGGGCGAAGATCTCGCCGCGCCGGATGTCCAGGTCGACGCCGTCGACGGCGTTGCGGTCGCCGTAGCGCTTGACCAGACCGCGGATGCTGATCGCCGCGCCGGGGTCGAGGGGGCTGCTCACGGGGGTCGAGTGTCCCTGATCGACCTGTGACCGGTTCAGGCGGTGATGCGGTCGACCACCAGCGGCAGCGCGGTGTCCTCGGTGTCGACGCCGACCGCGCCCTCCAGTGCCGCCAGCGCGCGCTCGATGCGGGTGGCGTCGTCGGTCTGCAGCTCCAGCAGCGGCTGCCCGGCGGTCACCTGCTCCCCCACCGACGCGTGCCACACGACACCGGCCGAGGCGCTCACCGGGTCCTCCTTGCGGGCCCGGCCGGCGCCCAGCCGCCAGGCCGCGACGCCGAGGGAGAAGGCGTCCAGCCGGGTCAGCGTGCCGGTGGCCGGGGCGGTGACCACGTGCCGCTCGGCCGGCTCCGGCAGCGGCGCGTCGGGGTCCCCGCCCTGCGCCCGGATCATCGACCTCCAGGTGTCCATCGCCCGCCCGTCGGCCAGCGCGGCAGCCGGGTCGACGTCCTCGCGGCCGGCGCCGGCCAGCATCTCGCGGGCCAGCGCGAGGGTCAGCTCGACCAGGTCGGCCGGTCCGCCGCCCGCCAGCACCTCGAGGGACTCGGCGACCTCGACGGCGTTGCCTGCGCTGCGGCCCAGCGGGCGGTCCATGGCGGTCACCAGCGCGACGGTGCGGACGCCGGCGGCCTCCCCCAGGCCGACCATCGTGCGGGCCAGCTCACGGGAGCTCTCGACGTCCTTCATGAACGCCCCCGACCCGGTCTTGACGTCCAGCACCAGCGCGTCGGCGCCCTCGGCGATCTTCTTGCTCATGATCGAGCTGGCGATCAGCGGGATGGACTCCACCGTCCCGGTGACGTCGCGCAGGGCGTAGAGCAGCTTGTCCGCCGGGGCCAGGTCGTTCCCGGCCGCGCAGATGACGGCGCCGACGTCGCGCAGCTGGCCGAGGTACTCGTCCTCGGTCAGCGAGGCCCGCCAGCCGGGGATGGCCTCCAGCTTGTCCAGGGTGCCGCCGGTGTGCCCGAGCCCGCGGCCGGACAGCTGCGGGACGGCGACCCCGCAGGCGGCCACCAGCGGGGCCAGCGGCAGGGTGACCTTGTCGCCCACACCGCCGGTGGAGTGCTTGTCCGCGGTCGGCCGGCCCAGCGAGGACAGGTCCTTGCGGACACCGGAGTCGATCATCGCCTGGGTCCAGGCGGCCAGCTCGGCGGGCACCATGCCGCGGAAGAACACGCTCATCAGCAGCGCGCTCATCTGCTCGTCGGGCACCTCGCCCGCGGTGTAGGCGCCGACCACCCAGCGGATCTGGTCGCCGGTCAGCTCGACGCCGTCCCGCTTGGCGCGGATGACGTCGATCGCGTCGTGGGTGCTCATCGGTTCGCCGCCTCGACTGCGTCGTCGGCAGACCGCGCGGCGGCAGCCGTGAGGTCGTCGGGGCCGAAGGCGTCGGGCAGCACCTCGCGCATCGGGACGATGCCCAGCGAGACGGTCTCGATCATCATCTCCGCGCCACCGAACTCCCAGAGCAGCTGCCGGCAGCGCCCGCAGGGCATGAGCGGCTGGCCGTCACCGCCCACGCAGGCCACCGCGACCAGCCGGCCGCCGCCGGTGCGGGCCAGCTCGCTGACCATCCCGCACTCCGCGCACAGCCCGATGCCGTAGGAGGCGTTCTCCACGTTGCAGCCGGTGACCACCCGGCCGTCGTCGACCAGGCCGGCCACGCCGACCGGGAAGTGCGAGTACGGGGCGTAGGCGTGCGTCATCGCCTCGCGGGCAGCCGCCCGCAGCGCGTCCCAGTCGATCAATGCTCGCCCCTCCGGTAGACCAGGCCGTCCGCCTTGGGCATCCGCAACCGTTGGGACGCCAGGGACAGCACCAGCAGCGTGGTGATGTGCGGGGTGAAGGAGACGATGCCCTCGGGCAGCTCCTGGATGCTGAGGTAGCCCACCAGCGAGGCGGCCGCGAAGGCCGCGGCGGTGATGGCCTGGGCGAACCGCCCGCGGGTGGCCTGCAGGACGGCGACGGCCAGCAGCAGGATCGCCACCAGCAGCAGCAGCGCGACCACGGCGGTGCGGCTGCGCAGCTGCAGGGCGTCGGCGAAGCCGAACAGGCCGGCGCCGGCCGCCAGCCCACCGGGCCGCCAGTTGCCGAAGATCAGCGCGGCCAGGCCGATGAAGCCGCGCCCGTTGGTCTGGCCCTCGCGGTAGATGTTGGCGATGAACACCAGGAACACACCGCCCAGGCCGGCCAGCGCGCCGGAGATGATCACCGCGATGTACTTCAGCCGGTAGACCGGCACACCGAGGGAGTCCGCGGCGGCCGGGTTCTCCCCGCAGGAGCGCAGCCGCAGCCCGAACGGGGTGCGCCACAGCAGCAGGTAGGCCGCCGGCACCATCAGGACGGCGACCACGGTGAGCACGCCGACGCCGCTGGTGACCCCGCGCAGCACGCCGGCCAGGTCGCTGATGAGGAACCAGTGCAGGTCCTCCACCTTGCCCAGCAGGTCCGGGCCCGAGGACAGCACCGGCAGGGAGAACGTGGGCGGGCGCGAGGACATCGCCGGGGACTGCGTGACCCCGCCGCCGGCCGGGTTGTCCACGTAGAGGGTCTCGGAGAGGAAGCGGGCGACGCCGGCAGCGAGGATGTTGATCGCCACGCCGGAGATGACGTGGTCGACGCCGAAGGTGACCGTGGCCACCGCGTGCAGCAGGCCGCCGAGCGCGCCCATGAGCAGGCCGCCGACGACCGCGCCCTGCCAGCCGTACTGGTAGCCGGCGAACCCGGCACCCCAGGTGCCCAGGATCATCATGCCGTCCAGGCCGATGTTGACCACGCCCGCGCGCTCGGCGAACAGACCGCCCAGGGCGACCAGCAGCAGCGGCACGGCCAGCAGCAGGGTCGCCGCCATCGTCGAGGACGACGTCAGCGCCTGCTCGCCGGAGATGACCCGGACCGCGGAGACCAGCACCAGCAGGCCGACCAGGATCCAGGTCAGCCTCCGGCCGCGGCCACCGCCCAGGACGAGCTCGGTGACCGGGCCGCGGGACGGCGCGGCCGGGGTCTCGGCGGTCGCGGTGCTCACTGGGCGCTCCCGGTGGGGTCGGTGCGGCCGGCGGCACCGGTCGCGTTGGTCAGGGCGGGCCCGGTGGGCGGCGCGCTGCCGGCCTCGGGGCTGCTGCCGTCCCCGGCCGGCGGGGCCGCCACCGCACCGCCGGACTCGGCCTGGCGGCGGGCCACCCGCCGGGCGACCTCGTTGGCGATGACCACGGCGAGCACGATCGTGCCCTGGATGATCGTGACCACCGAGGACGGGATGCCGGCGATCTGCAGCGGCACCGCGGCCCGGTCCAGGAAGGCGAACAGCAGCGCCGCCAGCGCGATGCCCAGGGGGTTGTTGCGGCCCAGCAGCGCCACTGCGATGCCCAGGAAGCCCAGGCCCGAGGTGAACTCGGTGCCGTAGTTGTGGTCGGAGCCCAGCAGGTCGGGCAGGCCGATCAGCCCGGCGATCGCCCCGGAGATGAGCATCGTGGTGATGACCATGCGCTTGGCGTCGACGCCGCTGGCCGAGGCGGCCGAGGCCGACATGCCCGTGGCGCGCAGGTCGAAGCCGAACCGGGTGCGCTTGACCAGCACGGCGACCACCACGCCGACGACGACGGCCACCAGCAGGAACCCGTAGAGCTGGCGCGGCGGGTTGGCCAGCCCGAGGGCGTCGAACAGGCCGTTGAGGGAGGGGAACCAGCCCGACTCCGGGATGTCCTTGGTGGTGATGATCGACGCACCCGGCTCGCTGCCCCGCAGCGGGCCGGTGAGCAGGAAGGACGCCAGGCCCAACGCGATGAAGTTCAGCATGATCGAGCTGATCACCTCGGACACGCCGCGGGTCACCTTGAGCACCGCCACGATGCCCGCCCACACCGCACCCACCAGCATCGCGACCACGATGATCGCGACCAGGTGCAGCGGCCCGGGCAGCGAGATCGCCGCGCCGGCGCCGGCGGCCAGCACCGTGGCCAGCCGGTACTGGCCCTCGACGCCGATGTTGAACAGGCCCATCCGGAAGGCGACGGCGACGGCCAGCCCGGCGAGGAACAGCGGCACCGCCCGGTTGAGGATGACCACGATCGCGGTGACCTGCTGGGTCGGGGTCTCGCCGAAGTCGACCATGACCTCCAGCGCCCGGAACGGGTCGACGCCGATGGCCACCATCACGACCGCGGAGATGACCAGCGCGATGACGACGGCCAGCACCGGGGCCAGCAGGGTCGCCCCGAGCTTGCGCACGGCGGTCACGCCGCGCCCGCCCGGGTGCTCGCGACGGCGCCGGTCATGTAGCCGCCCAGCTCCTCGGGGGTGACCGCGCGCGGGTCCAGGGTGGCCACGACCCCGCCGCGCAGCATCACCTGCAGCGAGTCGGACAGGCCGATCAGCTCGTCCAGGTCGGCCGAGATCAGCACGATCCCCATCCCCTCCGCGCGGGCGTCCTTGAGCAGCTCCCAGATCACCGACTGCGCGCCGACGTCCACCCCGCGGGTCGGGTGGGCGGCGATGAGCAGCTTGGGGCCGGCGCTCATCTCGCGGCCGACGATCAGCTTCTGCTGGTTGCCGCCGGACAGCGCCACGGCCAGGGTGTCCGGGCCGGGAGCACGGACGTCGTAGTCGCGCATGATCCGCTCGGTGTCGGCCCGGGCGGCCTTGCGGTCGATGAACAGGCCCTTGGCGTTGGGCGCCTCGGTCTGGTGGCCCAGCACCCGGTTCTCCCACAGCGGGGCGTCCAGCAGCATGCCCTGCCGGTGCCGGTCCTCGGGGATGAACCCGATGCCGTGCTCGCGGCGGGTGCGCGTGGTCCAGCCGGTGATGTCCTCGCCGGCCAGCACGATCGTGCCGGCGGCCAGCGGGCGCAGGCCCATGATCGCGTCGACCAGCTCGGCCTGGCCGTTGCCCTCGACGCCGGCGATGCCGACGACCTCGCCCTCGCGGACGGTCAGGGTGACGTCGTCCACGGCGGGCCGCGCACCCTGGCCGGCCACCGTGACGCCGGTCAGCTGCAGCACCGGGGTGTCGCGCACCGTCGACGCGCGGCCCTGCGGGGTGGGCAGCTCGGCGCCGACCATCAGCTCGGCCAGCTGCTTGGAGGTCGTCGTCCGGGGGTCGGCGGTGCCGACGGTGGTGCCGCGGCGGATGACGGTGATGGAGTCGGCGACCTTGCGCACCTCGTCCAGCTTGTGCGAGATGAAGATGACGGTCAGGCCCTCGCGCTTGAGCTCGGCGAGGTTGCCGAACAGCTCGTCGACCTCCTGCGGCACCAGCACGGCGGTCGGCTCGTCCAGGATCAGCGTGGTGGCGCCGCGGTAGAGCACCTTGGCGATCTCGACCCGCTGCCGGTCACCGACGCCGAGGTCCTCGACGAGGGTGTCGGGCTCCAGGCCGAGGGCGTAGGCGTCGGAGATCTCCACGATCCGCCGGCGGGCGGCGGCGCCGATGCCGTGCGCCTTCTCCGCGCCCAGCACGATGTTCTCCAGGACCGTCAGGTTGTCGGCCAGCATGAAGTGCTGGTGCACCATGCCCACCCCGGCGGCGATGGCGTCGGCGGGGCTCTTGAACACCACCTCGCGGCCGTCGAGGAGGATCTGGCCCTCGTCGGGGCGGTGCATGCCGTAGAGGGTCTTCATCAGCGTCGACTTGCCGGCGCCGTTCTCCCCCACGATCGCGTGCACCTCGCCGCGGGCGACCCGCAGCTCGATGTCCTTGTTCGCCACCACGCCGGGGAACCGCTTGGTGATGCCCCGCAGCTCCACCGCCAGGGGCGCTGAGTCCGTCACTGCCACTCCCGATCGACTCGCCCGCCGCAGGACCTGCGGTCGGTTGGACCGTACACAGGAAGGACGACGGGCCCGGGCGTCACCGCCCGGACCCGTCGCCCGTCCCCGCGTTGCGTACCGAGCTAGTTGCTCGGGGTCTCCGGCACCGTGATCTCGCCGTCGACGATCTGCTGGGTGTAGTCGTCGATGGTCGACTTGATGTCGTCGATGAACCCGCCGGAGTAGGACAGGCCCACGCCCTCGGTGGACAGGTCGTTGACGACGTCCTGGCCGCCCTCGACCGAGCCGTCGACGAAGGAGCCGATGTAGGCCTCCACCGCGTTGTCGACCCGCTTGAGCACCGAGGTCATGATCACGGCCTGCAGGGCCGGGTCGCCGACGGTCTCGTACTGGTCGGAGTCGACGCCGATGGCGCGCTTGCCCGAGGCGGCGGCGGCCTGGAAGACGCCGATGCCCGAACCACCCGCGGCGGCGTAGACGATGTCCGCGCCCGCGTCGTACATGCCCTGGGCCACGATCTGGCCGCGGGCCGGGTCGTTGAACCCGGAGAAGTCACCGGCCGGGGAGATGTACTGCACCTGGACGGTGATGTCGGGGTTGACCGCCTTCGCGCCGGCGACGTACCCGGCCTCGAAGCTCTCGATCAGCGGGCTCTGCACGCCGCCCACGAAGCCCACGTTGCCGGTCTCGGACTTCGTCGCGGCCGCGACGCCACCGAGGAACGAGCCCTGGTTGGCGGCGAACTGCAGACCGGTGACGTTGTCGGCGCCGACGTCGACACCGGTGCCGTCCACGATCGCGAACTGGGTGTCGGGGTACTGCGACGCGACGTCCCCGATCACGTCGGCGTAGTTGAAGCCGACGGCGATGATCGGGTTGTAGCCGTCGTCGGCCAGCTGGGTCAGCAGGTCGGCGCGGTTGGAGGCGTCGGCGTTGGGCGACAGCTCCTGCACCGAACCGCCGTTGGACTCGATGGCGGCCTCGACGCCGGCGTAGGCCGAGTCGTTGAACGACTTGTCGCCGCGGCCGCCGGTGTCGTAGGCGAGGCCGATGCGGGGGCCGTCCTCGCTGCTGCCGCTGGCGCCGCTGCCGCTGCCGCCGCTGCCGGTCTCGTCGCTGGCACAGGCGGCCAGGGCCAGGCTGCCCGCGATGGCCAGGGCGGCCAGCTTCATCCCACGCGCTCGGCGCAAGACGGTCTCCTCTCGTACGGGGGCCGCCGGCCCGTGGGCCGGGGCACCCCTGGGTGTGCACTCCGTGGTCCGCCGCCCGGGCCCGACGGGTCCGGCGGCGATCCCGGCACGCTAACCGCGTCCGGTGCCCGCCCGGCAGGACGGCGGTGACACCGAGACCCGATCGTTAGGACCCGGCAACGCCCGGGCCACACGGCGACCCACCCGTCGCACCCGTCACGTGACGGCACCCGACACGCTCCGGACGCACCGGCCGGGTCGCCGCCCCGGTTAGCGTCCACCCCCATGCGATCCCTGCTGCCCGCCTCCCGTGCGGCCGCGGTGGCGCTGGTCGCCGGGCTCGTGGTGCTGGCCGCCGCGCCGGCCGCGCTCGCCGACCCGGGTGCCCGGCCGACGGTCGACCCGGCGGCGCCCACCCCCACCGCTCCCCCGGACGGCGGCCCCGCGCAGGGCTCCGCCCCCGACGGCAGCACCGTCGGCGGCGAGGGCCTGGACACCCGCGGCCTGGTGCTCGCCGCCGGGGCGCCCGCGCTGCCGGAGGGCATCGACGCGCACGGCTGGGTGGTCGCCGACCTCGACAGCGGGGAGGTCCTCGGCGCGCAGGACCCGCACGGCCGCTACTACCCGGCCAGCACGCTGAAGACGCTGACGCTGCTCACCCTGGCCCCGGTGCTGGACCCCGCACTGGTCGTGGAGGGCACCACCGACGACGAGCAGGTCGAGGGCAGCCGGGTCGGGCTGGTCGCCGGCGGGCAGTACCCGGTGTCGCTGCTCTACGACGCGCTGGTCATGCAGTCGGGCAACGACGCGGCCAACGCACTGGCCCGCGCCGCGGGCGGGGTCGACGCCACGCTGGCCGCGATGAACGCCACCGCCCAGCGGATCGGCGCCTACGACACCGTCGCCGGCACGCCGTCGGGCCTGGACGTCGCCGGGCAGAGCTCCTCGGCCTACGACCTGGCGCTGATCATGCGCCAGCTGGTCGACACCCCGGCCACCGCGGCGATCCTGCAGCAGACCACCGCGCAGATGCCCGCCGTCCCCGGCAAGAGCGACGGCTACCAGATCCAGACGCAGAACACCCTGCTCACCGACTACCCGGGCACCCTCGGCGGCAAGACGGGGTTCACCGACGCCGCCCGGCACACCTTCGTGGCCGCCGCGGCGCGCGACGGCCGCCGCCTGGTGGTGGCGCTGATGCAGACCGAGCGCTACCCGGTGTCGACCACCGAGCAGGCGCAGCGGCTGCTGGACTGGGGCTTCGCGACGCCGGCCGGCGGCGGCGTGGGCACCCTGGTCCGCCCGGAGGACGTCGCGACCTCGGCCGCGGCGGTCACCCTGCCCGCACCCTCCCCCGCCGACGGCACGCTCAGCTCGGCCGACGCCGCAGCGGCCGCGGCATCCCCCGCGGTCGACCCGGCGGCGAGCACCGCGCCGCAGGAGTCGGTGCTGTGGCCGGTGGCGCTGGCCACCGGCGCGGTGGCGATCGTGGTTTCCACCGCTGCGGGTCGCCGCCGGGCGGTGAAGCTGGTGCCCGCCGGTGGCTGGTCCGACGACCGCGCGGTCAGGCGTCCGCCGCCCCGCCGTCCCGAGGTCGGCGCCGAGGTCCGAGCCGGTGCGAGCGCCGCAGCGCGGCCGGGACCAGACCTGCGGCCGCCGCACCCATCAGCGCCCCTGCCCCCACCAACCCCGCCGCGAGCCGCGCCGGACCGGGACGTGGCCCCCGTTCGTCGACCAGCACCACGTCGGGCAGCCGGGTCGGCGCCGCGGGACCGAGGGGTTCCTGCGCGTCCAGGTGCTCGACCGCCGGGAGGGTCGCGGTCCAGCAGGCCGTGAAGAAGGCGAACCGGGCCACCACGTTGATCCAGATGATGACCCCGACGAAACCGCCGAAGGTGGACACGGTGACGTTGCCGCTGAGCAGGTTCAGGTAGTACCCGCCCAGCACCTTGAGCAGCTCGAACCCGACCGCCCCGAACACGGCGCCGGGCAGCAGCACCCGGGCGCGGTGCGGGGTGTTGGGCACACCCTTGAGCACCCACAGGAAGACCAGGGTGTCCCCGACCAGGGCCAGCCCGATGCCCAGGGCCGCGGTGAGCAGGAAGAACCCGGGGACCTCGTCGATGCCGAGCGCGTCGAACAGGAACGACGACGCCGCCGTGGTCCCGGTGGTCAGGGCGATCGAGAGGGCACCGGCCCCGGCCAGACCGAGCAGCACCAGCAGGTCCTTGAGGCGGTCCTGCAGGAAGTCCGGCTGGTCGGGCTCGCCCCGCCAGACGATGTCCATGCCCACGCGCAGCTTGTCCACCGCCCCCAGCCCCACGAGCAGGAAGCCGACCAGACCGACCAGGCCGGTGGCGCTGCGCGCGTCGATCGCACCGAGGACCGAGTTCGCCAGGTCCGCCCCGGTCTGCCCGGGGACCGCCTCCCTGATGGCGTCCACCAGCTCCAGCTGCAACCGGGCGTCGCCGGCCAGGACGAACCCGACCACCGAGGCCAGCAGCAGCACGACGGGGAACAGCGCCAGGAAGATGTAGTACGTGACCCCGGAGGCGAGCAGGTCGCCCTGGGCCCGGTTGTAGTGCCCCCCGGCGTGCACGAGGTGGTCCAGCCAGGGTCGGCGGGCGCGCTGGCGGTGCAGCAGGTCGGTGGCCCGCTGCACCGTCCGGGTGATGACGTTGCCCTCGGGTGCGGGCGCCGGGGGGGTCGTCACGGCGGCGAGTCTGCCGGGCCGGCCCGGCGCACGCCGCCCGCGGTCACCCGATCGTGACCTCGCTCAGCCCTGGACGGGGCCGGTGAGGGGGTAGCGGCGGGCCACCGACCACGCGCCGCCGGGCTGCTGCTCGAACTCGGTGAAGTGCTCGACCGGGAAGGTCGCGGCCAGGTCGGCGAGCTCGGCGGCGGCCATGTCCAGGGCGTCGGTGGGGACGTCGTGGGCGACGGTCACGTGCGGGTGGTACGGGAAGGACAGCGGGCGGGCCAGCGGGCCGGTGCGCACGTCGGTGGCGATCCGCTCGCAGTCCAGGATGCCGCGCGCCACGGTCACGAAGACCACCTCGGAGACCGGCCGGAAGGTGCCGGTGCCGCGCAGGTGGATCTCGAAGGGTGGGTGGCTGCGGGCGACCCCGGCCAGGTGCGCGGCGATCAACGGGCGGTCGGCGACCGCGACCTCGGTCGGCGGCAGCAGCGTGACGTGCGGCGGGACGACGGCGGCCTGCGGGTCGCCGCACTTGGTGCGCCACTCCACCAGCAGCTGCGCCCACGGCTCCGGGACGTCGACGACGACCCCCAGCACCGCGGTGCCGCCCACGTCGCGGTTCGCGCTGCGGGGCACGAACGTGTCGTCGTGCCGCCGGCGGTGCGGTGGCGGGGGCGGCTGGGTCATCGGGAGGTCACCGCGCCGCCGCCGGGAGGAACCCGATCCGGTCGTAGACCGTGGCCAGGGTGGGCGCGGCCACCTCGCGGGCCTTCGCGGCACCGGCGGCGAGGACCCGCTCCAGCTCGGCGGTGTCGGCCACCAGCTCGGCGGTGCGGGCCTGCACCGGGGCGAGGGCGTCGACGACGACCTCCGCCAGCTCCTTCTTCAGGTCGCCGTACCCGCGGCCGGCGAAGCGCTCCTCGAGCTGGGCCACCGTCTCCCCGGAGAACGCGGCGTGGATGGTCAGCAGGTTGCTCACCCCCGGCTTGCCCTCGGGGTCGAACACGATCTCCCGGCCGGTGTCGGTGACCGCGCTGCGGATCCGCTTGCCGATCACCTTGGGGTCGTCGAGCAGGTTGATGCACCCGGCGTCGGGCAGGCTCTTGGACATCTTCTTGTCCGGCTGCTGCAGGTCCAGCACCTTCGCCGCACCCGGCGGTATGTAGGGCTCGGGCAGCACGAAGGTGTCCCCGTAGCGGCCGTTGAACCGGGTGGCCAGGTCGCGGGTCAGCTCCAGGTGCTGGCGCTGGTCCTCCCCCACCGGGACCCGCTGCGCCTGGTAGAGCAGGATGTCCGCGGCCTGCAGCACCGGGTAGGTGAACAGGCCCACGCTGGTGCTGGCCTGCCCGTGCCGGGCCGACTTGTCCTTGAACTGGGTCATCCGGCCGGCCTCGCCGAACCCGGTCAGGCACTGCAGCACCCACCCCAGCTGGGCGTGCTCGGGGACGTGGCTCTGCACGAACAGCGCGCTGCGGTCGGGATCCACGCCCAGTGCCAGCAGCTGCGCCGCGGACACCAGCGTGCGCCGGCGCAGCACGACCGGGTCCTGCTCGACGGTGATCGCGTGCAGGTCCACCACGCAGTAGAAGGCCTCGTGGTCGGCCTGCATGCTCACCCACTGCCGCAGCGCACCGAGGTGGTTGCCGAGGTGGAAGGAGTCCGCCGTCGGCTGGATGCCGGACAGCACGCGAGGAGCAGGCACGTCGCTCATCGAACCACGCGTCCCACCCGCCCCGGGGCGGACCCGCTCAGCGACCGGCGGGGGCAGCAGCCGCGACCTCGTCGAACGCGGCGAGGAAGACGTCGTCCTCCTCGGGCGTGCCGACGGTGACGCGCAGCCCCTCCCCGGCGAAGGGCCGGGTGATCACCGCGCGGGACTCCAGCGCGGCGGCCACCTCGGCGGTGCGCTCCCCCAACGGCAACCACACGAAGTTGGCCTGGCTGTCGGCGACCGCCTGGCCCCGCTCCCGCAGCGCCGCCGTCAGCCGCTCGCGCTCGGCGGTGACCTCCGCGACCCGGGCCCGGACCTCGTCCTCGCTGGCCAGCGCCGCGACCGCGGCGGCCTGGGCGACCATCGAGACGCTGAAGGGCACGTGGGTCTTGCGCACTGCCTCGGCGACGCCCGCGTCCTCGGCCAGCAGGTAGCCCACCCGCAGCCCCGCCAGCCCCCACGCCTTGGAGAAGGTGCGCAGCACGGCGACGTTGGGCCGCCCGCGCATGAGCTCGACGCCGTCGGGGACGTCGGGGTCGGTCACGAACTCGCGGTAGGCCTCGTCGAGCACCACCAGCACGTGGCCGGGCACCGCGTCCAGGAAGGACTCCAGCGCCGCGCGGCGGACCGCCGTCCCGGTCGGGTTGTTGGGGTTGCAGACCAGCAGCACGCGGGTGCTGTCCTCGACCGCGGCCAGCAGGCCGTCCAGGTCGTGGGTGTCCGCCGTCCCGCCCTCGCGCCCGGGCACCAGGGGCACCTGCTGCGAGCCCGCGCCGGCGACCTGGGCCAGCAGCGGGTACATCTCGAAGGACCGCCAGGCGTAGGCCAGGCTCGTGCCGGGCTCCACGTACGCCTGCGCCACCTGCTGCAGCAGCGTCACCGCGCCGCAGCCGGTGGCCACCTGGGCGGCGTCCACGCCGTAGCGCTCCGCCAGCGCCCCGGTGAGGACACCGGCGGCGTTGTCGGGGTAGCGGTTGGTCTCCCCGACGACCTGGCTGATCGCGGCCACCACGGCCGGCAGCGGCGGGAACGCGACCTCGTTGCTGGCCAGCTTCACCGCCCTCGGGACGCCGATCTCGCGGGCCAGGTCGGCGGGGTTGCGGCCGGGCCGGTAGGCCGGCAGCGCCGACACGGCCGTTCGCGGGCTGACCATGGTGGAGCCTTTCGTAGGGTGCACGCATGCGAGTCCTCGTCGCCGGTGGTGCCGGCTACATCGGCAGCGTAGTCACCGCCGCCCTCCTCGCCGGGGGCCACGAGGTGACGGTGCTCGACGACCTGTCCACCGGCCACGCCGACGCCGTCCCCGAGGGCGCGGCGTTCGTGCATGCCTCGCTGCACGACTCGGCACCCGTGCTGGCCGACGTCCGGCCCGAGGCGGTGCTGCACTTCGCGGCCAAGAGCCTGGTCGGGGTCTCCCAGACCCAGCCCGAGGACTACTGGCACACCAACGTCGGCGGCTCGCTGGCGCTGCTGGAGGCCATGCGGGCGGTCGACTGCCGGCGCATCGTGTTCTCCTCCACCGCGGCCACCTACGGCGAACCCGAGAGCGTGCCGATCACCGAGGACGCCCCCACCCGCCCGACCAACACCTACGGCGCCTCCAAGCTGGCCGTGGACCACATGCTGACCTCCTACGCGGTGGCGCACCGGTTCGCCGCGGTCAGCCTCCGCTACTTCAACGTGGCCGGCGCCGGGTTCGGCCGCGGCGAACGGCACGCCACCGAGACCCACCTCGTCCCGATCGCGCTGCAGGTCGCCGCCGGCACCCGCGAGGCGATCACCGTCTTCGGCGAGGACTACCCCACCCCCGACGGCACCTGCATCCGTGACTACGTGCACGTGCTGGACCTGGCCGATGCGCACCTGCTCGCCCTGCCCGCGCCCGCCCCCGGCGAGCACCGGGTCTACAACCTGGGCAACGGCACCGGGTTCAGCGTGCAGCAGGTCGTCGACGCCGTCCGCGAGGTCACCGGGCACCCCGTGCCGGTCGTCGTCGGGGCCCGCCGGGCCGGCGACCCCGCCCAGCTGGTGGCCTCCTCCGACCGCATCCGCGCCGACCTCGGCTGGGCTCCCCAGCACGCCGAGCTCACCACGATGGTGCGCGACGCGTGGGAGCTCAGCCGGCCGGCTCCGCGCTGACCTCGGCCGGCGGCGCCGGGGACACCGCGATGCGGGCGATCCGGCGACCGTCGAGCTCGGTCACGGTCAGCTGCCGGCCCTCGTGGACGGCGCCGTCGCCCACGGCCGGGATGCGGCCGAGCTCGGCCAGCATCCAGCCGGCCACCGTCTCGTAGGGGCCCTGCGGCAGCTCGAGCCCGGTGGCCTCGGCGAAGTCGTCCAGGTTGAGCAGCCCGTCGACGTCGTGCGGCCCCTCCGCCGGCTCGTCGGTCTCGGGGACGGCGTCCTCGTCGTACTCGTCGTAGATCTCCCCGATGACCTCCTCGATGAGGTCCTCCAGGGTCACGATGCCGTCGGTGCCGCCGTACTCGTCGACGACGATCGCCAGGTGCTGGCTCTCCCGGCGCATCTCCGACAACGCGGTGAGCACCCCCGCCGTCCCGGGCAGCTGCTTGACCTCCCGGGCCAGGTCGCCCACGGTCGCCGCGCGCCCGGCCGGGTGGCCGGGCAGCAGCAGGTCGCGCACGTGCACGAAGCCGACCACGTCGTCCTGGGTGCGCCCGATGACCGGCCAGCGGGAGCGGCCGGAGTCGGCGATCAGCTTGGCCGCGCGGCTGGCGGTCAGCGAGGCCTCCAGGAAGTCGACCTCCGTGCGGGGGGTCATCACCTCGCGCACCTCGCGGCCGCCGGCGCGGAAGACCTCGTCGATGAGCCGGCGCTCGTCGCTGGACAACGACTCGTGGGCGGCCACCAGGTCCCGCAGCTCCTCCTGGCTGATCGACTCCCCGCTCTGCTTGGGGTCCCCGCCCAGCAGCCGCACCAGCAGGTCGGTGGAGCGCGACAGCAGCCAGATGACCGGCCGGAACACCGCGGCGATCCGGTTCAGCGGCCCGGCGACGACCAGCGAGAAGCCCTCGGCCCGCTGCAGCGCCAGCCGCTTGGGGGTCAGCTCGCCGACCACCAGCGACAGGTAGCTGATGGCGATCGTGACCAGCACGAAGCTGACCGGGTCGGCGACCCCCTGGGCCAGCCCGAGCCCGGCCAGCCAGTCGCTCAGCGGCGCCGACAGGGTGCTGGCACCGAACGCGGCGGAGAAGAAGCCGGCCAGCGTGACCCCGACCTGCACCGCGGCGAGGAACCGGTTGGGGTCCTGCAGGAGCTTGGTGAGGGCCCGCCCCCGGCTGCCCCGCTCGGCCAGCGCCCGCACCTGCGACTCCCGCAGCGACACCAGGGCGATCTCGGCGCCGGCGAACGCACCGCCGATCAGCACGAAGACGACGACCATGACGATGTTGAGCCAGACGTCGCTCACCGGCGGCGTGCTCCTTCTGCGGTTGTGTGCGGGGGTGTCCCAGGATCCCGGCTGCCGGGTGGGGACGTCCACCCGGCAACGCCGACCGGCCGCCGGACGTTCCGTGGCAGGTCACCCGGCGACTACGGTGGTCGGCCATGACCGGAGCGCGACGGCACCGTCACCGCCCGCGGGCCCCGCGCTGGTGGCCCGCGGCCGTCGTGGTCGCCGTGCTCGCCGTCGTCGCCGGCGGCTGGTGGCTGCTGCCCGGCTCCGGGGACCCGGTGCCCGCCGCCGCGACGACCTCCGCGCCGCGCCCGACCACCTCGGCGGTCCCGACGTCGG
>NZ_JAMXRZ010000080.1 GCF_024124375.1 Klenkia sp. PcliD-1-E
AGCCGCGGGCCGGCCGGCAGCTCCACCACCCGGGCCCGGTCCCCCACCACGGCCGCGACGCCCGCGTCCCCCATGGCGACGACCACGTGGTCGTCGGCTGGTCGGGTCTGCCGGGCCAGGCCGGCCAGCTGCCGGGCGAGGTGGTCGTGCCGGCCGTGGACGACGGTGACCACCGCCGTCCTCACGAGTGCGCCACCGCCTCGATCTCGCGGGCCGCGCGCCGGGCGGCGTCGCCGGGGGACCACCGCGCCCACCCCTGCCCGCCCAGCGCCCGGGCCTGCTCCAGCAGCCGCGGCCAGGCGGCGGTGTCCGGCCAGCGGGGCAGCCCGACGGCGATGCCCGAGCGGTGCAGCGCGTCGGTGGTGCGGTGCTGCTCCCGGAAGGGCCGCTCCTGCGCGACGACGACGGCCGGACGGCGGGCCGCGGCCACCTCGGCGAGGGCGTTCTGCCCAGCGTGGGTCACCACCACGTCGGCGGCCGACAGCACCGGCCACGGGTCGGCCGACCAGCCACCCGGCCCGCCGAGGACGGTCCAGTCCAGCCCGGGCGTCACCGCGCGCAGCCCGTCGACGTCCGCGGCGGTGACCGCGCTGCCACCGCCGCCGGCCAGCAGCACCGCGCTGCCGGGGACGGGCTCGGCGGGCTCGCGGCCGTCGAAGCGGGACACCGCGCCGACGTGCACGACCCGGTCGCCGAGGGCCGACAGCCACGGCGGGTCGAGCACGTCCTGCGGCCAGAAGGCGAGCACCCGCTCGGCGACGGTGTAGCCGGTGGTGTGCGGGGCGTCGGTGCGGTCCCCGGGCATGGCGGTGACGACGACCGGCACGCCCATCAGCCGCAGGAAGACGCTGACCTCGACGGACACGTCGACGACGACGACGGCCGGCCGGGCGTGCTCGACCCACGCGGCGAGGCGGGCCATCCGCTGGCGCATGCCGTCGTGCCCGCGCGGGGCCCAGTGCAGCGCGCCACCGGCGGTGACCTCCTCGACCGGGTGCCCGGCGTCGTCGGCGAGGGGGACCCAGTCGGCGAACGGCTCGCCGGGGGACGGCAGGGACGACAGACCCACCACCGGGGTGCCCAGCTCGGCGGCGACCGCGGCCGCGCGGTGCAGGTGCCCGCGGCCCTGGTGGTGCACGTACCAGCCGATCACCTGGTCCCCCTCCCGCTCACGCGGTGGCCACCGCCGCGCTGACCAGCGAGCCGTACAGCTGCTCGTACCGGTCGACCATCGTGTCCACCGAGCAGTGTGCCCGCGCCCGCTCCCGGGCCGCTGCGCGCGAGAGCTGCTCGGCCTCCGGGATGGCCGCGGCCAGCGCCGCCACGTCGCCGGCCGGCACCAGCCGGCCGCACTGCGGGGTGAGGATCTCGGGGATGCCACCGCGGGAGAAGGCGGCCACCGGGGTGCCGCAGGCCAGCGCCTCGGCGACCACCAGCCCGTAGGGCTCGTCCCAGCAGGGGGTCACCAGCGCCACCGAGGCACGGCCGACGGCGGCGGCGAGCTCGGGGTGGTCCAGGTGGCCCAGGTGGGTGACGCCGCGGCCGAGGAAGGGTGCGATGGTGCGGTCGAAGTAGCCGCGGTCGACGACCGGCCCGGCGATCTGCAGCTCGCGGCCGGCGGCCAGCGCGGCCTGCACGGCCAGGTGGGTGCCCTTCTCCGGCACGATGCGGCCCGACCAGATCAGCGGCCCCCCGCCGGGCCCGGCGACCCACCGGTCCAGGTCCACGCCGTTGGGGACGACGCCGACCCGCTGGCCGACGTCCGGGCTGCCCTGCCACGCCGCGGCGGTGTGGCCGCTGACCGCCACCAGGTGCGCGGGGGTGGGGCCGTCGCTCTGCAGCGCGGACTCCAGCCACGGCGTGGGCGGGCAGTGCAGCGTGGCGATCATCGGCACCTGCAGGGCCGGGGCCATGGCCAGCGGCAGGTAGTGGGTGGCGTGGTTGTGCACGATGTCGAAGTCCAGCGCGCGGGGCCCGGTGAGGTCGAGCATCAGCGACAGGTAGGCGTGGTGGTCCTCGAGGAACACCTCCGGCGCCATGCTCACGTCGGCGCGCGCGGTGTCGCTGATCCGCAGCTGCCGGACGGGCAGCCGCTCGACCGGCAGCTGCGGGTCCGAGCCGGGGGCGGCGAAGAGGGTCACGTCGTGACCCCGTGCGGTCAGCGACCGGGTCAGCTGCCAGACGTGGGACTCCAGGCCGCCGGCGAACGGCTCGCCGATGGGGTACCGGCTGGAGGCGATCACCGCGACCCGCAGCCGCCGGCCGGGGTCGGACGGCGGGGGCGCCGGCACCGGCGGGACGGCGCGCAACCGGGAGCGACGGCGACCGGCGGTGCGGGGACGCAGGGTCGGGGTGAGGTCCTGGGGCACGGGTGGGGCACACCTCCTGGCAGCGGGGCGCTCCGCACGGCGGAGCCGGACGGCGCAGGGACGACGGTCACCCCGCTTCATGAGGCATCCCCGGGTACCGGCGCGTCCCCCGGGACCGCGGCCGGACCGCGACGGACCGAACCCGGCGATCTTCACAGACCCCCCCTCCCCCCGCACCTCGACCCCTTGTCCGGGTGGTGGGGGTCACTCGGCCCGGGCATGCGCAAGCGCCGTTTCCGCCCGGCCCCGGCGCGGAGCAGGTCCCGCCGGGAGCGGTCCGATAGCGTTCCGACCTGCACGGAGCGAGTGCACCGGCACCTCGCCGGCACCGGAGGAGGGCGTGTGAGCGAGCGCGACGGCGGCTGGCAGACCTGGGGTGCACCCGGGGACGGCGGCCCGTGGCAGCCCGGCCCGCAGCAGCCCGGCCCCCAGCAGCCCGGCCCGCAGCAGCCCGGCCCGCAGCAGGGTCCGGCGTCCCCGCAACCGTCCTCGGGGTGGCCGCAGGGCGCATGGCACCCCGCGCAGGGCCCGGCGCCGTGGGCGCCGCAGCCGGCCAGGCGCAACCGGCGCACCCCACTGCTCGTCGGCGGTGCGGCGCTGCTGGTGCTGCTGCTGGTCGGCGGCGGGCTGTGGTTCCTCCTCCGGGGGGATGATCTCAGCTACGCGGGCCGCACCGTCGCGGAGCCGCAACGGACCGTCGACGACGGCGAGGCCGCCCTGGACGCCTACGTCGCCGACCGGGGCGGGGCCACCGGCGACGGCACCGGGTGCTGGTTCCGCTTCCTGTCGGCCGACACCTCCGACGTGCAGGACGACCTGGTCTGCGGGCCGGTGCTCTTCGTCGACGGCGACCCGTCGGCCGCCTACCTGGAGTTCCCGCTCACCCCGTCGCAGGGCGGCGGGGACGTCACCTTCGAGGTCGCGGCGCAGCCTGCGGACCCCGAGCCGCAGCCGCTGGCCGACCGCGAGCTGCTGTCCCGGCCCGACGGCCGCACGCCCCCCGACGGCGCCGGTGACCTCACCGCCCCCGAGCCCCGCGCCGCCGACCCCGGGTTCACCGCCGACGGCCCGTTCGAGGACGTCGAGCTCGCCGCACCCGACGGCCCGGCCACGCTGTCGGGCGCCTCGGCCCGGGTGACGGTCACCGGCCTGGCCACCGCCGACCGGGTCGGCGCCGGCGACGACGCCCGCCGCCCCGCCGACGGCGAGGTGTTCCGCGTCTTCCGGTACACCGTCGACCGCGGCGAGGGCTACGGCGACGACGCCCCGCTGCTGTCCTACGCCGTCGACGGCGGGGACGAGGTGCCGGTCGACCCGTCGCTGGTCACCCCCGGTGCCTCGATCGAGGGCCTGGTGTCGGCGCCGGCGGACGCCGGCGTGCAGCTCGTGGTCGTCGACGGGGAGAACACCCAGACGCTGTCGCTGGTCGACGGCACCCCCGGTGCGGACAACCTCCAGGTGACCACCCGGCAGAACCGCGACGCCGACCCGGTCCCGGCGCAGCAGATCCCCGGCGTGATCAGCGCGCCCGGCCGGGTCACCACCCCGTTCACGTTCACGGTGACCATCCAGAGCGCGTCGCTGAGCTGGTTCGCCGGCACCAACGTGACCGCGCGGCCCGCGGCCCCCGACCGGGCGTTCCTGGTCATCGACTCCGACCTGGTCGCCGACACCTTCAGCGCGGGCGAGGGCCCGCCGCAGTACTTCTCGCTGACGCTGCCCGACGGCACCGTGGTGCCCGCGCAGGACATCGTCGACGACCCCGCGCTGGTGGCCACCGCCTTCGACGTCCCGGCCGACTTCACCACCGGCACGATCACCTTCGGCGGCGTCTTCACCTACCCGGACGGCGCGACGGTCGACTTCCAGCCGGGCACCCTCTCCTTCCCGGTCACCGTCCCCGCGGGGTGACGCCCCCGTCCGGGTGAGGGCCGGGCCCGCGGGGGTTCACCGGCGCCGGGTGCGGCCGATGACCGGGGTGAGCGCCGTCCGTCTCCAGCCACGGGGACCCCGGGGACGGCCCCTACCGGACGGGGTCCTCCCATCACCACCATCCACGACGTCCTCGCCGCCGAGGCCGTGACCAGCGTGTTCCAGCCCATCGTCGACCTCGACAGCGGCGCCGTCGTCGCCTACGAGGCCCTGGCCCGCGGGCCGGAGGGGCCGCTGCGGTCCCCCGTCGAGCTGTTCGCCGCCGCCCGCGAGGCCGGCCGGCTGGCCGAGCTGGACGCCGCCTGCCGGACCGCGGCCTTCCGTGGCGCGGTCGAGCAGGGGCTGCTGGCCCCGCTGACGGTGTTCGTCAACGTCGAGCCCGAGGTGCTGGACTCGGCCCCGCTGGCCGACCTGCTGGCCATCGCGGACGCCGCGCCCGCGCAGCTGCGGGTGGTCGTGGAGATCACGGAGCGGGCCATCGCGACCCGCCCGGCCGAGCTGCTGCAGACCGTGCAGCGCATACGCGAGATCGGCTGGGGCCTGGCCCTGGACGACGTCGGCGCGGACGCGATGTCGCTGGCGTTCATGCCGCTGCTGCGCCCCGACGTGGTCAAGCTGGACCTGCGCCTGGTGCAGGACCGCCCCGGCCCCGAGGTGGCCGAGGTGATGAACGCGGTCAACGCCTACGCCGAGCGCACCGGCGCGGTGGTGCTGGCCGAGGGCATCGAGACCGACGCGCACCTGGTGCAGGCCCTCGCCCTGGGCGCGACCCTCGGCCAGGGCTGGATGTTCGGCCGGCCGCAGCCGGGCCCGGCCGCGCAGCTGCCCACCGCGGAGCTGCTGCTGCCGCCGGCGCCGCTGGACCCGCCGGGCACCGAGGTGTCCCCGTTCGGCTGCCTGCCGCCGGGCACCGTGCTGCGCCGGTCCCCGAAGCGGCTGCTCATCGAGCTGTCCAAGCAGCTGGAGCGGCACGCGCTCCGCCTGGGCGAGACCGCCGTGGTGGCCTCGACGTTCCAGGAGGCGCGGCACTTCACGCCCGCCACCGTGGCCCGCTACCGCGGGCTGGCCGAGCGCACGGGCTTCGTCTGCGCGCTGGGCGACGGGCTCTCGACCGAACCGGTGGCCGGCGTCCGCGGCGCCGAGCTGTCCGCGGCCGACGAGGTGCGCGGCGAGTGGGACGTGGCGGTCATCGGCCCGCACTTCAGCGCTGCGCTGCTGGCCCGCGACCTCGGCGACACCGGTCCGGACATGGAGCGCACCTTCGAGTTCGCGCTGACCTACGACCGCGAGACCGTCGCCCGGGCCGCGCACGCCCTGGTCGCCCGCGTGGTGCCCCGGGAGCAGCGCCGTCCGGCGCCGGTGGAGCGGCCCGCGCCCGCCGCCGCCACGGCACCCCGGTTGCCCGAGCTGCCCGCGCTGGCCCCGGCCGCCGGCGAGGGCCTGCTGCACCGGGCCCTGGCCGCGACCACCAGCGGGGTCGTCATCGTGGACATGCAGCTGCCCGACCAGCCCATGGTGTACGTCAACCGGGCCTTCGAGGAGCTGTCGGGCTACCCGCGGGAGGAGGTGCTGGGCCGCAACTGCCGCTTCCTGCAGACCGCCGACACCGACCTGTCCGCGGTGGCCCGCATCCGCGATGCCGTCGCCGCCGGGCAGGAGTGCCGCGAGACCCTGCTCAACCACCGCGGTCCCGACCGCACCCCGTGGTGGAACGAGCTGCACCTGGCACCGGTCACCGACGCCGAGGGCCGGGTGGTGCAGTACATCGGCGTGCAGAACGACGTCACCGCCCGGGTGGAGGCCCAGCAGCGGTTGACCCGGGAGCAGGAGCGCACCCGGCAGTACCTGGCCCGCATCGAGCAGCTGGCCTGGACCGACCCGCTGACCGGGCTGCCCAACCGGCGGCGGCTGCAGGAGCAGGTCGAGCTCGCGCTGTGGGAGGCCGACGCGGCCGGCACCGCCGTCGGCCTGCTGTTCGTCGACCTCGACGGGTTCAAGGCGGTCAACGACCGGCTCGGCCACGCCGCCGGTGACGAGCTGCTGGTGGAGATCAGCGGCCGGCTGCGGTCGGCGGTGCGCCGCACGGACCTGCTGGCCCGGCTCGGCGGCGACGAGTTCCTGGTCGCGCTGCCCGGTCTGGCCCCCGGCACCGCGGCGGCCGAGGCCGCCCGCGTGGCGACCACCCTGGCCACCGCGCTCGGCGAGCCCCTCGAGCTGCGCGGCGAGCGGGTGCGGGTGGGCGCCAGCATCGGCTGCGCGGTCTCCCCCGACGACGGCACCGGGTTCGAGGCGCTGCTGCACACCGCCGACCAGCGGATGTACGCCGTGAAGGGTGGCCGGCTGGTCAGCCCCTGAGCTCGGCCAGGATGGGCTTGGCGACGGCGAGGGCGTGGTTGGCGGCGGGCACCCCGGCGTAGACCGCGGTGTGCAGGCAGACCTCCGCGATCTCGGAGTCGGTCAGCCCGTTGTGCACCGCCGCCTTCACGTGCAGGGCGAACTCGTCCCAGTGCCGCAGCGAGGCGGTGATGGCGAGGGTGAGCATCGAGCGGGTGCGCCGGTCCAGGCCGGGGCGCTGCCAGAGGTCGCCCCACGCCACCCGGGTGATGAAGTCCTGGAAGTCGGCGGTCAGCGGGGTGACGCCGGCGACGGCGCGGTCGACGTGGGCGTCGCCGAGCACCTCCCGGCGGGTGCGCATGCCCGCCTCGCGCCGCTCGTCGTCCGTGCTCGGGTGGGTCATCGGGTACCTCCCAGGTGCGCCAGCAGCGCGGCGGTGACGTGCTCGGCCTGCTCGACGTTGGCGATGTGCGCGGCCGGGGACAGGGTGAGCAGCGCAGCCCCGCGGATGCCGGCGGCGATGGCCTCCTGGTGCTCGGGCGGCAGCGCCGGGTCGTCGGCCCCGCTGACCACCAGGGTGGGCGCGGTGATGCTGCCGAGCTGGTCGCGCAGGTCCAGCGCACCGACCGCGGCACAACAGCTGGCGTAGCCCTCGTCGTCGCAGTCGACGATCCCCTGCCGCATGCGCGCCACCACGTCGGGGTGCTCGGCCGCCCAGCCGGGGGTGAACCAGCGGCCGACGACGGCGTCGGCCAGCGAAGCGGTGCCCTCGCGGCGCGCGGTGGCTGCCCGCTCGGTCCAGGCGCCGGGGTTGCCGGGGTGCGCCGAGGTGCACAGCACGGCGAGCCGGTCCACCCGCTCGGGCTCCCGCGCGGCCAGCCGCAGCCCGGTCATGCCGCCGATGGACAACCCGACCACGTGCGCCCGGGCCACGTGCAGCCGGTCCAGCAGCGCCAGGACGTCGTCGACCAGGTCGTCGACGGTCGAGTCGCCCGCAGGCGACGGCGACCGGCCGTGCCCGCGGGTGTCGTAGCGGACCACCCGGAACCGCTCCGCGAGCGCGGGGACCTGCGGGTCCCACATCTCCAGCGTCGTGCCGAGGGAGTTGGACAGCAGGACGACGGGGGCGTCCTCGGGCCCCTCCACCTGGGCGTGCACGTCGACGGGCAACGGGGCTCCTCAGCTCTCGGTGACGGTGTGGGCGGCCAGGGCGGCGTCGACCTGCGCGCCGGCCTCGCCGGTGTCGGGGGCGGCGCCGGCGAGCAGGGCGTCGGCGTCGACGTCGGTGCGCTCCCGCACGACCTGGGCCAGCACGCGGCCCTCCCGGGCGGCCTGCCGGACGGCGTCCGCCGACCCCGCCGGTGCCAGCGCCAGCCCGACGAGCACCGACCCACCGGCTGCGTCCTGCGCCGCGCCCGGCAGGGCCGACAGCGCGTCCCGGACGGCGGGGGCGTAGACGGTGGCCATCACCGAGCCGACCACGGCGACGCCGAGCGTGCCGCCGACCTCGCGCACGGTGTCGTTGACCGCCGAGCCGGCGCCGGCCTGGTCGGTGCGCAGGGCACCCATCACCGCTTCGGTGGCCGGGCTCGTCACCAGGCCGAGGCCGGCCGCCATGAGCACCATCGACACCACGATGCGGCCCCAGTAGGCCGTGTCCAGCCCGGTTCCGGCCGCCAGCGCGAAGCCCGCCGCCATGGTCGCCAGCCCGCCGGAGACGACGACCGTCGTGCCCACCGCCCGCATCGCCACGATCGCCAGCGGGGACACCGCGCCGATCACCAGGGCGAAGGGCAGCGTGGCCAGCCCGGCGGTCAGGGTGTCGTAGCCGCGCACGGCCTGGAAGTACTGGGTGATGAGGAAGATGAAGCCGAACAGGCCGAAGAACGCCAGCGCGATCGAGCCGCTGGCCGCCGAGAACCGCGGGTCGGTGAACAGCCGCACGTCCAGCAGCGGGTCCGGTCGGGTGGCCTCCCAGGCGATGAACCCGCCCAGTGCCAGGGCCGCCGCGGCGTAGCCGACCAGGGTGGTCGCCGACGTCCAGCCGTGGCCGGGGGCCTCGATCGTCGTCCACACCAGCAGCCCGATGGCCGCCACCGAACCGAGCACACCCACCGGGTCGAAGCGGGCCGGTGTCCGCTCGCGGGACTCCCTCAGCAGGACGCGGCCGGCCAGCAGCGCGAGCGCACCGAGGGGAAGGTTCACCAGGAACACCGAGCCCCAGGCGAAGTGCTCCAGCAGGACCCCGCCGCTGACCGGGCCGATGGCCACCGACAGGCCCGAGACCGCCGACCAGACACCGATCGCGGTGGCCCGTTCCCGGGTGTCGGGGAACGTCGTCACGAGCAGTGCGAGGGTCGCCGGGTAGACCAGGGCGGCGCCGACGCCCATCGCCGCGCGGGCGGCGACCAGCTCGGCGGTGGAGTCGGCGGACGCGGCCAGCACCGAGGTGGCCACGAAGCCGGTCAGGCCCAGCTGCAGCATGCGCAGCCGGCCGAAGCGGTCACCGAGGTGGCCGCCGAGCAGCAGGAGGGCGGCGAAGGCGAGGGTGTAGCCGTCGACGACCCACTGCAGGTCGCTGGTGGTCGCCGACAGCTGCCGGCCGATGGTCGGCAGCGCGACGTTGACGATGGTGTTGTCGACGCTGACCAGCAGCACCGACAGGCAGAGCACGGCGAGGACCCACCACCGACGGGTGGTGGACGGAGCGGGGGCAGTGGTCATGACGACCTCCGGTTGTAGAACGATGTCCTAGGAATGTAGGACGACGTTCTACAGACGACAAGGGGGAGGATGCGGGCATGACGGAGACCGGTCAGCGGACCCGCAGCCAGGACGTCGCCACCGCGCTGGTGGACGCCGCCGAGCGGGTGCTGGTGCGCGAGGGTCTGCCCGCGGTGACCGTGCGCGCGGTGGCCGCGGAGGCCGGCGTCGCGCCGATGGGCGTGTACAACCGGTTCGGCACCAAGGGCGGCCTGGTCGCGGCGCTGCTGGTGCGCGGGTTCGACGGCCTGACCGCCGCCCTGGGCGACCTGCCGGGGGCCGACCCGACCGGCCGGCTGGAGGCCAGCGGCCGGGCCTACCGTGCCTTCGCGCTGGGCCACCCGCAGCACTACGCCGCGATGTTCGGCCCGGCGCTCAGCGCGGGCGACCGCACCGAGGCGCAGGAGGTCGAGCTGGCCGAGCACGCCGGGGCCGCCTTCGGTGCGCTCGAGCGGGAGGTGGCCCGGGCCATGGCGGCAGGCAGGCTCCGGCGCGCCGACCTCACCGAGACCGCGCAGGCCATCTGGTCGGCGGTGCACGGTGCGGTGTCGCTGGAGCTCGCCGGGGTGCAGCGCACCCCGGACCCGGAGGCCTCCTACGAGGCGCTCCTGCAGTTGCTGCTCACCGGGCTGGGACCTGCACGCGGCTGACGCGGACCCCGGGTACCGGGACGTCGGGAGCAGCCCCCTCGTCCGGGTGACCCCGCCGGTGCCGGCTCAAGACCGGTGGCGGTCCGACCGTTGCTGGACCGTGTTCTCCCTGGTGCGTTCCTGGCTGCCCGAAGGACGGTTGCTGACCGAGGAGGTCTTCGACCGCCGGCACGCCTGGATCGTGCAGCTGTGCCTGCTGCAGGCGGTGACGCTCGGGCTGGTCATCGCGACCCTCGGACACGGGCCGGCCCGGGCCGTGCTGGGGGCTGCGGTGGTGGCGGTCCCGGCGTTGGTGGCCCGCTCCCCGCGTGTCGGCCGCGGGGTGCGGACGGCGGCGTCGGCGGCGAGCCTGACGCTGTCGGCGGTGGTGCTGGTGCACACCTTCCCCGGGGTCATCGAGACCCACTTCCACTTCTTCGTCATGGTCGCGGTCGCAGCCCTCTACCAGGACTGGACTGCCTTCCTCGTCGCGCTGGTGATCACCGTGGTCCACCACGCGGTGCTGGGCACGATCGACGCGGGCACCGTGTTCGGCGCCGGGCACGCCGGCATGCACCACGGGGCCACCGGTCCGCTGTTCTGGGCCCTGGTGCACGGGGCGTTCGTGCTGGCCGCCAGCTGCGCGCACCTGGCCAGCTGGCGGCTGAACGAGCAGCAGTCCCTGCACGACCCGCTGACCGGGGTGGCCAACCGGCTGCTGCTGACCGAGTCGTTGCACCGCATGCTGGCCCGGGGCGGGGAGGTGGCGGTGCTGTTCATCGACCTGGACGACTTCAAGGACGTCAACGACGGCCGCGGGCACGCCGCCGGCGACCAGCTGTTGTGCACCGTCGCCGACCGGTTGGTGGCCAGCGTGCGTTCCGGGGACGTCGTGGCCCGGCTCGGTGGGGACGAGTTCGCCATCGCCCACGACGGCTCGGCCGACACCGCCCGCTCGGTCGCCGAGCGCATCCTCGCCGCGCTGGCCGCACCGACCGTCGTCGAGGGCCGTCCGCTGGTCGTGCACGCCAGCGTCGGCGTCGCCGACGTCGCCTCGGCCGGCAACCGCAAGGTCGAGACCCTGCTGCGCAACGCGGACCTCGCGATGTACCAGGCCAAGGCCGGCGGGAAGGGGCGGCTGGCCGTCTACGCCGAGGGCATGGCCCTGCAGGCCCGCTGCCGCGCCGAGCTGGCCGAGGACCTCGCCGCGGCGCTGGCCGCCGGTGACCAGCTGGAAGTGCACTACCAGGACATCGTCACCCTGCCCGAGGCGCACGTCGTCGGCGTGGAGGCCCTCCTCCGGTGGCACCACCCCACCCGGGGGGCGGTGTCCCCGGTGGACTTCATCCCGCTGGCCGAGGAGAACGGCAGCATCGTGCCCATCGGCACCTGGGTGCTGCACCAGTCCGTCAGGCACGTCGCCGCGCTGTCCGCACAGGTCGGCCACGCGCTGACGGTCTCGGTCAACGTGTCCGGCCGGCAGCTGCGCGAGCCGGACTTCGTCGACGTGGTGAGCACCGCACTGGCCACCGCAGGCCTGCCCGCCGGGCAACTGGTCCTCGAGGTGACCGAGAGCGTGCTCGTCGACGACGTCGCCGCAGTGGTCGAGCGGTTGGCCCGGCTGCGCGCGATCGGGGTGAAGGTCGCCATCGACGACTTCGGCACCGGCTACTCCAGCCTGTCCTACCTGCGGCAGCTGCCGGCCGACCGGATCAAGATCGACCGGTCGTTCGTGGCCGACCTGGGCAGCGGCGGCGCCGCCGCGACCCTGGTCGCGACCATCATCGAGCTCGCCGGCAGCCTCGGTCTCGACGTCGTCGCCGAGGGCGTGGAGACCGACGACCAGCGCACCCAGCTCACCGCCCTGCACTGCACGCACGGCCAGGGCTGGCTCTTCGGCCGGCCCTCGGCCCCCGCGACCCACCCGGCACCGAGCACCTCGACCTCCACCCCGGCCCTCCGCGGCTGACCCCACCCGGCCCGCTCCCGTCCGGCAGTGGGCCGAGCGCAGCGGTCAGAGGCGCATGCCGCCGCTGAGCTCGATGCGGGCGCCGGTGGCCCAGCCGAAGCCGTCGGCGAGCAGCAGGGCGACGGCGGCCCCGATGTCGTCGGGGCCGGCCAACCGGCCCAGGGCGGTCATGCCGCGGACGGCGTCGCCGACGGCGGGGTCGTCGCGCACGGTGCCGCCGGAGAAGTCGGTGGCGACCGCGCCGGGGGCGACCACCACGGCCCGGATGCCCCGGTCGCCCAGTTCCTGGGCCTGGTAGCGGGTCAGCACCTCCACCGCCCCCTTGGCGGTGGCGTAGGCGGCCGACCCGGGCAGGGTGAACCGGGCCGGGCCGGAGGACACGTTGACGATGCGGGCGCCGTCGCCCAGCAGCGGGAGCAGGGCCTGGGTCAGGAAGAACGGCGCCTTGACGTGCACGGTCATCACCTCGTCGAACTGCTGCTCGGTGGTGGTGGCGAACGGTTCGTGCAGCGAGGTCCCGGCGTTGTTGACCAGGGCGTCGACGGTGTCTCGGCCGAAGCGGTCGCGCACGAGCGCGCGCAGCCGGTCGGCGAAGGCCGGGAAGGAGCCGGTGTCGGCGACGTCGAGGGGCAGCACCTCGGCGGCGCCGCCGGCGGCGGCGACCTCCTGCACGAGGGACTCGGCGTCGGCGGGGGAGTTCAGGTAGGTGCCGACGACGTCCACCCCGGAGCGGGCCAGGTGCAGCGCGGTGCTGCGGCCCAGGCCCCGGCTGGCTCCGGTGACGACGGCGATGCGGCGGTTCGTGGTGTCGGTCATGGCTCCACCGTCGACCGTCCGCGCGGGCGGTGGCAGAGACCGTCCATCCAGGGACCGGCGATCCCTGGCTGCCCCGACGGGTGGGGGGCACCCTCGGGGGCATGGACCGTGCGACCCTGGCCGACTTCCTGCGCCGCCGCCGGGAGTCGTTGCACCCAGCGGAGATGGGTCTGCCGGCCCTCGCGCGCCGTCGCACCCCCGGCCTGCGCCGCGAGGAGGTGGCCCAGCTGGCCGGGATCTCCACCGACTACTACACCCGCCTGGAGCAGCAGCGCGGGCCGCAGCCCTCGGTCCAGGTGCTCACCGCGCTGGCCCGGGCGCTGCGGCTGAGCCAGGTCGAGCGCGACCACCTGTTCGCGACGGCGGGCCAGGCCGACCCGGGGGTCGGGCACCGCAGCGACCACGTGCCGCCGGGAACCATGCGGGTGCTGGACCGGCTGACCGACACCCCCGCCCAGGTGGTCAGCGACCTCGGGGTCACCCTGGTGCAGAACCGGCTGGCCGTCGCGCTGCTGGGGGACCAGACCCGGTTCACCGGTCCCGGGCGCAGCGCCTACGTGCGCTGGTTCCTGCACGACCCGGCGGAGCGGGGGATGCGGCCGGCGCAGGAGCACGCCCGGCAGAGCCGGGTGTGGGCGGCCGACCTGCGCGGCGCCGTGGGCCGGGGCAGCCCCGGGGCCGCGGAGCTGGTCGACCACCTGCTCGACCGGAGCCCGGAGTTCGCCGAGGTGTGGTCCCGGCACGAGGTCGGGGTGCACACCGGCCAGCGCAAGACCTACGACCACCCGCAGGTCGGTCGCATGGAGCTGGACTGCCAGGTGCTCTTCAGCGACGACCGCAGCCAGCGGTTGCTGGTCTTCACCGCCACCCCGGGCACCCCGGACGCCGAGCGGCTGGACCTGCTGGCGGTCCTCGGCCACCAGTTCAGCGCCTGACCCCTCCGGCCCGGCACCTGCCCGGTCGGGCAGGTGCACCTGCCCGACCGGGCCGACCTACCGCCCCGGACGGCCGGTTGCAGGTCCTCGCAACTCCCGCCACCTGTGACCGCGGCCATAGCTTCCAGGTCACCCCAGCACCGTCGCTGCCGCAGGAGGTCAGGCCATGCAGGTCGAAGAACTGCTCAAGCCGTTCCCGATCAAGGAGTTCCACCCCTTCCCCCGGGCGATGCTCGGGCCGGGCGCCCACGAGCTGATCGGCCCCGAGGCCAAGAAGCTCGGCTTCCGGAAGTCGCTGATCATGACGTCGGGCCTGCGCGGCACGAACATCGTGGAGAAGATCGCCGAGTCCATGAAGTGGCACGGCCTGGACGTCGTGGTCTACGACGAGGTGGAGTCCAACCCCAAGGACTACAACGTCATGGACGCGGTCAAGCTCTACCAGGAGAACGACTGCGACAGCTTCGTGTCCATCGGCGGCGGCTCCAGCCACGACGCCTGCAAGGGCGCCCGCATCTCGGTGGCCCACGACGGCCGCAGCGTGAACGAGTTCGAGGGCTTCAACCAGAGCGAGAACCCCAAGAACCCGCCGCACATCGCGGTCTCCACCACCGCCGGCACCGGCTCGGAGACCTCCTGGGCCTACGTCATCACCGACACCACCACCGACCCGGACAACCCGCACAAGTACGTCGCCTTCGACGACACCTCGGTCACCACCCTGGCCATCGACGACCCGGTGCTCTACTACGACTGCCCGGTCGACTACACCGCGCAGTGCGGGTTCGACGTCCTGGCGCACGCCTCGGAGCCCTACGTCAGCCGGCTGAACTTCGCCCCCTCCCTGGGCAACGCCCTGTACGCGGTGAAGCTGACCGCGGAGAACCTGCGCCAGGCGGTCTGGAACGGCCAGGACCTGGCCGGCCGCGAGGGGATGATGTACGCCCAGTACATCGCCGCGCAGGCCTTCAACTCCGGCGGCCTGGGCATCATCCACTCGATCAGCCACGCCGTGAGCGCCTTCTACGACACCCACCACGGCCTGAACAACGCCATCGCGCTGCCCCGGGTCTGGGCGTTCAACATGCCGACCCAGTACAAGCGGTTCGCCGAGCTGGCCGCCGCGATGGGCGTGGACACCTACGGCATGACCGACGTGCAGGCCGCCGAGGCCGCGCTGGCCGCGGCGATCCGGTTGCTGCGCGACGTCGGCATCACCGAGCGCTTCGTCGACGTGAAGAAGGACACCTACTCCAAGAACCGGCTGGGCGAGGGCCCCACCAAGTTCTACGAGAACGCCGGGGTCATCACCGGCGACGACAAGGACGTCGACCGGATCACGAACCACGTCCTCGGCGACGCCTGCACCCCGGGCAACGCCAAAGAGTGCACCTTCGAGACCGTCCGCCCCGTGGTCGAGCACTGCATGACCGGCGACCTCGACGACCTCCTCTCCTGACCCGAGCCGGCGGGGGTGCCGGTGCCGGCCTGCCCGGCACCCCCGCCACCCCACCCACGAGAGGACTGCGCGTGACCGATGACTTCGACGGCGTGGACGACGTGGCCCGCGCCTTCGCCGAGCACGGCTACATCACCGACCGGCGGCTGGCCACCACGACCTTCGTGATGAGCCGGCTGGCCAAGCCGCTGCTGCTGGAGGGCCCGGCGGGGGTCGGCAAGACCGAGCTGGCCAAGACCCTGGCCCTGGCCACGGGCCGCCGGTTGCTGCGGCTGCAGTGCTACGAGGGCCAGGACGAGACCAAGGCGCTCTACGAGTGGGACTACGGCAAGCAGCTGCTCTACACCCAGATCCTGCGCGAGAAGACCGCGGAGCTGCTGGCCGACACCACCACCATGGCCGCGGCCGTGGAGCGGGTCGCCGAGCAGGACAGCGCCTTCTTCTCCGACCGCTTCCTCGCCGCCCGCCCGCTGCTGGAGGCCGTCCGGTCCCCGGAGCCGGTCGTGCTGCTCGTCGACGAGGTCGACCGGGCCGACGAGGCGCTGGAGGCGGTGCTGCTGGAGATGCTCGCCGAGTACCAGGTGTCGGTGCCCGAGATCGGCACGTTCGTCGCCGAGCACCCGCCCTACGTCATCCTGACCAGCAACAACACCCGCGACCTGTCGGCGGCGCTCAAGCGGCGCTGCCTGCACCTGTTCCTGGAGTACCCCGACGCCGAGCGCGAGCTGGAGATCCTCCGGTCGAAGAAGACCGGCCTCGACGACGCCGCGGCCCAGAAGCTAGTCGAGATCGTCCGGGGCCTGCGCGGGCTGGACCTGCGCAAGTCCCCGTCGATCTCGGAGACCATCGACTGGGCACGCACCCTCGCCGTCCTCGGGGTGACCGAGCTGGAGGCCGGGGTGCTGGCCGACACCGTCTCCGTCGTCGCCAAGTACGAGCGGGACGTCGAGCGGTCGCGGGCCGCACTGCCCCGGCTGGTCGACCCGAACGCCACCGTCCCCGACCGCGGAGCCCCCGACCACCAGCACGGCCACGACCACGGGCACTCCCACTCCCACGGCGGGCACGGCCACGACCACGGTCACGACGACGAGGGCAAGGCGCGGCGCGCGGCCAAGGACACCCCCGGGCGGCACGACGAGGAGTACTACGGCCAACGGGCGAGCGGATCCGGCAGCGAGAAGGCCGGGGGTGCCCGCGAGATCCCCGCGGCGCCGCGCGGTGTGACGTCGTCCCAGGGGGCCCGCTCCTTCCCCGGGAACAGGGGCGCCGCCCGCCGCCGGCCGGTCTGATGGAGGGCGCGCTGCACCGGTTCATCCGGTTGCTGCGGCTGCGCGGCATGCGGATCTCCACCGCCGAGGCGGTGGACGCCTTCGCCGCCGCGGCCGCCGTCGAGGTGGGCGACCGGGCGTCGTTGGAGGCGGCGCTCGGCGCGGCCCTGCTCAAGGACTGGCGCGACGCCGAGGTCTTCGCCGACACCTTCGCGCGGTTCTTCTCGCTGCGGGCGGTGACCGAGACCGCCGACGGGCACAGCCACGCCCACGACGACCTGGTCGACGAGGGCGAGCTGACCCGGATGACGTGGTCGCAGGAGCCGGGTGGCGAGCCGGAGCAGGGCCACAGCCACGGCAAGCCGATGGACATCCGTGACTACTTCAGACCGGAGGACCTCACCCAGCAGTACAACCTGCACCAGGAGGCGAACAAGGTCGACCTGGCCAGCCTGACCCAGCAGATCGTGCTGTCCAGCGAGCCGGTCGGGAACGCCGACGGGCAGGAGAAGGTGCAGGTCGAGGTGGGCCGGCTGCACGACCCCGGGCTGCCGGGTGATCTGGTGCGGGCCGGGGGCACCCAGCTGGACGTCGAGCTCTCGGTCGCCCAGCAGCAGGCGCTGCGCGACTGGCTGGCCCACCCCGTCGACGACCTGGACCCCGAGGTCGCCGAGGCACTGCGCCGCCAGCTGGCCGGCGTCATCGACGACCTGCCCGAGCTGCTGAAGGCCCACCTGCAGAAGCTCGCCGAGATGACCGACCTGGCCATCGAGGAGCGCGAGCTGCGGGCCGCACCGGTGCAACGGGTCACCGAGGCCGAACGGGCGCGGATCGAGGAGTCGCTGCGCCGGCTGGCGACCTCCCTGCACGGCGGGCTCACCCACAAGAAACGGCGCACCCCGCGCGGGCGGGTCGACGTCAGCCGCACGATGCGGGCCAACATGAAGTACGACGGGGTCCCGTTCCGGCCGGTCACCACCCGGCTCGCCGAGGACAAGCCCCGCCTGGTCGTCGTCGCCGACGTCTCCCTGTCGGTGCGCACGACCGCCCGGTTCACCCTGCACGTGGTGCACGCCCTGCAGGACCTGTTCGCGCAGGTGCGCACCTTCGCCTTCGTCGACGACGTCGTGGAGATCACCGACCTGTTCGACGAGCACCCCCTGGAGCACGCGCTGGGCCTGGTGTTCGGCGGCGACGTGATCGACGTGGACGCGACCAGCGACTACGGCACCGTCTTCGCCACGCTCGCCCGGGAGCACTCCGGCGCGTTCACCCGCCGGACGACGCTGCTCGTGCTCGGGGACGGCCGGGGCAACGGCAACGCCCCCCGCCTGGACGTCTTCGCCGACCTGGCCCGCCGGGTCCGGGAGACCATCTGGCTCACCCCGGAACCGAGGTACTCCTGGGCGCTGGGGGGTTGCGACCTGCCGGCCTACGCGGACTCCTGCGACCGGGTCGAGGTCATCCGGGACATGGCCGCCCTGGAGGGGTTCGCCACCGACGTGGTGACCCGCGCGGTCAGATGAGGCCGAGCTTGGACCCGGCGTAGACCGCCTCGGCCCGCCGGGACACCGACAGCTTGCGCAGCACGTTGCCGACGTGGAACTTCGCGGTGGTCGCGGAGATGTAGAGCTCCCGGCCGATCGCGTCGTTGGACAGCCCGCGCGCCAGCAGGGCCAGCACCTCCCGCTCCCGCGCGGTGAGGTCGGTGCCGTCCGGGCCCGCGGACGGGGCGGCCAGCGACGCGACGACGGCGGCCGCGCTGTGGCTGTCGAAGGCCGACTCCCCGCGCCGCACCGCGCGGATGGCCGCGACCAGGGCGGTGGCGTCGACGTCCTTGAGCACGTAGCCCCGCGCCCCGGCCTGGATGGCGCGCAGCACGAGCTGCTGGTCCAGGAAGGTGGTGACCACCAGCACCCCGGGCGCCGGCCCGCCGCCGCCGGTGAGCTCGCCGCACAGCGCCAGGCCCTCGACGTCGGACCCCGCCGACAGCTTGAGGTCCAGCAGCACGATGTGCGGCCGCTCCCGGGCGACCAGGTCCAGCGCCTCGCCCGGGGTGGCGGCCTCGCCGACCACCCGGATGTCGGGCTCGCGCTCCAGGATGGACCGCAGCCCCTGCCGCACGATGGCGTGGTCGTCGACGACCACCAGCCGGATGGGGTCAGCCACCGGTCACCTCCAGCGGCAGGGCGACGTCCACCCGGACCCCGCCGAGCCGGGCACGGCCGACGCTGAGCACCGCCCCGACCTCCGCGGCGCGGGAGGCCATGTTCAGCAGCCCGTGGTGCCGGCCGTCGGGGGAGCGCAGCGCCTGGCGCAGCACCCCCGGGGTGCCGGTGCCGTCGTCGGCGACGGTCAGCCGCACCGAGCCGGGGCGGTAGGCCAGCCGCACGGTGCACCGGGTGGCCCCGGCGTGCCGCGTGGTGTTGAACAGGCACTCGGTGGCGATCTTGTGCAGCGCCTCGGCGGTGGGGGGCGGCAGCCGGACCGGCCGGCCCTCGACCCGGACGGCGACGGCCAGCCCGGGAACGGGGTGCTCGGCCGGCAACCGCGCCAGCAGGCCGGGCAGGTCGACGTCGTGGTCGGCGGACAGCGCGTGGATGGCCCCGCGCAGCCGCTCGACGGCCTCGCGGGTGAGCGCCTTGGCGTGGTCGAGCCGCTCGTAGACCTCGCGGTGGTGCTCGACCTCCGGGCGGCACCACTCGATCGCCATGCCCGCCGACAGCACGTGCTGGGCCACGCTGTCGTGCAGCTCGCGCGCGATCCGGTGCCGCTCGACGTCGACGGCCTCCCGCTGGGCGGCGACGTCCAGCCGGCGCTCGGCGTCGGCCAGCTGGTGGTGCCGCTCGGCGAGGTCACGGGCCCGCTGCTCGGCCTCGGCGTAGAGCTGCTCGGTCTGCCGCCGCAGCGCCTCCGACCCGGCCAGCAGGTGGTCGCTGAGCAGGGCGACCGCCGACTGGTTGCCGACGATGCGCAGGATCGCGAGGTCCGCGGCCGACGTCGTGGACTCCCGACCGACCCAGGCGACCAGCGCACCGGTGGCCTCGCCGTCCACCACGAGCGGGACGACGACCGCGCCCGCGTCGTCCTGGTGCGGGTCGACCCCGCCCTCGGCCAGGGCGCCGCCCACCGCCCGGCCCACCCCGACGGGCAGGTCGCAGAGCTCCTGCACCGGGTCGCCCGCCGGCCCGCGGGCCACGAGCCGCGGGCGGGCGAGGGGGAGCGCGTCCTCGCGCAGCACCAGCACCACCCAGTCCGCACCGAGGTGCTCGGCGGTCGCGTCGACGACGGCCCGGCACAGCGCACCGGCGCCCTCGCCCGTCGCCGACAGCACCTGGGCGATGCGGTCCAGCGACCCCAGGGCCCGGGTCAGCTTGTCGGCGGTGTGCCGGTACTCGGCGTACCAGGTCGGCTTGGACGAGCGCAGGCCGGTGAGCTCGGTGATGCCCGGGGTGGTCACATCGCGGCCCGGAACAGGTCGGTGACCTCGGCGGCGCCGGCGTCCCGCGGGTTGGTGGACAGGCAGGCGTCGGCCAGCGTGCTCGCCGCCAGGGTGCCGAGGTCGGCGGGCCGCACCCCCAGCTCGGCCAGCCCCGCGGGGCA
>NZ_JAMXRZ010000081.1 GCF_024124375.1 Klenkia sp. PcliD-1-E
CCGATCCCCCGCCCGCGCCCGCCCCGAGCTCGGCGGAGCAGTCCGGCGGTGAGGGCACCACGGCCACGACGACCGCACCCGAGCCGTCGCCCTCGGACCCGGCCGAGACGCCCGGCCAGGGTCCCGCCCCCGGCGGGGGCGACGGCGGGGGTCCCAGCGGTGGCGACGGTCCCAGCGGAGGTGGCGGCGCCAGCGGAGGCGCCGGACCGGGCGGCGGCGGGAACGGCGGCGGCCCCGGCGGAGGTGGCCCCGGCGGAGGTGGCCCCGGCGGTGGAGGTGGCCCCGGCGGTGGAGGCGGCCCCGGTGGCGGTGGCCCGGGACGCGGCCCCGGCGGCTGACGGCGAGCTCGAACCCCCTCGGCCCGTTCCGGCACCAGGGTCGGGCCGTGCGCGTGCCCGGTCAGCGGGCCCGACGTGCTCCTGCGGGACGCGAGCAGGTGAGCACGCCGGCCCGGGGTGGGAGGTGATGGCTGACGGTGGGAGGTGGTCGGTGACCACCTCCCACCGTCGGGGATGACCTCCCACCCCGTGGCACCCCGGGTACCGCGAGGTGGGCGCGGCGGCGACCACCCCGCGCTCCCCCGCCACGGGTGGCCGGACATCCTGCACGGTGAGCGCGCGGGGCAACGGGCGGCGACCGTCGAGGATGTACGGCGACCCCCACCACGGAGTGCGGCGAGCCGGCCGGCGCAGCGCACGCCCGGGCGCCGGGGCCGCCGGCCGGAACCCGTCCTGGCTCACCGGAGTCCGTCCTGGCTCACCGGCGCCGGTGAGCCAGGACGGACATCGACCAACCCCGCTGATCAACGCCGCGCGGAGGCGGTGGGGAGCCGGGGCGGCGGGCGGTCGGAGACCCGGGGCAGCAGCCGGGCGGGTCAGGCGTGGGCCTGGTCGAACTGGCGCAGCTCGCGCTTGAGCTCGTTCAGCTCGTCGCGCAGGCGGGCCGCGACCTCGAACTGCAGCTCCCGCGCCGCAGCCAGCATCTGGTCGTTCATCTCCTGGATCATGTCGGCCAGCGCCGCGCGGGGCAGACCTTCGACGTCGATGGAGCCGGCCTTGGCCTTGCTGCCCTTGCTCTTGGACGACAGCCCCGGCACCGGCGCCTTGCCGCGGGACTGCTGCCGGCCCGACCCGCCGAACTGCTCGGTGGCCTTCTCGGCGTCCTCGCTGGCCTGGTAGATCCCGTCGAGGATGTCGACGATCTTCTTCCGCAGCGGCTGCGGGTCGACGCCCTTCTCCTTGTTGTAGGCGATCTGCTTCTCGCGCCGCCGCGCGGTCTCGTCGATCGCCTGCGCCATGGACGGGGTGATCTTGTCGGCGTACATGTGCACCTGGCCCGAGACGTTGCGGGCGGCGCGGCCGATGGTCTGGATCAGCGAGGTGCCCGAGCGGAGGAAGCCCTCCTTGTCGGCGTCGAGGATCGCCACCAGCGACACCTCGGGCAGGTCCAGGCCCTCGCGCAGCAGGTTGATGCCGACCAGCACGTCGTACTCGCCCTGCCGCAGCTCGCGCAGCAGCTCGACCCGGCGCAGGGTGTCGACCTCGGAGTGCAGGTAGCGGACCTTGATGCCCAGCTCGAGCAGGTAGTCGGTGAGGTCCTCGCTCATCTTCTTGGTCAGCGTGGTGACCAGGATCCGCTCGTCCTTCTCGGTGCGGGTGCGGATCTCGTGCACCAGGTCGTCGATCTGGCCCTTGGTCGGCTTGACCACGATCTCGGGGTCGACCAGGCCGGTGGGCCGGATGACCTGCTCGACGAACTCGCCGCCGGTGCGGCCGAGCTCGTAGTTCCCCGGCGTCGCCGACAGGTAGACGGTCTGCCCGATCCGGTCGGTGAACTCCTCCCACTTCAGCGGGCGGTTGTCCATCGCCGAGGGCAACCGGAAGCCATGGTCGACCAGGGTGCGCTTGCGGCTCATGTCGCCCTCGTACATGCCGCCGATCTGCGGCACCGTCACGTGGGACTCGTCGACGACGAGCAGGAAGTCCTTCGGGAAGTAGTCGATGAGGCAGGCGCCGGCGGTGCCGGGGCCGCGGCCGTCGATGTGCCGGGAGTAGTTCTCGATGCCCGAGCAGAACCCGACCTGGCGCATCATCTCGATGTCGTAGGTGGTGCGCATGCGCAGCCGCTGGGCCTCCAGCAGCTTGCCCTGCTTCTCCAGCTCCGCCAGCCGCTGCTCCAGCTCGGCCTCGATGCCGCGGATCGCCCGCTCCATGCGCTCGGGACCGGCGACGTAGTGGGTGGCCGGGAAGACGAACAGCTCCTGCACCTCGCGCACGACCTCACCGGTCAGCGGGTGCAGGTAGTACAGCCGCTCCACCTCGTCGCCGAACATCTCGATGCGGACGGCGAGCTCCTCGTAGACCGGGAACACCTCGATGGTGTCGCCCCGCACCCGGAACGTGCCGCGGCTGAAGGCCAGGTCGTTGCGGGTGTACTGCTCGGTGACCAGGGTGCGCAGCAGCTCGTCGCGGTCGCGCTCCTCGCCGACGGTGACCTTCAGCGCCCGGTCGACGTACTCCTGCGGGGTGCCCAGGCCGTAGATGCAGGACACGGTGGAGACCACCACGACGTCCCGGCGGGTGAGCAGGCTCTGGGTGGCCGAGTGCCGCAGCCGCTCGACCTCCTCGTTGATCGAGGAGTCCTTCTCGATGTAGGTGTCGGTCTGCGGGACGTAGGCCTCGGGCTGGTAGTAGTCGTAGTAGCTGACGAAGTACTCGACCGCGTTGTTCGGCAGCAGCTCGCGGAACTCGTTGGCCAGCTGTGCGGCCAGCGTCTTGTTCGGCGCCATCACCAGGGTGGGCCGCTGCACCTGCTCGATCAGCCAGGCCGTCGTCGCCGACTTGCCGGTGCCGGTGGCACCGAGGAGCACCGTGTCGGTCTGGCCGGAGTTCACCGCCGCCGCCAGCTCCCGGATCGCCGTCGGCTGGTCACCGGAGGGCTGGAACTCGCTGACCACCTGGAAGGTGCCGCGGGTCGGCCGGAGGTCGGTCTGGATCGTCACGCCCCGAATGTAGGTCGGCCCACCGACAATTCCAGTCGACCGTGGGCAGCGGCACGTGCGGCCACCCGGCGGGCACGCGCGGGGGGCGGCAGACTCTCGCGAGGGGGCTCGTCACCGGCGACGTGTACGGCCCCCACCCCCGGGGCACCGCCGCCCGAGCACCACCGCCCCCAGGCCCGGACCGACCGCGGCCGACCAGCGCAGGAGGACCCACCACCCCATGACCACCCAGGTCTGGCCCGGCACTGCCTACCCCCTCGGCGCCACCTACGACGGCACCGGCACCAACTTCGCCCTGTTCAGCGAGGTGGCCGAGAAGGTCGAGCTGTGCCTGTTCGACGACGAGGGCAACGAGGAGCGCATCCGGCTGCCCGAGATGGACGCCTTCGTCTGGCACGGCTTCGTCCCCGGCGTCCAGCCCGGCCAGCGCTACGGCTACCGCGTGCACGGTCCCTACGACCCCGAGCAGGGTCAGCGGTGCAACCCCACCAAGCTGCTGCTGGACCCCTACGCCAAGGCCGTCGACGGCGGCATCGACTGGCACCCGTCGGTCTTCGGGTACGACTTCGAGACCAAGGAGCGCAACGACGAGGACTCCGCGGCGCACATGCCGAAGTCCGTCGTCATCAACCCCTACTTCGACTGGGGCAGCGACCGCCTGCCGCGCATCCCGTACCACAAGTCGGTCATCTACGAGGCCCACGTCAAGGGCCTGACCATGACCCACCCGCGGGTCCCCGAGGAGCTGCGCGGCACCTACGCCGGCATCGCGCACCCGGCGGTCATCGAGCACCTGCAGGACCTCGGCATCACCGCCGTCGAGCTCATGCCGGTGCACGAGTTCGTGCAGGACGACACCCTGCAGCAGAAGGGCCTGCGCAACTACTGGGGCTACAACACGATCGGCTTCTTCGCCCCGCACCACGAGTACGCCAGCAACCAGAGCCCCGGCATGGCCGTGCAGGAGTTCAAGGGCATGGTCCGCACGCTCCACGACGCGGGCATCGAGGTCATCCTGGACGTGGTCTACAACCACACCGCCGAGGGCAACCACCTCGGCCCGACGCTGTCGTTCAAGGGCATCGACAACCAGGCCTACTACCGCCTGGTCGAGGACGACCCGCAGTTCTACATGGACTACACGGGCACCGGGAACTCCCTCAACGTCCGCCAGCCGCACTCGCTGCAGCTGATCATGGACTCGCTGCGCTACTGGGTCACCGAGATGCACGTCGACGGGTTCCGCTTCGACCTGGCCTCCACCCTGGCCCGCGAGCTGCACGACGTGGACAAGCTGTCGGCGTTCTTCGACCTCGTGCAGCAGGACCCGGTGGTCAGCCAGGTCAAGCTCATCGCCGAGCCCTGGGACGTCGGCGACGGCGGCTACCAGGTCGGCAACTTCCCGTCGTTGTGGACCGAGTGGAACGGCAAGTACCGCGACACCGTGCGCGACTTCTGGCGCGGCGAGGACGCCACCGTCGGGGAGTTCGCCAGCCGGATCACCGGCTCGGCCGACCTCTACCAGCACTCCGGCCGACGTCCGGTGGCCAGCATCAACTTCGTCACCGCGCACGACGGCTTCACCATCAACGACCTGGTCTCCTACAACGAGAAGCACAACGAGGCCAACGGCGAGGGCAACAACGACGGCGAGAGCCACAACCGCAGCTGGAACTGCGGCGTCGAGGGCCCCACCGACGACCCGGAGGTGCTCGCGCTGCGGGCCCAGCAGCGGCGCAACTTCATCGCCACGTTGATGCTGTCCCAGGGCGTGCCGATGCTGCTGCACGGCGACGAGCTCGGCCGCACCCAGCAGGGCAACAACAACGGCTACTGCCAGGACTCCGAGCTGACCTGGATCGACTGGTCCGACGTCGACGAAGGTCTGGTCGAGTTCACCAGGCTGGTCACGCACCTGCGCCACGACCACCCCACGTTCCGCCGCCGCCGGTTCTTCAACGGCCGTCCGGTGCGGCGCGCCGAGGGCGACCCGGTCCCGGACATCGCCTGGCTGACACCGGCCGGCGAGCTGATGACCGAGGAGGACTGGGACGCCCACTACGCCAAGTCCATCGCCGTCTACCTCAACGGGCACGGCATCCGCTCGACGGACGAGCGCGGCGAGGACGTCGTGGACGACTGCTTCATCCTGGCCTTCAACGCCTGGCACGAGGACATCGAGTTCACCCTGCCGCCGGGCGAGTACTCCCAGGCCTGGTCCGTCGTCGTCGACACCGCCGACTTCGGCCCGGTCGAGCCGAACGAGAGCGCGGCCGGGGACACCATCACGGTCAAGGGCCGGGCGATGGTCGTCCTGCAGAGCGTCCCGTGACCGACTCCGCCCGCCGCGGGGTGCCCTCGGGCACCTACCGGCTGCAGTTCCACGCCGGCTTCACCCTCGACCAGGGCGCCGACCTGGCCGGCTACCTGGCCGACCTGGGTGTCAGCCACGCCTACGCCTCCCCGCTGCTGCGGTCGGCCGAGGGCTCCGACCACGGCTACGACACCACCGACCACGCGCACGTCGACGAGGCACGCGGTGGCCGCGAGGGCCTGGAGCGGCTGGTGACGGCGCTGCACGAGCACGGGCTGGGCCTGGTGCTGGACCTGGTGCCCAACCACATGGGCGTCGAGGACGCGCACGCCTCGGGCTGGTGGTGGTCACTGCTGGAGCTGGGGCCCGACAGCCCGCACGCGCACGCCTTCGACGTCGACTGGGCCGCTGGCGGCGGCAAGGTCCGGATCCCCGTGCTGGGGTCGGACGACGACGTCGCCGAGCTGCGGGTGGAGGACGGCGAGCTGCGCTACTACGACCACCGCTTCCCGATCGCCCCCGGCACCGGCGAGGGCACCCCGCAGGAGGTGCACGCCCGGCAGCACTACGAGCTGGTGGGCTGGCGGCGCGCGGACCACGAGCTGAACTACCGCCGGTTCTTCGCCATCAACACCCTGGCGGGCCTGCGCGTCGAGGACGAGCGGGTCCTCGAGGCCACCCACGCCCTGGTCCGCGAGATGCTCGCGGCCGGCTGGGTCGACGGGCTGCGGATCGACCACCCCGACGGCCTGGCCGACCCCCGCGGCTACCTGGACCGGCTCGCCGAGCTGTCCGGCCACCGCTGGACCGTGGTGGAGAAGATCCTGGAGCCCGGGGAGGACCTGCCCGAGGGCTGGGCCACCGCCGGGACGACGGGGTACGACGCGCTCGCCGAGGTGGACGGCGTCCTGGTCGACCCGGCCGGGGAGGCACCGTTCACCGCGCTGGACACCGAGGTCGCCGGGCACCCGGTCGACTACGCGCAGCTGGTGCACGACGCCAAGCGCGAGGTCACCGACGGCATCCTGGGCTCCGAGGTCGCCCGGCTGGCCCGGCTGGTCGGGGGGCTCCCGGGGGTCGAGGCCGACCAGGTGGTCGAGGCGCTGGCCGAGCTGCTGGCCTCCTTCGACGTCTACCGCACCTACCTGCCCGACGGCCGGTCGCACCTGGACGCGACGGTCACCGCCGTCCGGGGGCGCCGGCCGGACCTGACCGCCGCGCTCGACGGCCTGCACCCGCTGCTGGGCACCCCCGGCACCGAGCTGGCCACCCGGTTCGAGCAGACGTCGGGCCCGGTGATGGCCAAGGGCGTGGAGGACAGCGCGTACTACCGGTGGTCGCGGTTCGTCGCGCTCAACGAGGTCGGCGGCGACCCCACCCGCTTCGGGTCGCCGGTGGCCGACTTCCACGAGGCGCAGCAGCGGCGGGCCGCCGACCGCGGGGTCTCGATGACCACGCTGTCCACCCACGACACCAAGCGCAGCGAGGACGTGCGGGCCCGGCTGGCCGTGCTGGCCGAGCTGCCCGAGGAGTGGGCGGGCCTGGTGCGCGGCTGGCTGGACCGGCACCCGCTCGCCGACCGGCCGCTGGCCCACCAGGTCTGGCAGAACCTGGTCGGCGCCTGGCCGCTCAGCCGGGAGCGGGCGCACGCCTACGCCGAGAAGGCCGCCCGGGAGGCGGGCACCTCGACCACCTACACCGCGGTGGACGAGGAGTTCGAGGCCACCCTGCACGCGTTGGTGGACGCGGCGTTCGACGACCCGACCACCCGGGCCGAGCTCGACGCGTTCGTCGAGCGGGTCACCGCGCCGGGCCGCTCGAACTCGCTGGCGCAGAAGCTGCTGCAGCTGACCATCGCCGGCGTGCCCGACGTCTACCAGGGCACCGAGCTGTGGGACCTGTCGCTGGTCGACCCCGACAACCGCCGTCCGGTCGACTACGCGCAGCGACGCCGGCTGCTGGCCGAGCTCGACGGCGGGTCGGTCCCCCCGGTCGACGAGTCGGGCGCGGCCAAGCTCCTCGTGGTCTCGCGCGTGCTGCGGCACCGCCGCGACCACCCGGGGGCCTTCGCCGGGTACACGCCGGTGCAGGCCACCGGCCCGGCCGCCGACCACGTCGTCGCCTTCGACCGCGGCGGCGTCGTCGCCGTCGCCACCCGGCTGCCGGTCCGGCTGGCCGCCGACGGCGGGTGGCGGGACACCGCGCTGGCGCTGCCCGGCGGCGGCTGGCGGGACCTGCTCACCGGCACCCGCACCGTCAGTGCCGCCGGCGGCGCCCCCCTCGCCGACGTCCTGCAGCACCTCCCCGTCGCCCTGCTCGTGCAGGACTGATCCGAGGACATGACCATGAGCACCGAGTTCGCCGTCTGGGCGCCGCTCCCCGAACGCGTCCGCCTGCAGCTGGACGACGAGGTCCACCCGATGACCCGGGACGACGCCGGCTGGTGGCGCGCCACCGTCGACGCCCGGGACGACGCCGACTACGGCTTCCTGCTCGACGACACCACCCCCGCCCGGCCCGACCCGCGCAGCCGCCGCCAGCCCGACGGCGTGCACGGGCTGTCCCGGCGCTTCGACCCGGCCGCCCACACCTGGGGCGACCGCGCCTGGACGGGGCGTCCGCTGGCCGGCAGCAGCGTCTACGAGCTGCACCTGGGGACCTTCACGCCCGGGGGCACCCTCGACGCGGCCGCGGCCAAGCTGGACCACCTGGTCGACCTCGGCGTCGGGTTCGTGGAGCTGCTGCCGGTCAACGGGTTCAACGGCACGCACAACTGGGGCTACGACGGCGTCGCCTGGTACGCGGTGCAGGAGACCTACGGCGGGCCGGCGGCCTACCAGCGGTTCGTCGACGCGTGCCACCAGCGCGGCCTCGGGGTCATCCAGGACGTCGTCTACAACCACCTCGGCCCGTCGGGGAACTACCTGCCGGAGTTCTTCCCGGTCTTCAGCGAGGGCGGCGCGAACACCTGGGGCGAGTCGGTGAACCTGTCCGGTCCGCACTCGGACGAGGTGCGGCGGTACATCATCGACAACGCGCTGATGTGGCTGCGCGACATGCACGTCGACGGCCTGCGGCTGGACGCCGTCCACGCCCTGGTCGACGAGCGGGCCACCCACGTGCTGGAGGAGCTGGCCGCGGAGGTCGACGCGCTGTCGGTCGCCGTCGGCCGGCCGCTGACGCTGATCGCCGAGAGCGACCTCAACGACCCGCGGATGGTCACCCCGCGCGCCTCCGGCGGGCTGGGCATGACCGCGCAGTGGAGCGACGACTTCCACCACAGCCTGCACGCCGTGCTCACCGGCGAGGGGCAGGGCTACTACCGCGACTTCGCCGACGCCGGGCTGGCGGGCCTGGCGAAGGTGCTCACCGGTGCGTTCCTGCACGACGGCGCCTGGTCCTCCTTCCGCAAGAGGCACCACGGCCGGCCGGTGGACACCACCCGCTTGCCGGGGTGGAAGTTCCTGGCCTACCTGCAGGACCACGACCAGATCGGCAACCGCGCCACCGGTGACCGCGTCTCGGCGACCCTGTCCCCCGCGCAGCTCGCCGTCGGCGCCACCATCACGCTGACCAGCCCGTTCACCCCCATGCTGTTCATGGGCGAGGAGTGGGGCGCGACGACGCCGTGGCAGTTCTTCACCAGCCACCCCGAGCCCGAGCTCGGGAAGGCCACCGCCGAGGGCCGGATCGGGGAGTTCGCCGAGCACGGCTGGGACGCCGAGGAGGTGCCCGACCCGCAGGACCCGGGGACCTTCACCCGCTCGAAGCTGGACTGGTCCGAGCTCGACCGGGACCCGCACGCCGGGCTGCTGCGGGTGCACACCGACCTGCTCGCCCTGCGCCGCACCCACCCCGACCTGGTGGACGCCGACCTGACCCGGGTCGCCGTCGACCACGACGAGGCCGAGCGCTGGCTCGTGGTGCACCGCGGCACCCTGCGGGTGGTGGCCAACCTGGCCGACACCCCGCGCACCGTCGACCTGGACGCCGCCCCCACCGAGGTGCTGTTCGCCACCGGCGAGCTGCCGACCGTCGAGGGCACCGCGGTCACCCTGCCCGCGCACTCCGCGACGATCCTGCGGGCCGCCCTGGCCACCGACGGCCCGGTCCGGATCCGCACGGACGAGCGCACCGGCCCGCGGGTCGCGTCCACCGGACGCCCGGTGCCCAGCGAGGACGTGCGGGTGCTGGACGACGAGTGACGGGCCTGCTCGACGCGGACGTGCTCACCGCCCTGGTCGTGGAGGACCACGTCCACCACGAGGTGGTGTCGGAGTGGTTCGCCGGGTCGACCGACCGGTTCGCGACGTGCCCCTGACCCAGGGGGCCCTGGTCCGTCACCTGGTGCGCTCCGGGGCCGGCTCGGCCCAGGCGCAGGACGTCCTCGGCGGGCTCGTCGACCACCCCCGCCACGAGTTCTGGCCCGACGGGCTGACGTACGTCGAGGTGGACCTGCGTGCCGTCGTCGGCCATCGCCAGGTGACCGACGCCTACCTCGCCGGGTTGTCCCGCACCCGTGGCGGCCGGCTCGTCACGCTGGACCGCGGGCTGGTCGCCGTCCACCCGGACGTCGCGACCGCACTCGACCGGGGCTGAGGACCGAGCGGCCGCGCGGTCCCCGTCGCAGGCCTGCCGGGCGATCGGGTGCCTGCTTGACTGCACGGGTGGACCTGCCCGTGATGCCCCCGGTCAAGCCGATGCTGGCCAAGGCGGCGACCACCGTCCCCGACGGCGACTTCTTCTACGAGCCCAAGTGGGACGGCTTCCGCTGCATCGTCTTCCGGGACGGCGACGAGGTCGAGCTGGGCAGCCGCAACGAGCGCCCGCTGACCCGCTACTTCCCCGAGGTGGTGGAGGCGGTCAAGGCACAGCTGCCGGAGCGGTGCGTGGTCGACGGCGAGATCGTCGTCCCGCGCGGGGACCGGCTGCACTTCGAGTCGCTGCTGCAGCGCATCCACCCCGCCAAGTCGCGGGTGGACAAGCTGGCCGCGGAGACCCCGGCGTCCTTCCTGGCCTTCGACGTGCTGGCGCTGGGCGACGAGTCGTTGCTCGACGTCCCCTTCCGGGAACGGCAGGCGCGGCTGCGCGAGGCGCTGGCCGGGGTGCAGGCCCCGGTGCACGTCACCACGGTCACCACCGAGGCCGAGGTCGCCCGCCGCTGGTTCGCCGAGTTCGAGGGCGCGGGCCTGGACGGCGTGGTCGCCAAGCCCGCCGACTCCCCCTACTCCCCCGACCAGCGGACGATGACCAAGGTCAAGCACGTCCGGACGGCGGACGTCGTGGTCGCCGGGTTCCGCTGGCACAAGACCTCCACCCCGGAGAACCCGCTGGTCGGCTCGCTGCTGCTGGGCCTGCACCGGGACGGCGAGCTGCAGCACATCGGGGTGGCGGCCTCCTTCACGCTCAAGCGGCGCGCGGAGCTGGTCGAGGAGCTCGCCCCCCACCGGACGACCGCGCTGGACGAGCACCCGTGGGGCGGGTGGGCGAACGCGCAGGCCGAGTGGTCCGAGGGCCACCCCGGCCAGCGGATGCCGGGCGCGCAGAGCCGCTGGAACGCCGGCAAGGACCTGTCCTGGGTGCCGCTGCGGCCCGAGCTCGTGGTGGAGATCCGCTACGACCAGCTCGAGGGCGAGCGGCTGCGGCACACCGGGCAGTTCCAGCGCTGGCGGCCGGACAAGGACCCCGCCGACTGCACCTACGACCAGCTCGACGTGCCGGTCCGCTACGACCTCGCCGAGGTCCTGGGCGGCTGAGAGATGGGGCACGAGGTGCCCGCGGGACGGGCGTGGCACGCGGAGCCCTCCTAGGGTGGTCCCCCGTGAGTGCCCAGTCCCGCCGTCCCGCCGTCCTGGTGGCGCTGCTGTCCGTCGTCCTGGTCGTGCTGTCGGCCTGCTCCTCCTCCGACGGCACCACCGACGCCGCCGCCAGCTCCTCGGCGGCGCCGACCACCCCGACCGAGCCCCCGGTCGAGCCGGTGGAGTGGACCGACTGCACCGCCGACATCGCGCCGATCATCGCCGGGCGCCCGGGCGCGGACCGGCCGCTGACCTTCGGCTGCGGCCAGATCGAGGTGCCGCTGTCCTACGACGACCCGACCGGGCCCAGCCTGTCGCTGTTCGCCGTCCGCGCCGTCTCCGGCACCCAGACCGACCGCATCGGCTCGCTGGTGGTCAACCCCGGCGGCCCCGGGCTGTCGGCGACCGACGCCGCCGTGCAGAGCGCGCTCACCCTGCCCGACGCCGTGCTGGCCCGCTTCGACGTGGTCGGCGTCGACCCCCGCGGGGTGGGGCTGAGCCAGCCCGTGCAGTGCATCTCCGACAGCACGAAGGACCAGCTGACCGCCGCCGAGCCGCGGCCCACCACCGCCGACGAGCTCGACGCCGCCTTCGGGCTCGCCGACGACGTCGCGGCCGGGTGCGTGGACGAGTACGGCGAGGGCCTGGGCGCGTTCTCCACCGTGGACTCCGCCCGCGACCTGGACGTCGTCCGGCAGGCCATCGGTGACCAGCAGCTGACCTACCTGGGCTACAGCTACGGCACCACCCTCGGCTCGACCTACGCCCAGCTGTTCCCCGAGGAGGTCCGCGCGCTGGTGCTCGACGGCGCGGTCGACCCCGACGCCACCCGGCAGGAGGCCGCCGAGGCGCAGGCGCAGGGCTTCGAGGCCGCGTTCGACGCCTTCGCCGCCAACTGCACGTCGCTGGTCAGCGGGTGCCCGATCGGCGCCGACCCCCGGGCGGCGGTGGACGCCCTGCTCGCCCAGGCCGAGGCCACCCCGATCCCCAGCAGCCGTCCGGGCGAGACCCGGCAGGCCACCCCGGGGCTGGTGCTGGCCGCCGTCCGGTCCGCGCTGTACAACCCGGCCGCCTGGCCGCAGCTGGCCCAGTCCCTGGCCGCCGCGCAGCAGGGTGACTCCGCCGGCGTGCTCACCCTGGCCGACACCTTCACCGGCCGGGCCGAGGACGGCACCTACAGCAACACCATCGACGCCAACATCACCGTCAGCTGCGCCGACACCGACGAGAGCTACTCGCAGTCCGAGGTCCGCACCCTGGTCGCCGACTGGGGCACCCGGTACCCGCTGTTCGGGGCCGACGCCGCGCTGTCGCTGTACACCTGCACCCCGTGGGACGCCCCGCGCACCCCGCTCCCGGACCGGGACGCCGAGGGCGCGGCACCGATCCTGGTCATCGGCACGCAGGGCGACCCCGTCACCCCGCTGCCCGGCGCGGTGGACATGGCGCAGGACCTCACCTCGGGCGTGCTGCTGACCTGGCAGGGCAGCGGGCACACCGCCTACCCGAAGACGCAGTGCGTCACCGACGCCGTGAACGCCTACCTCGTCGACCTGGCCGCGCCGACCGCCGCCCTCACCTGTCCCGCCTGACCGGTTCGGGCCCGCCCGCCCGTGCGCCCCTAGGGTCACGGGATGGCCCGCACCGCTCCCGTCGTCCTCGAGGTCGGTGACCACGAGGTCCGCGTCTCCAGCCCCGACCGGGTGGTGTACGACGCCACCGACCGCACGCCGGCGTTCACCAAGCTCGACGTCTGCCGGTACGCGGCCACGGTGGGCGAGGTGTGGCTGGCCAGCATCGGTGGCCGGCCGACGGCGATGGAACGCTGGCCGGACGGCTGGCACGAGGGCATGCGCCTGGCCACCGGCCCGGGCGACAAGGACGCCGACGGCTTCTACCAGAAGCGGCTGCCCCGGGGTGCTCCCGACTTCGTGCGGACGGCGCGGGTGGCCTTCCCCAGCGGCCGCACGGCCGACCTGCTGTGCCCGCAGCACCCCGCGGACCTGGTGTGGGCCGCGCAGATGGGCACGCTGACCGTCCACCCCTGGCCGGTCCGGGTGCCCGAGGTCGACTCCCCCGACGAGTTGCGGCTGGACCTGGACCCGCAGCCGGGCACCGGGTTCGCCGACGCCCGCCGGGTGGCCGGCGTCGCCCGCGAGCTGCTCGAGGAGCTGGGCCTCACCGGCTACGCGAAGACCAGCGGCAACCGCGGCGCGCACGTCTACGTGCGGATCGCCACCGGGCACAGCTTCGAGGACGTCCGGCACGCCGCGATCGGGTTCGGCCGCGAGCTGGAGCGCCGGGACGGCGGCGTGACCACCGCGTGGTGGAAGGAGGAGCGCGGCGAGCGGGTCTTCGTGGACTTCAACCAGAACAACCGCGACCGCACCATCGCCGGCGCCTGGAGCCCCCGCGCCCGGCCCGGTGCGCCGGTGAGCACGCCGCTGACCTGGGCGCAGCTGGCCGAGCTGGACGACCCGGCCGAGCTCAACCTGGCCACGGTCCCCGAGCGGCTGGCCGACGGCGACCCCTGGGCCGGGATGGACGACGTCGCCCACGACCTGGCCCCGCTGCTGCGGCTGTGGGAGACCCTGCCCGGCGGGGAGCTGAACTTCCCGCCCGACTACCCGAAGATGCCCGGGGAGCCGCCGCGGGTGCAGCCGAGCAAGAAGGTGGCCGCGCACTGGGACGCCGACGGCAACCGGGTCGACACACCCTCCTGAGGGGTGCCCGTGCACGGGGGGCTGGACAGGTGTGGTTAGGGTTCAGGCGTCGGGAAGGCTCTGTAAGTGGCAGGACCCCGACGTACGACCTCAGCTAGGAGCGAGCAATGCCCGAAGGAACTGTGAAGTGGTTCAACGCGGAGAAGGGGTTCGGCTTCGCCACCCCTGACGGCGGTGGCCCGGACGTCTTCGTCCACTACTCGGCGATCCAGACCAGCGGGTACCGCTCGCTCGACGAGGGTCAGCGCATCTCGTTCGACGTCGAGCAGGGCCAGAAGGGCCCGCAGGCGGCGAACGTCAACCCGCTCTGAACCACTGAGCGGGGGCTGACCTCAGCCACCTGAACCACCGGCAGCGCCCCTCGACCTCCGGGTCGGGGGGCGCTGCTGCGTGTGCGGGGTCGGCGTCAGTGCGCCCGGGGCACGTAGCCGCCGATGAGCGCGCTCATCAGCAGCGCGCCGTCGTGCTCGCCGACCGCGGCCGCGGCGTCGGCCAGCGCCCGCCACCGGTCCCGCTCGACGTCGGTCGGGGCGTTGGACGCGCGCGCCTCGAGCTGCTCGCCCAGGCGCTCCCACTCCGACTGCGGGGTCGGCCAGAGGCCGGTCAGCCGGCGGGCCTCGCCGGAGATGCCGGTGACCCGGACGACGTCACCGGCGACGTTGGTCAGCGCGGCGACGTAGCCGGTGTCGACCAGGCCGCGGACGGCGGCGACCACCTCGGCGCGTGGCAGGCCGCTGGCCGGGACGACCTGGCCCAGGTAGGGGGCGCCCCCGTGCTCGGGGCTGTCCACGAGCCGGGCGACGGCGCGCAGGACGGGCAGGTCGCGGGTGAACCAGGAGTCGGGCAGCAGCTCGGGCACCGGACCACGCTACGCGCCCGGTGATCATGAGCACGACTCATGAGCTGGGCGAAGAATGTCACCCGCTGTTCATGGACGTGCGCACAGCGCGCTGACAGGATCGGGTGTCCCCCCAGACCGGCGAACGGCCGCACCCCGGCCGCGAGGAGAACCGTGTCCCCCACCCGTACAGCCCGCCCCGCCGTCCTCGGCGTCGCGGTGGGCGCCCTGGTCGCCGGCGGCCTCGTCACCACCGCCGACCCGGCCGCCGCAGCACCCACCGACGCCCGGATCACCGAGATCCACTACGACAACGCCGGCGCCGACACCGGCGAGGCCATCGAGGTCACCGCGCCCTCCCCGGCCGACCTGACCGGCCTGTCCCTGGTCCTCTACAACGGCAGCAACGGCGCCAGCTACGGCACCCTCGCCGTCCCGGCCTCCAGCACCGGCATCGCGGTCGTCCCGGCCCCTGGCCTGCAGAACGGGGCGCCGGACGGCGTCGCCCTGGTCGCGAACGGCACGGTGGTCGAGTTCCTCTCCTACGAGGGCGTGCTGACCGCGACGAACGGACCGGCGAACGGCCTGACCAGCACCGACATCGGCGTCGCCGAGGACGGCGCGCCCGAGGGCCAGTCCCTGCAGCTGGTCGACGGCACCTGGACCGGTCCGCTGGCCTCGACCTTCGGCAGCCCCAACACCGGTGGCGGCACCGACCCGGACCCCGAGCCCGAGCCGACCGGCCCGGCCTGCGACGCCACCGCCGTCCCGATCGGCAGCGTGCAGGGCTCCGGCGCTGTGACCCCCGTCGCCGGCCAGCAGGTCACCATCCGCGGCACCGTCGTCGCCGACCTGCAGGACGGCGGCTTCCAGGGCTTCCACGTGCAGGACGCCGGCGACGGCGACCCGGCCACCTCCGACGCCGTCTTCGTGTACGCCCCCGGCGGCCGCCAGGTCGACCTCGGCGACGAGGTCGTGGTCACCGGCACCGCCGCGGAGTTCCCGGCCGACGACCCCCTGTCGGTCACCCAGCTGACCCAGGCGACCTACCGCGACTGCGGCACCGCGGCGCTGCCCGAGCCGGTCGCGCTGCCGATGCCCAGCGACGACGCCACCCGCGAGGCGTTCGAGGGCATGCTCGTGACCCCCGCCGCCGAGCTGACCGTCACCGAGCTGTTCGACCTGACCAGCTTCGGCGAGGTCCTGCTGTCCTCGGGCGGGCGCCTGCTCTCCCCCACCCAGGCCGCCGACCCCGGTGCCCCCGCGGCCGCCGTCGCCGCGGAGAACGTGCTGCGCTCGATCACCCTCGACGACGGCCGTTCCAGCCGGCTCGCCTCCGGCAGCGTCCCGCCCTACCTGGCCCCCGGTGACCCGGTGCGGATCGGCGACACCGCCGATCTGGGCCCGGTCGTGCTCTCGGCCGGGTTCGGCAGCTGGCGGCTGCAGCCGGCCACCGGCGACACGTCGGGCACGACCTTCACCCCGACCAACCCCCGCACCGACGCCCCGGCGCCGGTCGGCGGCGACCTGCGGGTGGCCGACTACAACGTGCTCAACTACTTCGTCACCTTCGGCGGGGACTCCCGAGGGGCGGCGGACGAGGCCGAGCTGGCCGACCAGCAGGCCAAGATCGTCGCCGGGCTGCAGGCGCTGGACGCCGACGTGATCACCCTGCACGAGATCGAGAACTCCGCGATCACCACCCCGGACACCCCGTACCGGGCGGTGGAGACGCTGCTGACCGCGCTGTCGGCGGCCGACGGGCACAGCTGGGCCTACGCGCCGGCGCACGAGGACACCGACGTCATCACCAACGCGATCGTCTACCGCACCGACGTCCTGACGCCGGTCGGCGAACCGGTGGCCTACACCAGCCCGGCCTTCGCCAACGCCCGCAGCCCGATCGCGCAGACCTTCCGGACCGGCGCCGGCGAGGTGTTCAGCGTCGTCGCCAACCACCTCAAGTCCAAGGGCAGCGAGTGCGCCACCGGCAACGACGACACCGTCGGCGGGGCCGGCAACTGCAACGGGGACCGGACGCAGCAGGCCACCGAGCTGGTCGCCTTCGCCCAGCAGGTCGCGTCGACCAGCGGGGACCCCGACGTCCTGCTGACCGGTGACTTCAACTCCTACCGGTTCGAGGACCCGCTGGACGTCGTCCGGGACGCCGGCTACACCGAGCTCGGCGAGGCCTTCGCGCCCGACGAGTACAGCTACGTCTTCGACGGCGGCTCGGGCTCGCTGGACCACGCCTTCGCCACCCCGTCCCTGGCCGCGCAGGCCACCGGGCTGACGGTGTGGGAGACCAACGCGGTGGAGTCCTTCGCCTACCAGTACGACTCCGGCGTGGACCCGCTCTACGCGCCGGACCCGTACCGGGCCAGCGACCACAACCCGACCGTCATCGGCTTCGCCCTCGACACCCCGGCCACCGCCGCGGTCGACGAGGACCGGCCCTTCCGCGGTGACCGGGTGACCGTCACCGGCACCGGGTTCGCTCCCGGTGAGCAGGTGACGGTGACCATCGGCGGCCGCTCCGCCGGGTCGGGCACCGCCGACGCGCAGGGCAGCGTGGTGCTGCAGCCGCGGGTGCCGGTCCTGCTGGGCGCGGGCGAGCAGCAGGTCGTGCTGACCGGGGCGTCCGGCGAGACGGCCGGCACGTCGATCACCCTCCGGTCGCTGCTGCAGGAACTCATCGACCGGTTGCTGGCACTCATCGGCTGAGCGCACGCCACCCCCGTCCCGGGCCGTGCTGGCCGAGGCGGGGGTGGCGGCCCGGTCGTACCGTGGCAGGCATGACGCAGCACCCCGGGACCTCGACCGACAAGCAGCCCGCCGTCACCAAGAGCGAGCAGGAGTGGCGGGCGCAGCTCTCGCCCGAGGAGTACGCCGTCCTGCGCCAGGCGGGCACCGAGCGGCCCTGGACCGGGGAGTACGTGGACACGAAGACCGTGGGCGTCTACCACTGCCGGGCCTGCGGCGCCGAGCTGTTCCGCTCGGAGACCAAGTTCGACTCGCACTGCGGCTGGCCGTCGTTCTACGAGCCCTCCGCCCGCGACAACGTCGTCCTGAAGAGCGACCGGTCGCTGGGCATGGTGCGCACCGAGGTGCTGTGCGGCACCTGCCACAGCCACCTGGGCCACGTCTTCGACGACGCGCCGCAGACCCCCACCGGCGACCGCTACTGCATCAACTCGGTCTCCATCACCCTCGCCCCCGCGGTGGACTAGGCAGTCCTGCCCAGGTGCGGCACGGTGCCCGCCCGCGAGGATGGGCCCCGTGCTTGACCCCGCGCCTGGCAGGCTGCCCACCGTGACCCGTCCGCCCCGTGCCCGCAGGCACCCCGCCGCCGTCGGCACCGGCGTCGTCGCCGGCGCCCTGCTGGCCCTGCCAGCTCTGGCCGTCGCCCCCTGGATGCTCCTCGGGGTCATGGCCGGCTGGTCGGGCACCGACATCGGCACCGGTGAGCCGGGCCCGACCGACTGGGGCCTGCTGCTCGGCAGCCTCAGCGCCCTGGTGCTGTGCGTCGCCGTCCCGGTCGGGGTCGGCTGGGGGCTGTGCCGGCTGGTGGACCTGGTGCTGCGGAGCCGGTCAGGCCAGGCCGGCCACCAGTTCCCCGGCTGAGCGACGGGTGCCCGTGTAGAAGGGGATCTCCTCGCGGACGTGCCGACGGGCCCGGCTGGCCCGCAGGTCGCGCATCAGGTCGACGATGCGGTGCAGTTCGTCGGCCTCGAACGCCAGGATCCACTCGTAGTCACCGAGGCCGAACGAGGCGACCGTGTTGGCCCGGACGTCGGGGTAGGGCCGGGCCTGCATGCCGTGCTCCTTGAGCATGTCCCGCCGCTCCTCGTCCGGCAGCAGGTACCACTCGTAGGACCGCACGAACGGGTAGACGCAGACGAACCGGCGGGGCTCCTCGTCGGCCAGGAACGCCGGGATGTGCGAGCGGTTGAACTCCGCCGGCCGGTGCAGCGCAAGCTGCGACCACACCGGCTCCAGGCGCCGGCCCAGCCCGGTGCGGCGCAGCCGGGTGTAGGCCTCCTGCAGCGCCTCCGCGTCGGCGGCGTGCCACCAGACCATCACGTCGGCGTCGGCCCGCAGGCCCGCGACGTCGTAGAGCCCGCGGACGACGACGTCCTTGCCGGCCAGCTCCTCGACCAGCGACTGCAGCTCCTCGGCCGCGCCCTGCCGGTCGTCGTCGCCGAAGGGGCGGGCGAGCCGGAACACCGACCACATCGTGTAGCGGATGGTGGCGTTGAGCTCGTTGGCCCGCTTGCCGATGCTCTTCTGCTCGGGCTGGTCGGTCATGCCGACCATTCTCCCCCGCCGGCGCGCCGCGGTCAGGTGAGGGTCGCCACCGCGCGACGGGCGCTGCCGATGCACGCCGGCACCCCGACGCCGTCGTAGGCCGCCCCGGCGACGGCGAGCCCGGGGACCTCGGCCACCGCCGCACGCACGGCGGCGACCCGGCCGAGGTGACCGGCCAGGTACTGCGGCAACCCGCCGCCCCACCGCACCAGGTGCGTCTCGACCGGGTCGGCGTCGGCCAGCCCCAGCAGCTCGGCCACCTCGGCGACCACCGCGGTCGTCAGGTCGTCGTCGGTGCGCCGCAGCTGGTGCTCCTCCAGGTAGCGGCCCACCGAGGAGCGCACCCGCAGCAGCCCGTCGCCGGACAGGTGCGGCCACTTCTGCGACGACACCGTCACGCCCTTGACCAGCCGGCCGCTGACCGGCGGCACCAGCAACCCCGACCCCGCGGCCAGCGGCTGCCCCCGGAACGCCATCGCCACCACGGCCATCGACGCGTACGGGATGCCGCCCAGCGGCTCGACCGCGCCCGGGGCGACCTCGGCCAGCAGCCGGGCCGCCTTGCCCGCGGGCACGGCGACGACGACGGCGTCGGCGGTCAGCGGCGCGCGGTCGGCCCCGACGGTCAGCTCGAACCCCCGGCCGGCACGGCGCAGGGTGTGTGCGGGGGTGCGCAGCCGGACGGAACCTGCCGGCAGCGCCGCGGCCA
>NZ_JAMXRZ010000082.1 GCF_024124375.1 Klenkia sp. PcliD-1-E
CAGCGCGAGCACGGCGGGCGCGCCGGCGACGGCCCGCCACGCAGCGGGCCCGAGCAGGCCGGGGAGGCGGGGGCTGACGGCGAGCAGGGGGGTCACCGGCCCAGTCTCCCGGTCAGCCCCCGGAGAGGATCTGCACGACCCCGCCGTCGCCCTCGACGACCTGGCCGTCGTCCAGCGAGCCGTAGCGCGGGTTGACCACCACGTCGAGGTCCGCGCGCAGGGCGTCGACCAGGGGCTGAGCGGCGTCGGAGGCGGCCTGCCGGGCCTGGTCGGTCAGGCTGCTCTCCAGGTCCTCGAACGGCGGGAAGGTCACCTGGCCGACGAGGACGCCCCCGGTCTCGGCCACCGGCAGGGTGAACACGCCCTCGGGCAGGGTCTGCTGCACGGGCTGGGCCAGCACCTGGGGCAGCTGGTCCAGGGTGCGCTGCTGCGGCGCGGCCAGGGTGTAGGTGCCGGCGTACTGGGCCGCCAGCGCGGTGTAGCTGGCCGGGTCGGCGCGCAGCTGGGCGGCGACGGCGTCGGCGGTGGCCTGGTCGGGGACGGTGATGTAGCCCAGCTCGAACTGCTGACCGGTCTGCTTCGCGTCCTCGTAGGCGGCCTGCAGCCCGGCGTCGGACAGGTCGGCCAGACCCTCCGCCTGCGCGACCTGCTCGCGAACCAGCAGCTCGCGGATGATCTCGCGGGCGTCGTCCTCGGTCAGGCCCTGCTGCTGGGCGAGCTGGGTGAACAGCGTCTGCTCGTCCTCGCCGCCCAGCAGGTCGCCGATCCGCCGGCTGATCTGGGCGTCGGTGACGTCGACGTCGTAGCGCTGCTCGACGGCGTCGTAGACCCGCTCGCCGATGAGCAGGCTCAGCACCTGCCGGGGGAAGGCACCGGCGTCCTGACCGGCGGCGTAGGACGCCACGTCGGGGTCGGCGAGCCGGTCGTCGACCGCGGACTGCAGCTGGCCGGTGGTGATCTGCGCATCGCCCACGTAGGCGGCGACGTCGGGCGACGTGCGGCACCCGGCCAGGCCCAGCACGGCCAGCCCGAGCACCAGCAGGGACACGATCGGACGTCGGCGCACGGGGTGCACCTTCTCACGCCCGGGGTGATCTGCGACTCAGCCGGCCGCCGGGACCCGGCCCCCGCGCAGCAGCTGGACGGCGGCGCCGAGCGCGATCCCGCAGCCGACGACGGCCGCGACCGCCCACCCGGGCCGCACCTGCTCGTCGAGCAGCCAGTGCCCGACGGCGGCGGGGACGACGGTGCTGACGACGTACATGACGGCGAGCACGGGGACGGCGGGGGCACCGGCCAGGCCGCGGGTGAGGTGCAGCTGGCCCAGCAGCAGGCCGCCGACGGTGACCGTGCCGGCCAGCCAGACGGTCCCGGGGAAGGCCCAGAACGCCCACCACTGCCCAGGCAGCTCGGAGACCAGCACCCGCGCGCCGACCGCGCCCACCGAGAAACCGACGCCGGCCAGGGCACCGGACACCCAGGTGCTGGCCGGCAGCAGGACCCCGGCGGCGGCGAGGGCCAGGCCGGCGGCCAGCCAGCCCAGCACCGGGCCCTCGACGACGGCGGGCCCGGGCACGGTGGCCGCCGAGAGCAGGGCCAGGCCGAGCACGGTGCCGAGGACGGCGGCCGCCTCGGCGCGGGCGAGCCGGCGCACCCCGGTCACCTGCTGCAGCACCGCCGTCACCGCGAGCGCGGCCACGATGGCCGACTGCACGACCAGCAGCGGCAGGTCGTGCCGGGCCACGAGGGCCAGCAGGAAGGCACCGGCCTGCAGCCCGGTGCCCGTCCACCACGTGCGGGAGCGCAGCGGCGACCCGGCGGCCTGCGCGCCCGTGCTGAGGCGGTCGCCGGCCACGCCGTAGCAGAGCACGGCGCCGACCAGCGCCCCGACGGCCAGGATCACGCGGCGACCGGTTGCTCCAGCACCGACGTCAGCAGTGCGTGCAGCTTCTCCAGCAGCGCGACGTCGCGCAGCGGGGTGCGGCGGTCCGGGCCGACGGGGACCTTGAGGGAGACGGTGTCGACCTGCGACTTGTAGGTCACGCCGTCGGCCAGCCGGGCGAGCTTCATCTGCTGGGACTCCCGCAGCACCACCGGCGAGATGCGCACGTTGCGCCCGGCCATCGACACCTCGGTGACGCCCAGCCCCCGCATCGCGGCCCGGAACCGCGCGACGGCGAGCAGGTTGAGCACCGGCGCGGGCGCGGGGCCGTAGCGGTCGGTGAGCTCGTCGAGCACGGCCTGCGCCTGGTCGTCGTCCTGCACCGAGGCCACCTTGCGGTAGGCCTCCATCCGCAGCCGCTCGCCCGGGACGTAGTCGTGCGGCAGGTGCGCGTCGACCGGCAGGTCGACCCGGACGTCGACCGGCTCGGCCGGGGCCTCCTCGCCGCTGATCTGCGCGCGGTAGTCGGTGACCGCCTCGCCCACGAGCCGGACGTAGAGGTCGAAGCCGACCCCGGCGATGTGGCCGGACTGCTCGCCGCCGAGCAGGTTGCCCGACCCGCGGATCTCCAGGTCCTTCATCGCCACGGCCATGCCGGCGCCGAGGTCGGTGTTGTGCGCGATGGTGGTCAGCCGGTCGACCGAGGTCTCGGTCAGCGGCCGGGTGGGGTCGTAGGTGAAGTAGGCGTAGGCCCGCTCCCGGCCACGGCCCACGCGCCCGCGGATCTGGTGCAGCTGCGAGAGACCGAAGGTGTCGGCCCGGTCGACGATCAGGGTGTTGGCGTTGGGGATGTCCAGGCCGGACTCGACGATGGTCGTGGCGACCAGGACGTCGTACTCCTTCTCCCAGAAGCCGACCATGATCCGCTCGAGCTCGTGCTCCTTCATCTGGCCGTGGCCCACCGCCACCCGGGCCTCGGGCACCAGCCGGCGGATGGTGGCCGCGGCCTTGTCGATCGACTGCACCCGGTTGTGGATGACGAAGACCTGGCCGTCGCGCAGCAGCTCCCGGCGGATGGCCGCCGCCATCTGCTTGTCCTCCCAGGCACCGACGTAGGTCAGCACCGGGTGCCGCTCCTCGGGCGGGGTGAGGATCGTCGACATCTCGCGGATGCCGGTCAGGCTCATCTCCAGGGTGCGCGGGATCGGGGTGGCCGACATCGACAGCACGTCGACCGCCGTCCGCATGGTCTTCAGGTACTCCTTGTGCTCGACGCCGAAGCGCTGCTCCTCGTCGACGATGACCAGGCCGAGGTCCTTGAACCGGGTGGTCGGCTGCAGCAGCCGGTGCGTCCCGACCAGGACGTCGACCTCGCCGTCGGCGAGCTTGCGCAGCGTCTCGGCCGACTCGGCCGCGGACTGGAAGCGCGACAGCGCCGCGACCGTGACCGGGAACTGCGCGAACCGCTCGGAGAACGTCTTGTAGTGCTGGTTGGCCAGCAGCGTCGTCGGCACCAGGACGGCGACCTGCTTGCCGTCCTGCACGGCCTTGAACGCGGCCCGGACGGCGATCTCGGTCTTCCCGTAGCCGACGTCGCCGCAGATGATCCGGTCCATCGGGACCGGCTGGGACATGTCGGCCTTGACCTCGTCGATCGCGGCCAGCTGGTCGGGGGTCTCCTGGAACGGGAAGGCGTCCTCGAGCTCGCGCTGCCAGACGGTGTCCGGGCCGAAGGCGTGGCCCTTCGTGGCCATCCGGGCGGAGTACAGCCGGATCAGCTCGGCGGCGATCTGCTTGACCGCCTTGCGGGCCTGGCCCTTGGTCTTGGCCCAGTCCGCGCCGCCCAGCTTGGACAGCGCCGGCGCCTCGCCGCCGACGTAGCGGGTGAGCTGGTCCAGGGCGTCGGTGGGCACGAACAGCCGGTCCGGCGGCTGGTTCCGCTTGCCCGGCGCGTACTCCACGATCAAGTAGTCGCGCTGCCCGCCGTGCACGGTGCGGCTGACCATCTCGACGTAGCGGCCGATGCCGTGCTGCTCGTGCACCACCAGGTCGCCGGGCTGCAGCTGCACCAGGTCGACGGCGTTGCGGCGGCGGGCGGGCATCTTCTGCGCGTCGCGCATGGAGGTGCCGCGCTGGCCGGTCAGGTCGTGCTCGGTGACCAGGGCGAGCTTCACCCCGGGCAGGGCGAACCCGCTCTCCAGGTTGCCCTGGGTGACGTAGGTCAGCCCCTCGTCCTGCGGGGCGGCGACGTCGGGCACCAGCCGGACGCCGAGGTCGGCCTCGGTCAGCTGGTCCGCGGCGCGCTGCGCGGGGCCCGGCCCGGCGAAGGTCAGCACGACCCGCCAGCCCTCCCGGGACCACTCCCGCAGCCGGGCGGTGGCGGCGTCGGCGTCGCCGTGGAAGCGGTCGACGCCGGTCGCCTCCAGGGTGACGTGCTCGTCGTCGTCCTCCACGGCGAGGGTGAAGGCGCCGGTGGTCCACCAGGGCAGGCCGCGGCCGCGGGCGTCGTCGGCGACGTCGGCGAGGTCGCGGAAGGAGGACGCGCCCAGGTCGACCGGCGCCTGGCCGGCCTCGGCAGCGGTCTGCCAGGAGGCGGCGAGGAACTCCTCGGCGGTGCGGACGAGGTCCGCGGCGCGGCTGCGCACCCGCTCGGGGTCGCAGACCAGCACGTGGGTACCCCGCGGGACCAGGTCGGTGAGCAGCTCCATGTGCGCGGACCCGATCAGCGCGGGGATCAGCGCCTCCATGCCCTCGACCGCGATGCCCTCGGCCAGGGAGTCGGCGACCTCGGCCAGCTCGGGGTGCTCCACGGCCAGCGCCCGGGCCCGCTCGCGCACCTCCGGGGTGAGCAGCAGCTCACGGCAGGGCGGGGCCCACAGCCGCTCGGGGCGCTCGTCCAGCGACCGCTGGTCGGCGGCTGCGAAGTACCGCAGCTCGTCGACCTCGTCGCCCCAGAACTCCACCCGCACCGGGTGCGGCTCGGTGGGCGGGAAGACGTCGAGCAGGCCACCGCGGACGGCGAACTCACCGCGCTTCTCCACCAGCTCGACGCGGGTGTAGGCGGCGTCGACCAGCCGCTGGGCGACGGCGTCCAGCTCGGCCTCGTCGCCGGCCCGCAGCTCGACGGGGACCAGGTCGCCCAGCCCGGGGGCCAGCGGCTGCAGCAGGCTGCGGACCGGCGCGACGAGGACGTCGATCGCCCCGGTGGCCGCCTCCGGGTGGGTGAGGTCGCGCAGCACGGCCAACCGGCGGCCGACGGTGTCGGCGCGGGGGCTGAGCCGCTCGTGCGGCAGCGTCTCCCACGCGGGGAACACCTCGACCCGGCGGTCCGGGACGAAGCAGCGCAGCAGGTCGGCGGTGGCGTCGGCGTCCCGCTCCCCCGCCGTCACCACCAGGACCGGCACCGACGCACCGGGCGAGGGAGCCGCCAGGGCGGCGGCCACCAGCGGCTGCACCGGGGGCGGAGCGGTCACGGCCAGGTCGGCCGAGCCGGCCCGGGCGACGACCCGGGCCATGCCGGGGTCGGTCAGGACGACGTCGAGCACGCCGCGCAGGCTCACGAGGGGGTACTCCATCGGGTCCGGGCCGCACCGCTCACGCAGCCCGCGCAGGTCGCGCGGGCACGCGGGGGGCCTTCTCCAGGCTAGTCGGCCAGGGCCGCCGTCGCCTCCGTGCGCCGCGTCACCGCCGACTGCGGGAGAAGCTCCCTCGGCGGGGGGACTCCGTCTCGACGCGCGCCCCTCGGGGCCGGCCCCGTGTCAAGCTCTTCCCGTGCCCTCCCCGACGTCGGACGGCCGGCCGTGGCTCGCCGTGCACCAGGTGCTGCTGGACGTCCCCGAAGCAGCCGTCGTCCAGATCCGCGCCTGTCTGGACGTGGGTGAACGGACCCGAGCCGACCGAGGCACAGCCACCGTGCGGCGGCACCGCACTGTCCTGCGCGGGGCAGTGCGGCACGCTCTGGCGCAGGTTCTCGACTGCGCACCGGCTGCCGTGCCCCTGACCACCAACCACCTCGGCCGGCCCGTCCTGGACTGCAGCCCCGACGTCGACGTCTCCTGCAGCCGTCGCGACGGGCTCGGTCTGGTCGCCGTCGCTGTGGGCGCTCGGATCGGGGTCGACGTCGAGCGGGTGGTCCCGTGGACCGGGAACACGGTCCTGGAGGGATGGCTGTCCCCGACGGAGTCCGCGGACCTCCTGGCCGTGCCGCCCCCTCTGCGTCCGCAAGCCGCGGCGCGGTCGTGGGCCGAGAAGGAGGCCGTGCTGAAGGCGGTCGGTACCGGGTTGCTCACCTCGCCTCGGCATGTGCCGACGACGCCCGGACGTGCCACGCGCCGGGTGGGGACCTGGACGCTCCTCCCGGTCACCGTCCCCGAGGGGTTTGAGGCCGTCCTCGCGACCTCCGCCGTCCCTCTCCCCGTCGAGGCCACGATCAGCCCCACCCCGCTGAGCAGCTGGACGGCGGGACAGCTCGATGTCGCCTGAGGGGGTGCGCTCACCGCAGCTCGTCGAGTTCCACGCACTGTGCGAGGCCACGGCGGGTCGACTGCTCGGTGACCACAACGCCTTGCACGCGTTCTCGGTCGACAACGCTGACCAGTTCTGGGGCGCTCTGCTGACCTGGTCCGGGCTGCCGCGGAGCGGGTCGGACCAGCCGGCGCTCCTCGGGGAGGACGTCGAGACAGCTCGGTTCTTCCCGCATGTCTCGCTGAACTACGCCGAGTCGCTGTTGCGCACCTTGCCGGACGTCCCCGACGAGGCCCCGGCCGTGACAGCGGTCCATGCCGATCGGCCGGACCAGCACATGACCCGGGCGGAGCTGCGGCGGGCAGTCGTCGACACTGCGTCGGCACTGCGCTCGATCGGCGTCCAGCCGGGCGACCGCGTGTCCGCGGTGGCCCCCAACGGCCTGGACATCATCGTAGGGGCCCTGGCCGCGGCAGCGCTGGGCGCGACGGTGTCCACCGCCGTACCGGACATGGGCAGCCCCGCCCTCCTGGACCGCCTCGCGCAGACGACACCCGCCGTCCTGCTGCTCGACCGCGGCGGCATGGACGCGGCCGGCGCGGCGTCCCTGGTCGAGGGGCTGCCGACGGTGCGCGCGGTGTGCCTGCTCGACGACGGCCCGGTGCCGGCCGGGCTGCCGGCCGCTGTGCACCGACTCGCAGACCTCGTGGGCGCGGTCGCGACGGACTCGACCCCGGTGTGGGAGCACTTCCCCTTCGATCACCCGCTCTTCGTGATGTTCTCCTCCGGCACCACAGGGCCACCCAAAGCGATCGTGCACGGCGCTGGGGGAACGCTCCTGGAGCACGTCAAGGAGCACCGGTTGCACGGGGACCTGCACAGCGGCGACACCCTGTACTTCCACACCACGACGGCATGGATGATGTGGAACTGGCAGCTGTCGGCTCTCGCGGTCGGGGCGCACATCGTGGTCAACGACGCACCCGTCCTGGGTCCCGATGATCTGTGGTCGATCGTCTCGCGCCAGCAGGTCACCGTGTTCGGCACCAGCCCGGCCTACCTGCAACTGTGCCAGGACGCCGGGTACCGACCGGCGGAGCACCACGACCTCCACCGGGTGCGCACCGTTCTCTCGACCGGCGCCGTGCTGCACGCGTGGCAGTACGAGTGGCTTGCGGAGCAGCTCGGTCCCGTCCCCCTGCAGTCCATCTCCGGGGGCACGGACATCATCGGGTGCTTCCTGCTCGGCCACCCCGGACGTCCCGTGGATCCAGGGCGCTGCCAGAGCATCAGCCTGGGTCTGGACGTCGCGGTCCTCGACTCCGACGGACGACCGGTTCTCGGCGAGGTCGGGGAACTGGTCTGCCGCCGCCCTTTCCCTTCCCGACCGGTGGGCTTCCTCCGCGACCCGGACGGTGCCCGGTTCCATGCGGCCTACTTCGCCGAGAACCTCGGCGTGTGGACCCACGGCGACAGGGTGGAACTCCGGGAGGACGGGTCCGCACGGGTGCTGGGCAGGTCCGACGGCGTGATGAACGTGGCCGGGATCCGCATCGGCCCTGCCGAGGTCTACACAGCGCTGCGCGAGGTGCCCGGCATCGCGAACGCCATGGCCATCGAGCAACGCGATCCGCAGAGGCCGGGGCAGACCCGGATGGTCCTGCTCGTGGTCCCTGCCCCCGGCGTGCACCTCGACGAGCACCTGGTCCGGGAGATCCGCCGCACCCTTCGTCGGCGTGCCTCGGCCGCGCACGTCCCGGCGGTGGTCGTCGCCGTGCCGGAGTTCCCCACCACCCACAGCGGCAAGCCGTCGGAACGAGCCGCCCGCGACGCCGTCAACGGCGATCACGTCGCCAACACGGCGGCCCTCCGCAATCCCGGCAGTCTCGCGGTCATCCGCTCAGCAGTGCGGGTGCACAACGGTGCCGCGGGCATCCCACAGGGCGACCCCGCAGACATGCCTCCCGCGACCACGACCGATCGGTCGGTCACGGAGGTGTGGGCCGACGTCCTCGGGCTGACGGAGTGCCGACCCGGGGACGACTTCTTCGATCTGGGTGGGGATTCCCGTCGACTGATGACGCTGGTGCAACGGGTCAGCAGCCTGATCGGCGAACCGTTGTCCACCGTCGAGTTCTACCGCAGGCCGACCCTGGGGACGCTCCTGGAGCTGACGGCGGACACAGCTGACCCATCGGACCCGCTCCTCCGAGGCGGCACCACGCCCCCGGTCTTCCTCATCAGTGCTGTTCGGCGCTCCCCGGGTGCGGAGCACGCCGTTCTGGACCTCTCCGTCGACGACGCGGAAGCCGCGCGGTACGTCCTGGTACCCGATCTCAGCGACCTCGACCCGACGCGGCCGGACGACTGGTTGGCCGAGGTCGCCGCCCACCTGGCTAGGACCGTGCGGAACATCCAACCGACCGGCCCCCACCACCTCACCGGGTGGGGGAGGGCCGGGCTGCTGGCGATCGAGATCGCCCGGCACCTGCGGGCCGGCGGTGAGGACCCCGCGCCGGTCCTCCTGGTGGATGCCGTCGCCCCGCCGGGCAACGGGCTGGTGGAGCTGGTGCGTGCCACCCGGCGTTGGCGAGCTCGTCTGACGTCCCCGGGGCGCCTCGGGTCGGTGTGGGACGCCTTCGTCGACCGGTACGCCCCCGCGACCCGGCCGACGGACCGGCACGCGGACCTGCAGCTGGAGCGGGCCTGGGGGCGCCTCGCCATCCGGCCGTTCGACGGCCCGGTCCTCGTGGTCGGCACGACCGGAGGCCGGGATGCCGTCACCACGGCGGAGGACTGGCGGACCGTTGCGCCGCGAGCCGCGCCGCGGCGCTCAACCGGCGGCTGACGTCCGGATCTCGGCAGGCACCCCGGCCGCGAAGCCGCCGGGGGGCACGTCCGACAGCACGAGGGCGCGGGCACCGAGGAAGGCGCCCGCACCGATGGTCACCTGTCCGAGGACGGTGGCATGCGTACCGAGGTAGACCCCGTCCTCGATCGTCGGCACGCCCGGAGCGGGGTAGGCGGTGCCGATCGCGGCGAAGGGCGCCATCACGACGTCGTCACCGATCTCCACCCCCTCGACCACGACGACCCCGCGGCCACCGTGGGCGAGCACCAACCGTCGCCCGCAGGCGATCGAGCCCGGGATCTCGCACCCGAGCAGCAACCTGGCCACCAGGACGCCAGGCAGCGCCGCCACCTTCATCAACCGGGCTGCCGGTCCCGCGGCGCGGCAGCCGAACTGGTGGAGGCGGAAGGTCAGCACGGCCACGACGCTCAGCCCCCCTCCGCGGGCCCTGTTGACCCGGACGTCCTCGACGAGCCACACCAACAACTCGGGCACTGTCCGGGGGTGGGTGGCCCTCACTCGCGACTGCGCCATGCCGGTTCTCCTCTCCCGCCCTGACCGACCGCGGGCTGGGTGCCGGTCCGGACCATCGCCAAGCAGATGGCCACGGTGATCGCCGAGAAGACGTTGTTGAACGCCGAGACCGACAACCCGCTGACGGAGATGAGGGCCAGCAGGGCCAGCGCCGGTCGCCGATCCGCACCGCTGCGGCGCAGGCCCACCCAGAGCAGGACGAGCAGCAGAGCGATACCGAGGAGCCCGTGGTCGAAGACCGCGCGCAGGAAGTAGGAGTGGAGGATCACCGAGTAGCAGACACCCGGATCGGTCTTGCTGAACAACGGCGCGTAGAACGCCAGACTGCCGCACGAGCCCGGCGAGAGCGGGGTGAGGGGGAAGGAGCCGGTCAACCATTCCCACAGCGGCCAGTCCCGCACCTCGTAGAGGAAGGTGTCCAGGAAGTTCAGCCGGTCCAGTCGCGCCCCTCCGTCGGACTGCGCCCGGGCGCTGAACACCAGCAGGACGGCGTAGCCGACGACACCCGTCCCGATCACCTGGAGCGGCCAGGTCCGTGTGCTCGTGCGCAGGTAGATGAACAGGTAGACGACCATCAGCCCGAGGGCGGCGCTGCGCGAACCGGACAGCAGCACCGTGACGGCAAGACCGGCGAAGACCCAGGGACGTTCCCTCCCGAGGTGGGGGTGGGCGAGCAGGAACACCCCCATGAGGAGGATCAACTCGAAGTTGTTCTCGAGGTAGACCCCCGGCCGGTCCGCCAGACCGAGCGCCACGGAGTAGCCGTACTTGAGGAGGAAGACGACCACCAGGAAGGTGGTGAACCGGGCCAACCTGCGGCGGTCGAACACGTCGGCGCCGACCCATGCACCGAGGAGCGCCACGTAGACGAAGGACTTGTAGGCCAGCAGGAAGTCCAGGAGCCCGGCGTCGCCGAAGAACAGCAGGAGGAGCACCTTCAGCAGGACGTACCCCCCGGCCAGCACGAGCATGACCTGTCCCGCCGGCGTCATCCGCCGCACCAGGGACAGACTCGCGAGGAAGAAGGCGACTTCGAGCAGCAACTCCGCCGGCGCCGCGTTGAATCGACCGGGCGAGAGCAGACCCACCACGGCCAGCACCGCCAGCGACCCCAGCACGAGCCACTCCTGCAGGACAGGCGGTCGCACGGCCTTACCCCCGGGCGCGCCCGGACTGCCGTCGGCAGGTCGCAGGGCCGGTCTCATCGCAGCTCGACCCCGACGCGGGCATCGACAGCCCCACGGTTCTGGAGCAGGACCTGCAACGCACCGCCGTCCTGACCGAGTACGGCCGACAGCTCCAGCGGCCCCGCCGCCCCGAACGCCCCGCCCATGACGTCGACCACCGGACCGAGTGCGACGTCCAGCTCTCCCTGGCGGGACACCACGATGGTGCTTTCCCCCACCGAGCGGTCCCGTGTGACGCCCACCTGAGCCACCGCGCGCAGGACGAGCACATCGCCGAGCGTCCCGTCGGCCACGGCCCCCAGTTGGAGGGACGCGGTGCCCGTCGACCCCGCGGGCACCGCTACGTCCTGCCGGACTCCGCGACCCGCGGTCCCCGACACCTCCTGCAGTGCCGGCACCCCGAGGTTGAGCATGCTGGTCAGCCGGGTGCCTGCAGCCACCACGTCGACGGCCACCGCGGATGTCCGACCCGTCAGGTCGTTGCAGGTGTAGGCGATGTCGACACCACCGTCGTGCCGGAGGGCGACGGACGGTGACCGGTACCCCGATGCGTCGTCGTCGGCACCGTCGTGCGTGACGATCCCCGTGACCACGACGGCCTCGCAGTCGAGCTGGTGGACGTGCACGTCCTCTGTCGGATCGCCCTCCGCAAGCCTGCCGTTGCGCCTGAGGACCAGACCGGACAACGCCGTGTGCCCACACTCCTGCAGCCGGACCCCGGCCAGGCCGTTGCGGTCGAGGATGCCACCGCTGACGAGGTTGTGCACCGCCTGCAGAGCGCTGATCCCGTGGCCGTCGTTCCATTCCACCTTGTTGCCGACGAAGGTGTTGTCGTTCGCCCCGGGGCCCAGGCTGATGCCGTCGTCGCCGTTCGCGTTGATCGTGCAGAAGGCGACCATCGAGTCCACCAGGTCCTTCAGCCCCGTGCCGTTCTCGTGCACCTGGCATTCGGTCAGGACGGCTCCGCTGACGTACCGGGCGTCGTAGCCGACGGACCCGTCGACCATCGTCACCCGGGTCAACGAGGGACCGCCCCCCTCCGCGGCGACAGCGGGCCCACTGCGACCCTCACCCTGGACCGCGATGTCCTCGACGTGGCCGAACTGGCCCACGGTGAGGACGGGATCGGTCACGTCCCTGGACCGGGCCCTCAACCGGGCACCGGTCTCCGCGCGGCCGGAGTAGTTCCTCGCCGACGGGCCCCGGAGGGACTGGCCCGTGCGCAGGCGGATCCCGTCGACGAGGTACAACCCCGCGGGGAGCCAGAGCGAGGCCCCGTCGCCCGCGTCGTCGACGGCGCCCTGGAGGCCACGGGTGCTGTCCGACGCACCCGTCGGATCGATGCCGCTCCCGCTGAGCACCACCGACGTCGAGGCGAGGTCAGCCGGCGAGCCCTCCGGTCCCCGGACGCTCGCGCGTCCGGCGACGGCCGCCGCCACGAGGGACCCGCCCGCGACAGCTCCCACGACGAACCCTCGACGACCCAACCGCGGGGACGGCCGGCCCTCCTCGGGGCCGGCGGTCGCGCCCGGTGCAGGGTCGTCCGTCGGGGGGTGTGCCACGTCGTGCCTCTCGTTGTGGATCCGGGTTGGTCGGCAACTGCAGGGGCCGGTCGGCTCGCCGACCGGGGCGGGGCTCGCCTGCAGATTGTCCTACGGCGACGTCGGGGATGGGCTGCCGCGCACACCGGGTCACCCGGGACGTGGGTGCTCGGTCCAGACCCGGCGCGTCATCGACGCCGATCAGGCTGCTGACCGCCGGCACCTCGGAGCCCGCTCCGTTGAGCGTCCGCCACAGCAGTGCGGCGACCGGAACCGGCGTCCCGTGCGGACGAGCTGTCGGTTGGCCAGCCGGTCGCCGCGCCGGTTCGGCCGCTGTCGGGACCCCGCAATGACGGTCGTGGGGGCACCGGCGCGCCGACTTGCTGGTCGCCCTTGTCCACCGGCACACCGCCGACCGGAGCACCCCAACCGTCGGCGTCCGCGGCAGTGGGCCGGTCCCCCGGCATCGCCCGCCCGCCGCCCTCCAGGTCGTCGTCCCCTTCCGTGGCCGGGTCGACCACGGGCGCCCCGTCGTACCCGTAGTCCTCCCCGTACGCGAGCGCCTGCGCGAGGTCGCTGTTGGGCGGGACCATGGTGAGGACGACGCCGAGGATCCGCGCACCGACCGACGACAGGGCGGTCGACGCCTCGGTGAGCTGGTCCGCCGTGGTCCGCCCGAACCGGACGGTCAGCAGGACCCCGTCGACCAGGGCAGCGAGGCGTCGGCTGTCCGCCACGGGCAACAGGGGCGCAGCATCCACCAGGACGAAGTCGTAGTGGTCCCGCAGGTGGGCGAGGAACGCGACCATCTGCTCGGACCCCAGCAGTCGCCCCGGGTGCGGCGGTGTCGGGCCCGAACCGATGACGTCCATCCCGGGCTCGGCGACCTGGGTGACGTCCGCGATGCCGACCTTGCCGGCCAGGACGTTCGTCAGCCCCGGGCCGCCCACCAGGTCGAGGTGCTCGACGACGCGCGGACGACGCAGGTCGGCCTCGACCACGACCACCCTGGCCCCGCTCTCGGCCAACGCCCTCGCGAGCTCGACGACGGTCGTGGTCTTGCCCTCGGCCGGCACAGAACTGACCACGAGCATGACCTTGGGCGGGTTGTCGACGTCCAGGTACTGCAGGCTCGCCGCGAGCTGGCGGTAGGACTCGGTCGTCCGGGACGACGTGGGCCGACCTCGGCCCCTGTCGCGCTCGAGGCCGCCGTCGCGGAAGACGGTGCCCGTCACCGGCGCACCGACGAGGGCTTCCACCTGGTCCTTGTCGCGCACCGAACGGTCGAGCAGAGCCCGGGTGACAGCGATGACGACGCCGATCAGCAGACCCATGACCAGGCCGAACCCGGTGTTGCGGAGCAGTACGTCGGCGGCCACGGGCGGGCTCGGGTCATCCGTGGTCGACACCATGACGGTGGCGGGGTCGTCCTCGGTGGTCTCCAGCTCCGCGATCTGCTGGGGGAACTGGTCGGCAACTGCTGCGGCGATCTGGGCGACGACGTCTGCGGATCCGTCGGTGATGGTGACGTCGATGAGGACCGTCCCGGTGACGGTGGTCGCGTCGATGTCGGACTGGACGCGCTCAGGGGTGATCGCGACGTCCACCTCGTCGACGACTCGCTGGGCGAGTTCGGCCCCGGTCAGCAGCTCGGTGTACGAGGCCACGCGCTGCTCCGCGTACTGCGCACCCTGGAAGGCGTCGCTGGTGGTCGCCGACCCTGTGGTCTTCACGAAGAACTGCAGAGTGCTGGAGTAGGAAGGCCCCAACAGGTACGTGATGCCCGCGGCGGCCGAGTTCCCGAGAACAGCCGCGAGGACGATGATCACCCATCCGCGCTTCAGCGCGGACCACACAGCTCTCGGTTCCACTGACTTCCCCGTCCTCGTCAACCGGCCTCACCGGTGGGCGCCCTCCTCGCTGGCGGCGACCGTTCCCAGCCTGACACGATCGGGCGATCCCGTTCGCCTGGCGACGGCATCACCGACTCCTTCGAGTGACGAGCCGTCACGCCGTGGGCGACGCGTGCTGCCTGCGACGTGGGTGCAGACCCCTGCCGAGTGCCGCGCACTGCACGACGAGAGAACCCACCTGGCCCGCCAGGACAGCGAACCCACCCCCAGCTGCACCGTACGTGCGCGGCAGCACCGACATCCCGGCGAGTGCCAGGCCAGCGCCGACGAGCGTGCTCACGAGGATCACCCCGGACCGGCGGGACGGGGCGAGGACGTCGAACGTGATGGCGGAGACCAGGGCCCAGACGGCGAAGGCGGCGCCGAAGAGGACGCTCACCTGGAACCCGACCTGCACGGCGCCGCCGAACAGGGCCGAGTCGACCACCGGCAAGCCCACGGCCACGACGAGACCGGCGACCAACCCCGCGACGGACGTCGTGCCCACGGCGAGCTGCATGCGGCGCCGTCCCCCGCCCAGGCCGTCCTCGGACACCCACCCCTGGAACGCGTTGTAGAGAGGCTGGATGCCGGACTGGGCCAGCTTCTGGACGCGGTCGCACGCCGCGAAGACGGCGAGCGAGCCGGGAGCCACTGCCGCGAGGACGCTGATCGGGGCAGTCGCAGCCGTGGCCACCACGAGGTCCGTCGCCGCGGAGGCCCGCTGGTCCCGAAGGGCGTCGAGGGCTGCCGCCCACTGTCCACGACGCCAACCGACGGCAGCGAGCCGGTTCGTCAGGTAGCCGATCGTCAGGATCTGCCCGACGAGGAAGACGGCGGGATACCACAGGAGTTGGCCGGTGGCCAGGACTGCGCCCGCGGACAGCAGCTGCACCGCGAGCCGGGGCAGGGTCTCGTAACGCGCAGCCTGACCCGGACGACCGGTGCCGACGAAGAACCAGTAGGCGCTCATCCCGAGCATGCCGATGGCGACCGCCGTCAGGGCGGTGAGGAGGCGGTAGCCCGGCGGCCCGGTCGAGGCCGCGAGCGCTGCGCCCGCGGGGAGGAGCACGGCCCCCACCAGCGCCCGGGACAGCATGCTGGTCCACAGCAGGCGGGCGCGCCCGCCGGCGTCGAGCCCGACGGCCAGCGTTGGACCGACGAAGCCCCATCCCCACTGCAGCAGCGTCGCCACGCCTCCACCGATGGTGGTGCCGAGGGCGACGGCTGCCAGTCCCGGGGCGCCGCCGACCGATCCGACCACAGGGAGGACGGACAACGACCCGAGCAGCGATATGAGGGGGAGCCCCACGAACGAGGTCAGTCGCCGCCAGGGCAGACGAGGGCCCGGCGGGGCCGACTGCATCTCGTCCGCTGCCTCAGAAGGTGCAGCCATGATCGGATCCGAGCTCGGCCCAGGCGTCGGCAGTGGTCTCGATCGAGTACCGGCGGATGTAGCCCTGCATGTCGTCGAGATCGGGACGCGACTCGAGCGTCGCCACCCGGTCCCGGAGGAGCCGGGCGAGAGAGGCAGGATCCCCGGTCGGGTAGAGACTGAGGAAATCCGGTCGGTCGCCCATCAGCCGGACCATCTCCGACGGCCCTGACGCAGCACTGGACACCACTGGCACACCGACCCCCATCGCCTCCAGCAGGACCAGACCGAGCGCTTCCGAATGCGCACCGTGCACGAGCAGGTCGACGTCCCGGACGACGTCGTAGGGCCTCGGGTGGCCCCCGTAGGTCCGCACCACCACGCGGCCGTCAGCGGGCAGGCCGTCGAGCCACCCCCGCAAGGGGCCCTCCCCGATGACATGCCACTCGCACTCCAATCCGGATTCCACAAGACCTTGGTAGACCACGTCCAGGCCTTTCAGCGGCACCAGAGAACCCACCGTGGCGACGGAGAGGGGCCGCGAGCGCTGGGCCACGGCCCGCGGTTGCACTGCCGCGGCCCGCAAGGACGCGAGGTCGACGGCCGGACTGATCACCCGCGGCCTGGTCTGGAGCCCGTAGGCCGCCACCATCGCGTCGGCGACCCGCTCGGTGTTGGCGACGACGACGTCGCGACGGCGGAAGACCTGTCGCACGAGCCGCTGCTTGACCTTGCCGAGGCGGATGAAGCGAGCGTGCTCAGCCGGGTCGAGGTCTTCGTAGTAGACGAACGTGAACCCGTCGTCGTCCGGCCGGTCGGCCAGCGCGCCGGCGAGGATGCTCGACCACAGATGCAGACCGACCAGGGACTTCTCGCCTGATCGGTATTGCTCGTCGAGGACACGGCGCAGTCGGCGGGCAACGACCGGGGTCCGCAGGTGGTCGTCCAGACCCAGGCTGTCGACGCGCACCGCCGGGTCGAGCGCGTCCAGCAACCCGCCCACCCGTTCGTGGAGGACCACGGCCGCCCTTCCCCGCCGACGGGCCACGATGTTGGACAGGAGCACGGTCTGCCGCTCCGCCCCGCCGTAACGCAGGTGCGGTTGAACACTGATCAGCATGAGGACCCGATCGTGCCGGCGGTGCGTGACCGGGTAGTGAAGGCCCTCAGCGCCTTCCTCCGGCGAACAGCGGCAACCGCGTCGATCGTGTATCTACGCCACAGCCGACCAGGTTCTCTGCACAACCGGACCAGCCAGTTCAGACGGAGCGGGTAGGCCCACGAAGGGTAGTAGTCGTCCTGGGGGTACTGGTCCAACCAGCCGCCGCAGGTGACGACGAGTCTGCGCGGTGCCCTCAGGCGGAGGGCGAGGTGGTCCTGCCTCGGTGCGCCGAGCCCGACCACGACGAGGTCCGGCGATGATTCGGCGAGAGCCCTGCGGAGCTCGGGCTCCGGGGGGAGACCCGCGTAGCCGTCCACGGCCAGGACGACCCGGTGGTCCGTGATGGACTCGAGCTTGGCCCGGACGGCCGCCAACGTCGAGGGGGTCGAGCCGATCAGGGCAACACGGAGGTGCGTGCAGCGTTCGAAGACCTCGGGGAGGACGAGATCGGCGCTCGTTCGGGGCTCGTCGGAGCCTACGAGTGCCGCCAGCAGGATGCCGTCGATCCCCACGACGTCGAAGTCCTCCAACGGGACGGCCCCGTCGAGGCACTGCATCGCGCTGTAGTGGTTCAACCACGTGCCGACCGCGCTGCGCCCGTTCTGGAGAACGTCCACGAGCACCGCGCTCATGCCGAGGACGCAGGTGTCCCGGTCCTCACCCTCGGGGGTCATGGCTGCACCGGGGCGGGTCCGACGACCTTGGCCGGCACGCCCACCACCAGAGTGCCCTCGGGCACGTCGCGGGTGACGAGGGACTTGGCACCGAGGAAGGCACCGTCACCGACGTGCACGTCCCCCAGGACGGATGCGAACGCGCCGAGGTAGACACGGCTCCCGACCACCGGGGCGCCGGGCGCGGGGTAGGCGACGCCGAGGCCGGTGAACGGGGCCATGACGACGTCGTCGCCGAGCACGGCATCCCTCACCACGATGACCCCTCGTCCTCCGTGACCGAGCACGAGCCGGCGCCCACAGGCGACCGAACCCGGTAGCTCGCAGCTCAGCAGGAGACGGGCGAAAGCCACGAGGGGCAGACTCAACACGGAGAGGACCGCGGACAGCAGGCCACGCCCGCGTATGCCGAACTGGTTCAGCCTGAAGATGACCACCGCTGCCACGCCGAGGGAGCCCCCTCCTCGGTGTCGGTTGACCTCGATGTCCTCGGCCATCCACCGAAGGAGTTCTCGGGCACCAGCAGGGTGGGTCTGCGCCTCGGAGGTGTAGGGACGTGGCTCGAGAGGACGGGACGTCGGTCTGGGGAGCGTCATCGAGTACCGGCACCCTTCGATCGGAGGAAGCCGGGGTGAGCCGACCCGGCCGGGCCTTGTGGCCGCCGCGTCGACCCTAGGTCCGGCACCGGCACGACTTGGTCAGCTGGCTGCACCCCACCACCCGAAGGAGGCAGGGACACCGCGCCGACGATCAGGCTGGCCTGGTGCCCCAGACCTGCATCTCCGCCAAGCCGACGGCCGTGGTCGTCAAGCTCACCTTGGTGACCGTCAACCGTACCCAGGAGACCGTGCGCGCCGTGAAGGCGAGCGTGACCGCAGTGCCGTTGTTGGCGAGCGAAGACACCGCGATCGACGAGCCGTCCGAGAACGTCAGCGTTCCGCCCGTGATCTGGTTGAGGAGGTTGGGTCGGTCGAACAGGACGACGCTGCTGAGCCGTACCGCGGACGTCCACGACAGCTGGAGCCAGGCCCCGGTCCGTTGATTGGCCGACACCCACTCGGCGGTCGGCTGTGCCGGCGCCCCCGCAATGACCCCGTCCGTCGCCTTGGCTGCTGTCTGGCCCGTCGAGGTGCTCTGCGACGACGCGGTAGCGGATGCTGCCGGCGCGAGGTTGACCGCGGCCGAACTGGTCGAGGACGCCGAGGTGGTCGGAGCCACCGAGGTCGTCGGAGCCACCGAGGTCGTCGGAGCCACCGAGGTCGTCGGAGCCACCGAGGTCGTCGGAGCCGGGCTGGTGCCGCCGGTCGAGGCTGCGCCGAGGACCTGGATCTCTGCGAGACCCACGTTGCTCGTGTACTGACCGGCGGTCAGCACTGTGAGCCGCAGGGACGTCGTGGAGCGAGCGGGGAAGGTGACCGTCGTCGCCGCTCCGCTGTTGTCCAGCGACGGCACACTGACCACCGAGCCGTCGGAGAACGTGAGCGTCGCGCTCGTGATCTGGTCGTAGACGTTGGGGCGGTCGTACAGGACCACCCGGTCCAGCTGCTGGCTGGTCGCCCAGGTCAGTTGCAACCAGGCGCCGGCCGCCTGGCCCGAAGATGCCCACTCCGCGGTCGTCTGAGCTGGGTACCCGGAGATGACGCCGTCCACGGCCTTGTCGGCCGTCTGACCCGTGCCGGTGGACTGGGACGACGCGGTGACGGTTGCTGTGGAGGCCAGGTTCGTCGTCACGGTCGGCGGCGTCGTGGTCGGCGGCGTCGTCGTGGTCGGCGCCGTCGTCGTGGTCGGCGCCGTCGTCGTGGTCGGCGCCGTCGTCACGGTCGGCGGCGTCGTGGTCGGCGGCGTCGTCGTGGTCGGCGGCGTCGTCGTGGTCGGCGGCGTCGTCGTGGTCGGCGCCGTCGTCGTGGTCGGCGCCGTCGTCGTGGTCGGCGCCGTCGTCGTGGTCGGCGCCGTCGTCGTGGTCGGCGCCGTCGTCGTGGTCGGCGCCGTCGTCGTGGTCGGCGCCGTCGTCGTGGTCGGCGCC
>NZ_JAMXRZ010000083.1 GCF_024124375.1 Klenkia sp. PcliD-1-E
CCAGCACGCGACGCGCCCGCCGCGCCTCGGCGGGGAACCGCCGGCGGACCAGCGACGCGGTGCGGACGGCGCCGCGCGGGCGCGGCCAGGCCGACTCCCCCACCCACAGGACGGTCGTGTGCGCGGCGGAGAAGACCAGCGGGGTCAGCGCCGCCGACACCCCGGACCCGAGCCGGGCGGCGGGGTCGGTGAGGCCGACCGCGACCGCTGCGGCCAGGCCCACCAGCACGGCGAGCCCACCGGTCCCGGCGCCGTGCCGACGGGCGTCGGCCACCACCGGGTCCAGCTGACGACGGCTGACGGCGGTGACGGCCAGCCCGACGACGACCACCAGCCCGGCAAGCAGGACCAGCACCACCGGCGCCGAGGACAGCGGACCAGCCATGACGACCTCCGAAGCAATGGACCAATGCATCGGTACATTGACCTACGACGTCGGGCCTGTCAACGACCGGCCGGCCCGGCTGCGGGATGGGTCAGTCGGGCAGCTGCTCGGCCAGGCGGCGCAGGTCCCGCTCGGCGTCCGGCTCCAGGGGCAGGTCGGCGAGGACGGCCAGCACCTCGTCGCGCTCCAGGCCCTCGGCCAGCAGCGCGGCCAGCACCCGGTCGGCCGCGGACGCCGGGATGGGCGCGGGCTCCCCCGCCAGGGCGGCCCGCGCCAGGAACAGCACCCCGGCGAGCTCGGCGGGCGGGGCGGGCGGCGCCGGGGCGGCCTGCCGGGCGATGCCCTCGGCGGCCCGCACCAGGGACAACGGCACGCCCTCGGCCTCCACGACGGCCAGCGGGGTGTCGCCGATCGCGGCCAGCACGAGGTGCTCGGCGACGATCCGCAGCGGCGCCTCCCACTCCCCCGCCCGGACCACCGCGGCCACGTCGGCCGGGTCCTCCCCGACGTCGTCGGCCAGCTCCGCCCACGCCTGCGGGCGGGCCGCGCGCAGCCGTTCCCCGGCCAGCGCGCAGGTCTGCTGCACGAAGGGCTCCAGCACCTCGACGTCGAAGCGGTCGGCGTAGAGACCGCCTTCGGCGTCGACCATGTTCAGCGCGTCGCGGAAGCTGCCGGGCCGGGCGTCGCCGAGGTCCAGCCGCCCGGTCTCCTCGTCGCCGAGCGGCTGGCCGTTCTCCGCGCGCACGCCGACCGTCGTCCCGGTGGCGACCAGCCGGCCGCGGCGCCGGGTGTGGTGCGGCCGGTCGGCGGTGCCCACGGCCCACGCGCAGGTCTCCGCGACCAGGGCCGCACTGCGCTCGCGCAGCACCTCCCGGGTCAGCAGTGCCATCTCGTCGATCTCGAACACGGCCTCCAGGGTGCGCCTGCCCGGCAGCGGTGCCTAGCGTGGCCCCCGTGGACCTGCAGCTGACCGGGAAGCGCGCGCTGGTCACCGGCGCCGGGCGGGGCATCGGCAAGGCGGTCGCGCTGCGGCTGGCGCAGGAGGGTGCGCAGGTGGCGCTGCTGGCCCGCTCCCGCGACCAGCTGGAGGCCACCGCCGCCCAGCTCGCCGGCCCCTCGCTCGTCGTCCCCGCCGACACCACCGACGACGCCGCGGTGCGCGCCGCCGTCCAGGCGGTGGTGGACGCCTGGGGCGGGGTGGACGTGCTGGTCAACGCGGCCGCCCGGCCGGCGTCCTCGGCACCGGTGCCGTCCCTGGCCGACCTCGGGGACGACGCGCTGCGGGTGGAGGTCGAGACCAAGGTGCTGGGCTACCTGCGCTGCGCCCGGGCCGTGGCCCCGCACATGACCGGGCAGGGCTGGGGGCGCATCGTCAACGTCAGCGGCCTCAACGCCCGGGCCACCGGCAACCTGGTGGGCACCGTCCGCAACGTCGCGGTGGCGGCCGTGACGGCCAACCTCGCGGAGGAGCTGGGCCCGCACGGGGTCAACGTCACCTGCGTGCACCCCGGGGCCACCGTCACCGAGCGCACCCCCGCCGACGTCGCCGCGGCACCGGCCGCCACCCGGATCGGCCGGCTGGTGACCGCCGACGAGGTGGCCGACGTCGTGGTCTTCCTGTGCTCCCCGCGCAGCGTGGCCGTCACCGGCGACGCGGTCGCCGCCGGCGGTGGCACCCCCGGGGTGGCCGTCTACTAGACCCGCGCCCTAGACGAGCAGGGCCCGGCGCAGCTCGGCGGCCTCGGTGCGCACCTTGAGCAGCACCGGCGGGACGTCGGCGTCGCGCAACCGGTCGCAGGACAACCGGCCGATCGGCTGCGGCGCGTAGCCGGGCACGGTGGCCCGGTCGGTGATCTCGAAGGCCGCGCGGAGCATGCCGCCGGCCACCGAGTCCACGTCGTCCAGCTCGGTGACCGGGCGGACCATGGCGGGCGGGAAGCCCCAGTGCCGCATCGCCGCCGACGTCAGCTGCACCGCGTGCACGCCGTACCGCTCGACCTCGGCCGCCCGCCGGGCGGCCGAGGTCGGCTGCGCCGCCACCTCCGCGTAGCCCACGGGGTCGTGGTGGGTGAGCAGGGCGGCGCCGAGCTGGGCGAGCAGGCCGGTGCACATGGCGTCCTGCGCCCGGGCACCCATCCGCGGTGCCAGGGCCTCGCAGGCCAGCGCCAGGTGCGTGGTGGTGACCCAGTGGTCGGCCGGCAACGCACCGTCGTCCGGTCCGGTCAGCGCGACGCTGGCCATCGACCGCACGGTGGCGAAGCCGACCACGGTGACCGCGAACTGCAGCGAGGAGACCCGGCCGGACAGCCCGTAGAACGCGGAGTTGGCCAGCTTGAGCACCCGCCCGGTCAGCGCGGCGTCGGCGGCCAGCAGCCGGGACAGCTCCCGGGCGCCGGCGTCGTCGGCGTGGGTCAGCGCGACGATCTGGGCGGCCACCGGCCGCTGGGCGGCCAGCTCGTCGATGTGCGAGAGCACCTCGTGGACGTCGAAGGCGACGCCGGGCAGGAGGGCTGCGGCCAGCTCGGCCTCGGTCGGCTCCTCCCCGGGTTCGATGTCCTCGTGCTCGCCGTCGGGCACCAGGTCCTCCAGCACCGGCTGCACCGTCACCGGGCACGCCCCGCGAACCAGGCGGTCGCCGCCGCGGCGTCCATCGGCCGGGCGATGCCGTACCCCTGCAGGTGCGTGGCACCCAGCTCGGTCAGGGTCCGTGCCTGGTCCACCGTCTCCACCCCTTCGGCCACCGACGACAGGCCCAGCCCCGTGGCCAGCGCGACGACGGCGCCGGTGATCTCGGGGTGGCCCTCGGAGAGCTCGGCCACGAAGGACCGGTCGATCTTGAGGCAGTCCACCGGCAGCCGGCGCAGGTGCGCCAGCGAGGAGTAGCCGGTGCCGAAGTCGTCGACGGCGACGGACGTGCCCAGGTCGCGCAGCCGGTGCAGCACCAGCAGCGCCAGGTCCGGGTCGCGCACGAGCGCGGACTCGGTCAGCTCCACGCAGATCCGCTCGTGGCCCACGCCGTGCCGGGCGACGACGTCGGCGACCAGCGCCGGCAGGTGCTCGTCCAGCTGGAGGGCCGAAACGTTGACGTTGACCCTGCGCGGCGCGCCGAGACCCAGCTCGGCGTCCCACGCGGCGATCTGCGCGCAGACCTGCTCGAGCACCGCAGCGCCCAGCGCGTCGACCAGCCCGCTCTCCTCGGCCAGCGGCACGAAGACGTCGGGGGCGATCCAGCCGCGCTCGGGGTGCTGCCAGCGGGCCAGCGCCTCGACGGCGACCGGGCGCATCGTCGCGGTGTCCACCACCGGCTGGTAGGCCACGGTCAGCCCGCCGGTGTCGATCGCCGCGCGCAGGTCGGCGACCAGCCGCAGCTTGTCCCAGGCCTGGGAGCGGGCGCCCTGGTCCAGGACCGAGACCCGCCCCTTGCCCCCGGCCTTGGCCTGGTACATCGCGATGTCGCAGTCCCGGATCAGCTCGTCGGCGGTCGCGTGCTCGGCGGTCTGCACGGTGACCCCGACGCTGACCCGCACCCCGACGCCCACCCCGCCCAGCTGCACCGGCCGGGCGAGGTCGGCGGAGATCCGCCGGCCCAGCGCCACCGCGGCGTCCTCGTCGACGTCCTCGCAGACCACGACGAACTCGTCGCCGCCGAACCGGACCACCAGGTCCGAGGGCCGGACGGCGGCGCGCAGCCGGTGCGCCACCTGCACCAGCAGCTGGTCGCCGGCGTCGTGGCCGAGGGAGTCGTTGACCACCTTGAAGTCGTCGACGTCGAGGAAGAGGCAGGCCAGACCGCCGTCGGCACCGGGCAGGAACCGCTGCGCGACGAAGGAGGCCAGCCGGGTGCGGTTGGGCAGCCCGGTCAGCGGGTCGTGGGTGGCCTGGTGCTCCAGCTGGTTCTCGAAGGCCAGCCGCTCGGTGACGTCCTCGATGGTGGCCACGAAGCCCTCGCCCTGACCGGGCGTGTGCAGGTGGGCGAAGCGCAGCACCGTGGTGCGCTCGTCGCCGTCGGCGCTCAGCAGCCGGGCCCGCACGTCGCCGACCTCGCCGGTCAGCGCCGCGGCGGCGGTGTCGACCACGGCCTCGACGTCGTCGGGGTGGATGCCGGCCAGCCAGCCCGTGCCCAGCAGCTGCTCGGCCTGGCGCCCCACCAGCCGGCAGAAGGCGTCGTTGACGTGCGCCAGCCGCAGGCCCTGCTCCGAGAGCAGCGTGGGCACCGGGGACCGCTCGGTGAGGGTGGTGAAGCGCCGCTCGTGGGCGGCGGCGGAGTCGGCCAGCGCGCGCTCGGTGGCGGTGCGGGCGTGCTGGGCGGTCACCGTCCACACACCCGCGTCCGAGGAGGGCGTGGCGGTGACGACCAGGTCGTGCAGGACGCCGGTGCGGGAGCGGCCGCGCAGCTCGGTGGTCACCGAGCGCTCCCGGCGCAGCAGCACGGCGGGCGGGGTCCCGGGGAACAGCCGCTCGAGCGGGGTGCCGACCACCTCGGTGGTGGTGTGGCCGAGCAGGCGCTCGACACCGGCACCGGCCCAGCGCACCCGCGGCCCACCGGGCTCGGCGACGACCACGAGGACGGCGGCGTCGACCCGGACGGCGGCGGCGTGCAGCACGGCGCGCGAGACGCGGGTGGCGCCGAGCAGCTCCCGGGAGGCCACCCGCGGTCGGCGGGCGGCCGCCGGGACGGGCTCCGACGTCGGGCTGGGCACGCTGGCAGGGTCGGCAGCACGGCCGCCGGGCTGGAGCCCGGGCGTGCGCACCTCCCCCGCACGGGTGGGGCGGGGGTCGCGGTTACCGGTGAGTAGGACCGTGTGGGATCGTCGTGGGCACGGTGCGCGACGCCGCCACCGGAGGAGGAAGGGTCGTCCATGCAGTTGCACCTGTCGCCCGAGGACCAGGCGTTCCGGGACGAGATGCGCACGTTCTTCACCACGAAGATCCCGCAGTCCATCCGCGACGACGTCGCCGCGCACCGCGAGGTCTCCAAGGAGTCCTACGTCGAGGCCCAGCGGATCCTCAACGCCGCCGGCCTCGCCGTCCCGCACTGGCCCGCCGAGTGGGGTGGCCGGGACTGGACGCCGCTGCAGCGCCACATCTGGCGCGAGGAGATGCAGCTGGCCGCCGTCCCCGAGCCGCTGGCGTTCAACGCCTCGATGATCGGCCCGGTCATCGCCGCGTTCGGCAACCAGGAGCAGAAGGAGCGGTTCCTGCCGGCCACCGCGAACCTCGACATCTGGTGGTGCCAGGGCTTCTCCGAGCCCGACGCCGGCTCCGACCTGGCCAGCCTGCGCACCGCCGCCGTCCGCGACGGCGAGGACTGGGTGGTCAACGGCCAGAAGACCTGGACGACGCTGGGCCAGTACGCCGACTGGATCTTCTGCCTGGTGCGCACCGACCCCACCGCGGAGAAGAAGCAGCGCGGCATCTCGATGCTGGTCTTCCCGATGGACACCCCCGGCGTCACGCTGCGGCCCATCGAGCTGCTCGACGGCGGCTTCGAGGTCAACGAGGTGTTCTTCGAGGACGTCCGGGTGCCCGCCGAGAACCTGATCGGCGAGGAGAACCGCGGCTGGGACTACGCCAAGTTCCTGCTCGGCAACGAGCGCGTGGGCATCGCCCGGGTGGGCGCCACCAAGCGGATGATCGCCGACGCCAAGGAGCACGCCGCCCAGCTCACCTCCGGCGGCCGCCCGCTGATCGAGGACCCGTCGATGCGCACCCGCATCGCGGAGCTGGAGAACGAGCTGCTGGCCCTGGAGCTGACCGCGCTGCGCGTGGTGTCCAACTCCAGCGACGGCAAGCCGAACCCGGCCTCCTCGGTGCTCAAGCTGCGCGGCTCGGAGCTGCAGCAGGCCGCCACCGAGCTGCTGGTCGACATCGCCGGGCCGCTGTCGCTGGCCTCCTTCGCCGCCGACGACGACACCGACGTGCCCGAGTGGGCGCGGTCGGCCACCCCCGAGTACCTGAACTACCGCAAGGTCTCCATCTACGGGGGATCCAACGAAGTGCAGCGCACCATCATCGCCGGAACGATCCTGGGGTTGTGACCTGATGGACTTCACCTTCGACACCGAGCAGCAGGCCCTCCGCGAGGCCGTGGCCGGCCTGCTGCAGCGCGCCTACGACCCCGAGAAGCGCCGGGCCGTGACCAAGGAGGACCCGGGCTTCGACGAGAAGGTCTGGTCCCAGCTGGCCGAGATGGGCGTGCTGGGCCTGCCCTTCGCCGAGGACGACGGCGGCATGGGCGCCGGCCACGCCGAGGTCGCCCTGGTCGCCACCGAGATCGGCAAGGTGCTCGCGCCCGAGCCGTTCGTGGAGGCGGTGGTCCTCGCCGGCGGCCTGGTCGCCGACGTCGGCACCGCCGAGCAGCGCGCGGAGCTGCTCGGGGCGCTGTCCGAGGGCAGCTCGCTGGTCGTGTTCGCGCACGCCGAGCCCGGCAGCCGCTGGACCCCCACCGCCACCGGCGTCACCGCCACCCGCTCCGGCGAGGGGTGGACGCTGTCCGGGGTCAAGGAGCCGGTGCCCTCGGGCGCCCGCGCCGACGTCCTCGTGGTGTCCGCCGCGGTCGAGGGCGGGACGGGGTTGTTCGTCGTCCGCGGGGACGCCTCCGGGCTGACCCGGGACGGCTACCGCAGCCACGACGGCACCCGCGCTGCGCGGGTGACCCTCGACGGCACCCCGGCCGAGCTGCTCGGCGACGACGCGACCGACCGGACCGCGGCGATCGAGCTCGCGCTGGCCCGGGCGACCGTGGCCTACGCGCACGAGGCGGTCGGGGCGATGGAGACCGCGCTGACCACCACCAGCGAGTACCTCAAGACGCGCAAGCAGTTCGGTGTCCCGCTCTCGCGGTTCCAGGCGCTGACCTTCCGCGCGGCCGACATGTACGTGTCGCTGGAGCTGGTCCGCAGCATCGCGCTGTGGGCCACGATGGTCGTCGACGCCCCCGACTCCACCCCGGAGCAGGTGCTCGCCGCCGCCGACCGCGCCCGGCTGCAGACCTCGAGGGCCGGCCGGCACATCGGCAAGGAGGCCATCCAGCTGCACGGCGGCATCGGCGTCACCGCCGAGTACTCCGTGGGGCACTACACCTCGCGGCTGACCGCCATCGACCACCTGCTGGGCGACGGCGCGTGGGCGGCGACCCGCCTGGCCCGCACGGTCGACGACCACCCCTACGTGGAGGCCCTGCCGGCCTGACCGACCCGGGTATCGGAAGCTCCACCCCGCCCATCGACCCGCATCGGTGGGGTAGAGCTTCCGATACCCGGCGCGGGAGGGGGGCGGCGGCGTCCGCGGTCAGGCCTGCCTGATGACCGAGACGTCGAACTCCAGCTGCACCTTGTCGCTGACCAGCACGCCGCCGGTCTCGAGCGCTGCGTTCCAGACCAGGCCCCAGTCGCTGCGCTTGAGCGCCAGCGCGCCCTCGAAGCCGACCCGGGTGTTGCCGAAGGGGTCCAGCGCCGAGCCGGTGAGGGTGAAGTCGACCGACACCTCGCGGGTCTGGCCCTTGATGGTGACGTCGCCGGTCACGGTGTACTCGTCGTCGTCGACCTGCTCGACGGCCGTGGACACGAAGGTGATCTCCGGGAACTGCTCGACGTCGAGGAAGTCCGCCGAGCGCAGGTGCGCGTCGCGGTCGGGCTGGCCGGTGTCCAGGCTGCCGGCGTCGATGCGCAGCTCCACCCGGCTGGCCGAGGGGTCGGCGACGTCCAGGTGCGCGGTGCCCTCGAACTCCCCGAACGTGCCGCGCACGGTGGTGACCATCGCGTGGCGGGCCCGGAAGCCGATCCGGGTGTGCGCGGCGTCGACGGTGTAGTCGCCGGTGACGTCGGCGAGCGCGGTCGTGGCGTCGTCGAAGTCGGTCTCGCCGGACTGGCTGGCGCGGTGCTTGGCCACGGTCGACCGTCCTCCCAGAGGTGTGCAAACCGCTCGATTCTGACCTGCCCGGTGCGGCCGCGCACAGCCGGGGGCCCGGGGATGCACCCCGGGCCCCCGCACAGCGGCTGCTCAGCCTGCGGCGAACAACTCCACGGCCGCCTTCGAGAAGGCCGGCACGTCGTCGGGGTTGCGGCTGGTGATGAGCTTGCCGTCCCGGCAGACCTCCTCGTCCACCACGGTCGCGCCCCCGCGCCGGAGGTCACCGCGGATGCTGGGGTAGGAGGTCACCGTGCGGCCCTCGAGCACGCCGGCCTCCAGCAGCGTCCACGGCGCGTGGCAGATCGCCGCGACGGGCTTGTCGGTGGAGAAGAAGGCCGTCACGAAGGCCAGCGCGTCGCCGTCCTGGCGCAGGGTGTCGGGGTTGACCGCGCCGCCGGGCAGCAGCAGCCCGTCGTAGTCGGCGGCGGACACGTCGGCCACCAGGTGGTCGACGGGGTAGGTGTCACCGGGGTGGATGTCGCCGTTGACGCCCTGCACGGTGCCGTCCTCGACGCCGTCGGGCACCGAGATCAGGTGCACGGTGGCGCCCGCGGCCTCGACCGCCTTGCGGGGCTCGTCGAGCTCGATCTGCTCCACGCCCTTGGCGGCGAGGATCGCGATGGTCTTGCCGGTCAGTTCAGCCATGCCGACCCGGTGCCCCGGGGCGGGACGCCCCGAAACTCCCCGGCCCCCACGGGCCGGGACTCAGTACCAGCCGGTGGCCTGCGAGTGCGCCCAGCCGCCGCACGGCGAGCCGTAGCGGCTGTCCAGGTAGATCAGCCCGGCGTCGATCTGGCGGAACCCGTTGGAGGTCTTGGCGATCCCGGTCCCGGCCCACGTGGAGTTGAGGAACTGCGGGATGCCGTAGGCGGTCGAGGTCGGGTTCTGCGCGTCGGGGTCCCAGCCGGACTCCCGGCCCCACAGGCTCTCCAGGCAGGAGAACTGCCGCTGGTCGCCGCCGAGCTGGGCGAGGGCGTAGTCGTGGAAGTCCTGGGTGGTGGCGTTCGCCGCAGCCGCCTCGGCCTCGGCGGCGGCCTGTGCCTGGGCGGCGGCCGCGGCCTCGGCGGCGGCCTGCGCGGCCGCCGCCTCCTGGGCCTGCCGGGCCGCCTCGTCGGCGGCGGCCTGGGTCTGCGCCGCGGCGGTCTCGGAGTCCTCGCGCTGCGCGCGGCTGGCGGCCAGCTCCTGCAGGTGGCCGGACAGCTCGCTGGCGACCTCGGTGCCGTCGGCGGCCGGGGCCGTGATGCCGAGCTGGTCGGCGACGCTCACCGCCTGCGAGGCGGCGGTGGGGACGGGGTCGGCCTGGGCGGTCGGGCCGGTGCCGGCCAGCACGTTCACCAGGACGGCGCCGGCGGCCGCGGCGGCCAGGTAGACGGCGGGACGACGGACCGGACGGCGGTGGCGGTCGCGCGCGGCGGCGGCGACGACCTGCTCGGGGGTCTGCTCGGCGGTCCCGGCGGTCTGCTCGGGGGCGCCGGCGTCGGCAGGGCGTGCGGAATGACGAGCGGGCATGCGGGCGTGCGGGTCCTGTCTTCCGGGTGCACCGTCCGCGTCGGGTCTCCTCGCGCGGTCGGTGCAGCCGCCTACCGGGTTAGCTGACGGGTTCGGGCGGGAAGCGGCCCTACCCGTCGTCGCCGCGCGGTGCGGTCTCGACGGGATTCACCCCGGTGGTGCAGTGGGTCCCCGGTTCACCTGTGGTGACTCAGCGGCGCCCGGACGGTCTCCCGTTGCAGGAGGTGCGGCCGACCGGACGCGGCCACGTTACGAGTCCGTGACAGATGAGCACAAGGAGACGCGTGGGAATTCACAGATCCTGTGCCGGTCAGGGCAGCCGCCACACCGTGGTGCGGCGGGCGGCGTCCACCCCGCTGTCGGGGACGTCGTAGCCGGCCACCTCCCGCAGCCCGTCGGGCAGCTGGGAGCGGCCGGGGTCGCCGACCAGGACGACGGCGCCGCGGGCCCAGGCGGTGAACAGCCAGGGCCGCACCCGGTCGGCCATCCGCAGGTCGTAGAACACGTCCCCGGCGAGCACCACGTCGACCTCCGGCAGGTCGGCGTCCAGCACGTCCCCGACCGGCTCCACCCCGGTGGCCCCGGACGCCGCGGCGTTCAGCGGCACGACGGCCAGGGCGTAGGGGTCCACGTCGCTGGCCAGCACCCGGCGGGCGCCGGCGAGGGCAGCGGCGATGCCGACCAGCCCGCTGCCGCAGCCCAGGTCCAGCACGGTCCGCCCGGTCACCAGGTCGGGGTGGTCCAGCACGTGGCGGGCCAGGCCCTGCCCGCCGACCCAGGCCGCCGCCCAGAAGGGCGAGGCCTCGCCCGCACCCCCGCCGTCGTCCTCCATGGCCTGCCACAGCGCGCTGACGTCCTCGGACAGGTGCAGCGCCACCTCGGGCACCAGCGGGGGCCGCACGAGCCGGGTGTGCCGGGCGAAGAAGCCGGCGGGGACGCTCATCGCCCGCTCCCGCGCCGGACCCGGCTGACCACCGCGGAGTACAGCGGGGTGAGCACGACGCCGTCCCCGGCCAGCCGGTCGCGCAGCCGCTGCCGGTGCGTCCAGACCCCGGCCAGCCCGATCGCCCAGAACAGGTACTGCACCGCGAACGCGGCCTTGAACGCGCCCAGGTCGTAGGCCGTCGAGCTGCCCGGGGTCATCGCGTCCAGCACCGCGCCGACGGCCAGGACGGTCAGCAGGGACGCCACGAAGCCGCCGATGTTGACCACCCCGGTGGCGCTGCCCAGCCGGTGCACCGGGTTCCAGGTGCGGGCGTAGTCGAACCCGATCATGGAGCCGGGCCCGTTGGTCGCCAGCACCAGGACCAGCACGACCAGCAGCCACAGCGGCGCGCGGCCGGGCCACAGCAGCACCGCCGTCCAGGCCGTGACGGTGGCCCCGGCGATGCCGAACACCAGCGCCGAGCGGCGCAGCGGCCACCGGCCGCACAGCCTCCCCAGCACCGGCCCGACGCCCATGCCGACGACGACCAGCAGGGTCAGCAGCCCCGCCGCGGTGGCCGGGGACAGACCCTGGCCGAGCACCAGGAACGGGTAGCCCCACAGCAGCGCGAACACGGTGCCGGAGAACTGGGTCACCAGGTGCGTGTACAGCCCGATCCGGGTGCCCGACTCCTGCCAGGCGCCGGCCACGTTCGCCCGGATCTCGGCCCACCCGGCCACCGGCGCGACCGGCGTGCCGGGCGGGGCGTCGCGCAGCGCGACGAGCACGAGGACGGCGACCAGCACGCCCAGCGCGGCCGCCCCGGTGAAGGTCGCCGTCCAGGACGTGTGGTGCAGCGCCAGCACCAGCGGGTACGCCGCGGCGATCTGGCCGAGCTGGCCGAGGATGCCGGTGAGCTGGGTGATCACCGGCACCGTGGGTCCGCTGAACCACAGGGTGACCACCCGCAGCACGCTGATGAAGGTCATCGCGTCGCCGGCCCCGACCAGCACCCGGGCCACGATCGCGGTCGGCACGTCGGTGGCCACGGCCAGCAGCAGCTGCCCGGCGGCCATGGTCAGCGCACCGGTGACCACCATCGCCCGGGAGCCGAAGCGGTCCAGCGCGACTCCGACGGGCACCTGCAGCCCGGCGTAGACGGCCAGCTGCAGCACCAGGAACAGGCTGACCGCCGACGCCCCGGCGGAGAAGCGCTCCTGGGCGTCGGTGGCGGCGACCCCGAGCGAGCCGCGGTGGAAGACGGCCGTCCCGTAGGCGACCAGCCCGACCACCCAGACGGTGTAGGCCCGGCGCGAGTTCACGCCCCACGATGACACCCCGCCCGCCGCGGTTGTTCCCCGGTCAGTCGATGCAGCTGGTGTCGCCGGCGGTGCGCTGCGGCGTGTCGTAGTCCCCCGAGGTCGCCGCCGGGGGGGCCACGGTGGCCGGGACCGTCGAGGACGGTGGCGCCGTGGCCGTGGCCGTGCCCCCCGCCGCCGTGCCCCCGGCCGCCGCCGACGGGGTGGCCGACGGCGTCGCGGCGGCCGGCCGGCCGAGGTCGGCGAAGAAGGCGTGCACCGCGTCGGCGGCCGGGGGCTCGAGCACGTCCGAGCCGTGCACCCGGGCGTTGACCAGGCCGGGCACGGTCTGGAACGTCAGGTCGGCGGGGCGGATGCCCTGCAGCTGGCCCACCAGGTCGCCGACGTCGAGGTCGCGGTCCAGCGTCACGCTGTCGCCCACCTGCGCGACGATGCGCTGCTGCGCGGCCGGGTCCAGCAGCACGTCCGTGGACAGCAGGTTGCGCAGCATGCCGGCGATGTAGACCTGCTGGCGGATCGTGCGGTCGATGTCGCCCTGGGGCAGGCCGTGCCGCTGCCGGACGAAGGACAGGGCCTGGTCGGGCTGGATGGTCTGCACCCCGGCCGGGAACGAGGCCCCCGAGTAGCTGTCGCTGGTGGCCTGGCACAGGTCGACCTGGACGCCGCCGACGATGCTCGACAGCTGCAGGAAGCCGGCCAGGTCGACCTCGGCGTAGTGGTCGATCTGCAGGCCGGTGAACTGGCTGGCGGTCTGCACCAGCAGACCCATGCCGGCGGCGTCCCTGGCCTGCGCGTCCCCGTCGGTGGCGCCGAACGCATCGGCGTAGGCGCTGTTGAGCTTGCCCTCGCCGTACCCGGGGATCGGCACGTAGGTGTCGCGGGGCAGGGACACGAACGACACGCCGGAGCCGTCGGCGGGGACGTGCACCAGGATCATCGTGTCGGTGTTGAGCTCGCCGTCCGAGCCCCCCGTCGAGTTCGCGTCCTCCTGCGCGGTGCTCAGGCCCGCCCGGGAGTCCATCCCCACCAGCAGCAGGTTCATCTCCTGGCCGGCGTGCTCGGCGCCGTTGACGTCGGTGTTGCCCTCGGTGGGCAGCGCGTCCCCGCGGTGCACGCTGGCCTCGGCCACGCCGAGCAGGTGCCAGCCCCAGCCGCTCCCGGCGAGAACGGCGACGCTGCTCAGGACCGCGACCGCGCGCACCGCCAGCAGCAGGCGGGAGGTCCGGCGCCGCCGGGCACCCCGCCGGGGGCCACCACCCCGGGGACCTCGTCGCCGGACCTCCCGCGGCGCAGGGTCGCGGCCGGCCCGGGGGTCCAGCCGCGCCGGCAGGCTCCGCGGGCCGGGCCCGGTCACCTCCGCCCTGCGCACGGGTCCACCGTCCCCGGGCGACCTGTGACCCGGCTGGGACCGGGCGGGGGGTCCGCTGCACGCGGAGGCGGGGCAGGATCGGGGGCGTGCGGACGGAGCTGGGCCGGGTGAGCGGGCCGAACGGCGAGGTGGCGCTCTGGCGCCGCACCGAGGACGACGGCACGCAGGTCACCGAGCTGGTGGTGGACGGCGTCTTCGCCATGGACGACGTGGACACCTCCACCGAGCGGGCGCTGGCGACCGAGGCGCTGGCCCGGGTCGAGGGCGCCGACCTGTCGGTGCTGGTCGGCGGGCTCGGGCTGGGCTGGACGACGGCGGCGGTGCTGCGCTCCCCCGGTGTCGGCGAGGTGGTCGTCGTCGAGCTGGAGGACGCCCTGCTGGACTGGGCCGCGGCCGGCCTGCTGCCCGGGCTCCCCAGCACGGCGGACCCCCGGCTGGACCTGCAGGCCGGCGACGTCGCCGCCGCCTTCCTGCCCGGCCGCTACGACGTGGTGCTGCTGGACGTCGACAACGGGCCGGACTTCCTGGTGCACGGCTCCAACGCCGGTCTCTACGGCGCCCCCGGCCTGGCGCGCGCGATGGGGGCGCTGCGCCCGGGTGGGGTGCTGGCCATCTGGTCGGCCGACCCGTCCCCGGCGCTGCTCCGCCGGCTCGCCGACCTGCCGGGGGTCACCGGCGCCGAGCAGCTGGTGCTGCCGGTCGAGCGGGAGGGCCGGGTCTTCGAGTACGCCGTGCTGCTCGCCCGGCGGGCCGAGCCGTAGCCGAGGTGTAAACGACGTTTCACGCAGGTCCGCAGCGGACAGGTGGGGAGCATGACTTCTCCCGACACCACCGAGACCCGCACCTTCGCCGACCTGGGCAAGGAGATGTGGTCCTACCTGACCGGCAAGGGCGCCGCGATCAACTACGAGTTCGTCGACATGTCGGTCGAGGTGCCGCGCGAGATCGGCGCCGACGCCCCCCGCGCGACCTGGAAGCTCAACGGCACGCTCCGCATCACCACCGCCGAGGGCGTCTCGCAGGGGTGAGCACCGGTCCGTTCGCCGTCCGGGCCGACCTGACCCTGCAGGCCGACGGGGTCACCGCCCGGCTCACCGGGGACGGCGACCGGCTGACCCTCGACGCGTCCGACCCGTGGGCGTTGTGGCGGGCCGCGGCCGTCCTGCCCTGGCCGGTCGGCCCCACCACCGGGCGCGGGCCGTCGGTCCTCGGCGACCTCGGCAGCGCGCTGGCCCAGCAGGGCCTGCACGTCGACGTCACCGGGCCCGGCGGCCGGGTCGCCGAGCTCGGCGCCGGGGTCACCTCGCCCCTGGGGCGGCTGCTCACCGGGTCGACCGCCGTCCGGCCCGGGTCGGCGAGGACGGTGGCGGCCACGGTCACCTCCGGCCTGACGGCGTCGCCGCGCGGTCGACGCGCGGTCGCGCTGGGGCTGGCGGTCGTCGTGGCCGCCGTCGTCCTGCGCCGGCGCCGTTAGCCGCTGTCCCCCACCGCCGCGGCCCAGTCGTCGGCCGCGACGGTGAGGGCGGCGGTGTCCACGTCCAGCGGGACGCCGCCGCCACGCTGCTCCCCGGTCGCCGGGTCGGTCCAGGCCGCCGGCCCGGACAGGTGCACCCGCAGCAACCGCCGGTCGGCCCGGGCATCGTCCAGCACCCAGGACAGCGCCGGCTCCGTGAACACCAGCCCCTCGCCGACCAGCCCGCCCGGCCGGTCGGCGACCGCGCGCAGCCACGACGCCAGCCGCATGCCGTCCCAGGGGCTCAGGCACGGCTCGTGGAACACCCAGTGCCGGTCGTCGGCCGTGCGGACCTCCCCCCGCACCACCAGCAGCGTCTGGGTCCAGTCCGGGCGGTCCAGCTCCACCGACCGCGCCTCGAGCACCTGCCGGCGCAGCACCCGCAGGTCGACCAGGGCGCCGTCGGCGGACTCCAGCCTCATGCCGCCGTCCTCATGCCGCTGCCCTCATGCCGCCGTCCAGTGCTCGGGCCGGACGGCGTCGTCGTCCAGCCGGGTCGCGGCGTCCCCCGTCGCGGCGACCAGCTGGGCCGGGGTGAGGAACAGCGCACCGCGGAGGTCGGCCCCGTGGAGCCGGGCGCCGCGGGTGTCGGCGCCGGTCAGGTCCGCCAGGCGCAGGTCGGCGCCGCGCAGGTCGGCCCCCAGCAGCGAGGCCCAGCGCAGCACGGCCCCGCGCAGGTCCGACCCGCGCAGGTCGGCGCCGGCCAGGTCGGCTCCGCGCAGCTGCGAGGGCGAGCCCACCCCGCGGCGGGCGTGCTCGCCGGCCCGGGTCAGCAGACCGTTCACCTCGGCGCGCACCGCGCCGACCGGGGTCTCCCGCAGCTCCTCGAACCCCGCGTCCACCCGGCGGGCCAGGGCGTCGTCGGCGGCGGCCAGCTCCGCGGCCAGGTCGGCGGGGAGCGCCAGCGCCCGGGCGGCCCGCACCAGCCAGCGCAGCTCCTGCAGTGCCCGGACGACCGGGAAGACGGTGCCGACCTGGTGCAGCACGGCCCCGTCGTGCCGGTCCAGGCCCGGCCACACGTGCTGGGTGACGTGCTGGCCGGCGCCGAAGCAGTCGTAGACCGTGCACCCGGGGAAGCCCCGCTCGCGCAGCACCGGGTGGATGCCGCACCGGTCGTCCTCCCGCAGGTTCGGGCACGCGGTCCCGGCGGGCTTGTCGAGGGCGAAGTCGGCGCCGCGGGAGAAGGCCGGCACGGTGCAGCACAGCGCGGCGCACCGGCCGCAGTCGGCCTGCAGCGGGTCGGTGACGGTCACCGCGCGACGCGGTCCAGCAGCGCGAGCAGGTGCTCCCACGCGTCGGTGCAGGCCTGCTCCCACTCGCCGAACGCGCGGTCGAAGAAGGAGTGCGGGGCGCCGTCGTAGACCGCCACGTCCACGTCCGCCCCGGCGGCGCGCATCCGGTCGGCCAGCGCCTGCTGGTCGGCGACCGGGGTGGCCTGGTCGGCGCCGGCGACGAGCATGGTCACCGGCCGGGAGGCGCGGTCGGCGGCGTCGCCTACGAGGGCGGGCCGGCCGTAGAAGCCCGCGCACCCGGCCACGTCGACGTCCCCGCCGGCCAGCCGCCACGAGTGGCTGCCGCCCAGGCAGAACCCGACGGTGACCACCGGCAGGTCCGCCGACGTCCGCCCGCGCAGGTACTCCACGGCCGCCCGGACGTCGGTGTCGATGCCCTGCTCGGTCAGCTGCGGCACGTGCGCCTGCCAGTCGAAGTCCTCCTCCCGGGTACCGGTGGCGGGCGTGCCCGCGGTGCGGCCGAACCAGTCCACGGCCAGCGCCGGCACCCCGGCCTCGGCGAACCGCTCGGCCAGGGCGACGTAGTAGGGGTGCAGCCCGCGCACGTCGGGCAGCACCACGACCCCGGCCCGGGCCGGGGCGGCCGGCGCGGCGTAGGCGGCGCCGACCAGCGTGCCGTCCCCCGAGGTGAGGGTCAGCGTGCCGCGCTCGGCGACGTCACCGGCGGGGCGGGGAGCGGCGGGCGGGCGGCTGTCGTGGTCGTGGCACATGTGCCGTTCCTACCCCCGCGCCGTCGCGGGCGCCGCGCCAGGTGCCCGGTCAGGTGCCCGGTCAGGTGTCCGACGCGTCGTCCTGCCGCTCGGGCCGGCCGCCGAAGGTGGCCGCGGCGTGCTCGCGGCGGGCGTCGGCCAGCCAGCGGTGCTGCCGGTCGGCCTGGTCGATCAACCGCTCGAGCGCCGAGGCGTCGATGCGCCGGTCGACCTCCGACAGGCCCAGCAGCGTCTCGAAGCCGGCCCGCTTGAGCAGCACCGCGCCGCTGAGGAACTCGAACTCCACCACCGTGCTCAGCGGACCCCGGCCCAGGCTGCCGTCGGGCTTGAGCCGCGACAGCCGCTCGGCGACCCGCACCACCAGCTGCTTGACCCGGCTCCTGCGCATGCCGAGCACCGCCATCGTCCGCTCGAGCTCGGCCCGTTCCTCCCGCAGCTCGTCGTGCAGCTCGCGCAGCGGTCGGGTCCACCGGTCGTCCCCGTGGTGGGTCAGCATCCGGCGGACCAGGCCGATCCCGCCGGCGGACGCCGCCAGGTGGTCGTTGCAGTAGATGCGCAGCTGGTCGGAGTCCACGGCGCACATCCTGGCGCCCGCCGGCGCCGACCGCAGCCATCTCACATCTGAGATAGCGTGGTCGGCGATGTCCCTCACCGAAGAAGCCACCGGTCAGTCCCTCCGCCAGATCGGCACGCTGGTCCGCGACGCCCGCCGGCACCACGGCCTGACCCAGACCCAGCTGGCCGAGCGGCTGGGCACCAGCCAGAGCGCGATCGCCCGCATCGAGCAGGGCGCGCAGAACCTCACCCTGGAACTGCTGGGCCGGCTGTCCGCGGCGCTGGACAGCGAGCTGATCACCGTCGGCAAGGCCGGTCCCACCCACCTGCGGGTCACCGGCGGCACCGCGCTGTCGGGGTCGGTCACGGTGAAGAGCAGCAAGAACGCCGCGGTCGCGCTGCTGTGCGCGTCGCTGCTGAACCGGGGCACCACCACGCTGCGCAACGTCGCCCGGATCGTGGAGGTCGAGCGCATCCTCGACGTGCTCCGCTCGATCGGCGTGCAGGCCACCTGGGACGGGGCCGACCGCGACCTGACCATCGTGGTCCCCGAGGTGCTCGACCTGGCCGGCATCGACGCCGACGCCGCCCGCCGCACCCGCAGCATCATCATGTTCCTGGGCCCGCTGCTGCACCGGGAGCAGACCTTCGAGCTGCCCTACGCCGGCGGCTGCGACCTGGGCACCCGCACCGTCGAGCCGCACATGATCGCGTTGCGGCCCTTCGGCCTGGAGATCGAGGCGCACGCCGGGGAGTACCACGCCCGGGTCGACCGGTCGGGGTCCACCGACCGCACGATCGTGCTGACCGAGCGCGGGGACACCGTCACCGAGAACGCGCTGCTGGCCGCGGCCCGACACCCCGGCCGCACCACCATCCGCAACGCCAGCCCGAACTACATGGTGCAGGACCTCTGCCTGTACCTGGAGCTGCTCGGGGTCCGCATCGAGGGGTTCGGCACCACCACGCTGGTCGTGCACGGGCAGGCCGAGCTGGACGCCGAGGTCGACTACACCCCCAGCGAGGACCCGGTGGAGGCGATGAGCCTGCTCACCGCCGGCATCGTCACCGGGTCCGAGCTCACCGTGCGCCGGGCGCCGATCGAGTTCCTGGAGATCGAGCTGGCGATCCTGGGCGAGATGGGGCTGCGCTACGACCTGTCGGCGGAGTACGCCGCCGACAACGGCCGCACCCGGCTGGTGGACATCACCATCCACCCCTCGCAGCTGCGGGCGCCGATCGACAAGGTGCACCCGATGCCCTTCCCGGGCCTCAACATCGACAACCTGCCGTTCTTCGCCGTCATCGCGGCGACCGCCTCGGGCGGCACCCTGATCCACGACTGGGTGTACGACAACCGGGCGATCCACCTGTCCGACCTGACCCGGCTGGGTGCCGACGTGCGCCTGCTGGACCCGCACCGGGTGCTGGTGACCGGCCCGACGCACTGGTCGGCGGCCGAGATCGTCTGCCCGCCGGCGCTGCGGCCCGCGGTCTGCATCCTCCTGGCGATGCTGGCCTGCAAGGGCACCTCGGTGCTGCGCAACGTCGACATCATCGCCCGCGGCTACGAGCAGCTCTACGAGCGGCTGGTGGAGATGGGCGCCCGCATCGAGGTCTTCACCGACTAGGTCCGGACCAGGACGGCGGCGCCGGCGCAGGCGGCGGCCCACAGCACGCTGGCCAGCGTGCCGACGATGAACCGCTCGGCGGCCGGGGTCTCCCTCAGTGCCTGGAACCGGCCGAGCCCCTTCACCGCCAGGACCACCGGCACCCCCTCGGGCCAGCCGGCCAGCAGGGTGGCCGCCAGCGCCAGCCGCTCCAGCACGCCGATCCAGGCACCGCCGCGCAGCACGTCGGGGTCGGCGATCCCCGGGGTGGACGCGCCGAGCGCCGACACCGCCCGGGTGGGGTCGGCGGCGGCGAGCACGGCGGTGACCACCGGCCCGCCGCCCAGCAAAGACGCGGCGACGGCGGCGACCGCCACCGCAGAGCGCAACCACGGCGGAGCCGGGTCACCGGCCCACGCGGTCACCGCGGCGGCCGCGACCAGCACGACCAGCAGC
>NZ_JAMXRZ010000084.1 GCF_024124375.1 Klenkia sp. PcliD-1-E
TGCTGGACCGGCTCGACTCGGCCGCCGACGACGGCACCGCGGCCCGGGCCGCGGGCTGGCGCAACGCGGCCGGCCGGTCCGACGACGGCACCGACGCCCCACCCGCGCTGGTGCTCCCGGAGGAGCTGCTGACCGCCCTGCCCGGCCGGGTGGCCGACCTCGCCGTCCCCAGCCGGCTGCTGACCGTCGTCGACGTCAGCACGTCGATGTCGGTGCAGCTGGGCGCCGGCAGCCGGGCCACGCTGGCCCGCGACGCGCTGACCTCGGCGCTGGCGGTGCTCCCCGACCGCACCGTGGGGGCGCTGTGGGTGTTCGCCGCCGGGCTGGACGGCGACCAGGACTGGCGGGAGCTGGTGCCGGCGCGCCCCTTCGGCGCACCGGTGGACGGCGCGACCCAGCGCGAGGTGCTCGCCGGCCGGTTCGCCGAGCTGCCGGACCTGCTGACCGCCGGCGGCACCGGGCTGCACGACACGGTGCTGGCCGCGGTCCGGGCCGCCCGGGACGGGTACGACCCGGCCGCGGTGAACACCGTCGTGCTCATCACCGACGGCACCGACGACGACCCCTCCGGCATCGGCCGGCAGCAGCTGCTGGACACCCTGGCCGCCGAGGCCGACCCGGCGCGGCCGGTGCAGGTCGTCGCCGTCGGCATCGGGCCCGACGCCGACGTCGAGGCCCTGCAGGCCGTCGTCGAGGTCACCGGGGGCACCGCCCGTTCCGCCGTCGACCCCGGCGACCTGCAGACGGTGCTGTTCGAGGCCCTGCGGAACCGCTGACGCGCGTCGGAACGCGCCGTTCACAACCCCTGACTAGGTTCTCCGCCATGGCGGACCTCTTCGACGGCTACCCCCTCGGGGAGCAGTGGGACGAGATGTTCGGCGCGCCGGCCCAGCCGCGGCCCCCGTACGCCGGCCTCTTCGGCTCGCTGCAACCGATGTCGGGCGAGGAGCTGGCCACCCGCGCCGACGTGCTCAGCCAGACCTACCGCGACGCCGGGGTGACCTTCGCGCACGCCGGGGAGGAGCAGCCCTTCCCGCTGGACATCGTGCCGCGCATCATCGGCGCCGACGAGTGGGCGCACGTCGAGCGCGGGGTGGCCCAGCGGGTGCACGCGCTCGAGGCCTTCCTCGCCGACGTCTACGGCCCCGGCCAGGTGTTCGCCGACCGGGTCGTGCCGCGCAGCGTGATCACCACCAGCGCGCACTTCCACCGCGCCGCGCACGGCCTGGTCCCGCCCAACGGCGTGCGGGTGCACGTCTCGGGCATCGACCTGGTCCGCGACGAGGCCGGTGACTTCCGGGTGCTCGAGGACAACCTGCGCTCGCCCTCGGGCGTCAGCTACGTCATCACCAACCGGGCGGCGATGAGCCAGGTGCTGCCCGAGCTGTTCGGGGACCACCGCATCCAGCCGGTCTCGGACTACCCGACCAAGCTGCTCGCCGCGCTCAAGGCCGCCGCCCCGCCCTCGGTCAGCGACCCGGTGGTCGTCGTCCTCACCCCGGGCGTCTACAACTCCGCCTACTTCGAGCACGCCCTGCTCGCCCGCCAGATGGGCGTGGAGCTGGTCGAGGGCCGCGACCTGGTCTGCTCGGGCGGCCAGGTCAGCATGCGGACGACGGACGGCCAGCAGCGGGTCGACGTCATCTACCGGCGCATCGACGACGAGTTCCTGGACCCGGTGCACTTCCGCTCGGACTCCGTCATCGGCTGCGCCGGCGTGCTCAACGCCGCCCGGGCCGGCCGGGTGACCATCGCCAACGCGGTCGGCAACGGCGTCGCCGACGACAAGCTGATCTACACCTGGGTCCCCGACCTCATCCGCTACTACCTGGGCGAGGAACCGGTGCTGGCCAACGCCGACACCTACCGGCTCGACCACCGCGACGCCGTCGAGTGGGTGCTGGAGAACCTCCCCTCCCTCGTGCTCAAGCCGGTCGACGGCTCCGGCGGCAAGGGCATCGTCATCGGCCCCCGCGCCGACGAGCAGACCCTCGAGACGCTCGCGGTGAAGGTGCGGGAGAGCCCGCGCGACTGGATCGCGCAGAAGCCGATCGGGCTGTCGACGTCGCCGACGCTGATCAACGGCCGGATCGCCCCGCGCCACGTCGACCTGCGGCCCTTCGCGGTCAACGACGGCAAGGACGTGTGGGTGCTCCCGGGCGGGCTGACCCGGGTCGCACTGCCCGAGGGCGAGCTGGTGGTCAACTCCAGCCAGGGCGGCGGGTCGAAGGACACCTGGGTGATCTCCGGTCCCCGGCCGGCCGACGCACCGCCGCCGGACCGCACCCAGATCGAGTTCACCACCGCCGACCTGCCGGCCGAGCCGCCGGCCCAGGACCCCGGCCCGGCCAACGACAACGCGGTGGGCCAGGGTCAGCAGCAGCAACAGCAGGGGGTGCAGCCGTGCTGAGCCGGATCGCCGAGTCGCTGTTCTGGATCGGCCGCTACGTGGAGCGCGCCGACGACACCGCCCGGATCCTGGACGTGCACACCCAGCGGCTGGTCGAGGACCCCTGGATCGACGAGCGGCGCGCGTGCCACAACCTGCTCTCCCTCATGGGCATCCCCTGCGAGCCCGACGAGGCCGACACCGAGCGGGTGCTGGCCACCCTCGCCTTCGACCGGATCGCCCCCAGCTCGATCGTCGGCGCGCTGAGCGCGGCGCGGGAGAACGCCCGCGGGGCCCGCGAGGTGCTCTCGGCCGAGATCTGGGAGTCGCTGAACGTCACGCACAACGCGCTGCCGCAGCAGCGCACCATGGCCCGCCGCTACGGCCCGCACTCGCTGTTCCGGTTCGTCCGGGAACGCTCGGCGATGGTGTTCGGGCTGGCCGACGCCACGATGAGCCGCGACGAGAGCTGGCTGTTCCTCATCCTGGGCCGCTCGCTGGAGCGGGTCGACATGACCAGCCGGATGCTGTCCACCCGCGTGCTGGCCGGCGACGCCGCGCCGTCCTGGACGCTGGTGCTGCGCTCCACCGGTGCCTACGAGCCCTACCTGCGCACCTACCGGGGTGCGGTGAACTCCAGCCGGGCGGCGGAGTTCCTGCTGCTGGACCGGCTGTTCCCGCGGTCGGTGTTCGCCGCGCTGGAGCAGGCCGAGGGCTGCCTGGCCGAGCTGGAGCGCTCCAACGTCCGGGACGGCCACCGGATCGGCGTCGCCGGCGAGGCGCACCGCATCGTCGGCCGGGCCCGCACGATGCTGGAGTTCATGGGCACCGACGAGATCCTGGCCAAGCTGCCCACCCGCCTCGACGAGCTCCAGCGCACCTGCTCGGCCGCCAGTGAGGCCGTGACCAGCAGGTTCTTCACCGAGCAGGCGCCCCAGGTCTGGGTGCCGGAAGCCGTGGGGTGAGCGGGATGACCCAGTCGCAGTCCCAGCGGGCGCCCGAGCCCGTCACCGGTCCGCTGCCCCGGGCGGTGGCGCCGCAGACCACCCCGTCCGCCTCGGCGCCCCCCGGGGTGGAGCGGTGGCGGCTGCAGATCGTGCACCGCACGAAGTTCGCCTACGCCGGGCCGGTGCGCAGCTCCTACAACGAGGCCCGGATGACGCCGGAGAACTCGACCCGGCAGACCACCCTGCGCTCGCGGGTCGAGGTGGAGCCGGCCGCGACCATGCAGGCCTACCGCGACTACTGGGGCTCCACGGTCACCGCCTTCGACCTGCACGGCCCGCACCGCGAGCTGTCCCTGGTGGCCACGTCGGTGGTCGAGGCCGGTCCCGAGCCCGAGCAGGCCGCCGTCGTCGACTGGGCCGAGCTCGCCACCCCCGACGTCCTCGACCGGTTCGGCGAGATGCTCGCGCCCACCCGGCTCACCGCGATGGACGCCCCCGTCGTCCGGGCCGTCCGCGAGGCCGTCGGCGACGCCGACCCCCGCGAGGCCGGGTACCGGGTGTGCCGGTTCGTGCACGACCACATGCAGTACCTGTCCGGCTCCACCCACGTGAAGACCACCGCGATGCAGGCCTGGACGTCCGGCCGCGGGGTCTGCCAGGACATGGCGCACGTCTCGGTCGGCCTGCTGCGCGCGCTGGGCATCCCGTCCCGCTACGTCTCGGGCTACCTGCACCCCCGCCCGGCCGCGGCCATCGGCGAGCCGGTGAAGGGCGAGAGCCACGCCTGGGTCGAGTGGTGGGACGGCGCCTGGACCGGCTACGACCCCACCAACGTCGTCGAGGTCGCCACCCGGCACGTCACGCTGGGCCGCGGCCGCGACTACAAGGACGTGCCGCCGCTGAAGGGCATCTTCTCCGGCCCGCGCAGCGAGGGGCACTCGGTCGTCGTCGAGGTCACCCGCCTGGCCTGAGGTCCATCGGCGGGAGGTGGGCGGTGCGCTCGGGCACCCGGGACCGCCACCAGTCCGGGGCCGCGGCCAGCCAGGTGTCGCCGAGGTCGGTCAGCCGGCCGTCGCTGCGCAGCGACGCCCACCCGAAGGCCACCCGGACGCCGGCGGCCACCACCAGCAGCTTCGCGGCCACCCGCAGCCGGCGGTGCTCGGGTGCGACGAACACCTGGCCCACCACCCCGGTGGACGCCGTCCAGCGCACCGCGCCGACCTGGTTGGCCCAGCCGACGTCCAGGCGCGGCAGCACGTCCTCGCCGACCACCGCGCCGTCGTCCAGGTGCGCGGTGGAGAAGGCGACCAGGTCGACGTCCCCGCCGGCGGCCCCCGGCCCGGCCGCGCGCAGCACGCACCACAGGTGCGGGGCCCGGGGGGCGACGCCGGGGGAGACCAGCACCCGGGACGGCGCCCGCCCCGGCTGCGGCACGTGCGCCTCGACCTGCCAGCCCACCGGCTGGGCCGGGGGGCCGGGGAGGTCGACGACCGCGCCGTCGGGGAAGGCGTCGGAGGCGGTGCCGACCAGCACGTGCCCGGCGCCGACGGCGTGCCGGGCGTACCAGAGGGAGGTCAGCGGGCGGCCCGCCGACGCCCGAGCGCGACGGCACCGGCTCCGGCGGCGAGCAGCCCGCCGCCGACCAGCGCGGCCGGGACGGCGTCGAAGCCGGTGGTGGCCAGGGTCGGCGCGGCGGTGGCCGCCGGGGTCGCCGCAGACGGAACCACCGGGACGACGGGCGGGGCCGCCGCGGCGGGGTCGGACGCAGGCGCACCCGGGGCGGTCGACGGGTCGCCGGGCTGGCTGCCGGACAGCTGCACCAGCGGGTCGTAGAACACGATCGAGCCGATGGTGCCCGGGTTGTTCCACGGGGCTCCCGCGGCCGGCGCCGTCGACGGCGCGAACTCGAGCGGCCCCTCGAGGTCCGGGAACACGTCGACGTAGGACCCGGCGCCGTAGACGGTGTCGTCCGGCGCCGTCGGCAGGTCGAAGCGCTGCGAGGACGGCGGCTGCACCTGCTGCACCGTGAAGGTGTCGTCGGGGTCGATGCGCAGCAGGGTGGGCTGTCCCGTCGGCGTCCAGAGACCGGTGTCCTCGAAGGTGCACAGACCGGTCACGTCGGTGGTGCACGTCAGCACGGTCGGGCCGTCGTCGAAGGCGAAGGTGACCTCGACGACCGCGCCCGACATGTCCTCCTCCTCGGGGGCGTCCACACCCGGTTCGGGAGCCACCCGGATCTGCAGCTTGCCCATCCCGAAGTCCACCGGCTCCTCGGGCGTGCCCAGGTAGGAGGCGGGGGAGTTGGTCAGCACCACGGGCGCGGGGTCCGGGGCCTGCTCGGTGGTCTCGTCGACCGGGGCGGTCGGGTCGACCATCGCCGAGGCGGCCGGCGCGGTCACCGTGCCCAGGGCGGCGGTGGCGAGCAGCAGCCCGCCGACCTGGAGCGGACGGCGGGACAGGCGCGCGCGGGAGGTCACGCGCGCGTCATCGGCAGTCCGCACCCAGACCGTGACCCCGCACCTGGGACACTGGGCACCCTCATGACATCTCCGCTCAACCTGGTCTCCCTGGAACGCGTCTCCAAGGCCCACGGCACCACGGTCCTGCTCGACGACGTCTCCCTGGGCATCGCCGCGGGGGAGCGGATCGGCGTCGTCGGCCGCAACGGCGGCGGCAAGTCCACCCTGCTGTCGGTCATCACCGGCGCCGAGCCGCCCGACGAGGGCCGGGTGACCATGCGCGGCGGCACCGCGCTGGGCGTGCTGGACCAGAGCGGCACCCTCCCGCCGGGCGCGACGGTGCACGACGTCGTCCTCTCCGGTTTCGACGCCGAGCACGAGTGGGCAGCCGACGCCGCCGTCCGGTCGGTGCTCACCGGCCTGGAACTGGACCGGCTCGGCCTCGATGCGCCCGTCGCGCCGATGTCCGGTGGCGAGCGGCGCCGGGTCGCGCTGGCCGCGCAGCTGGTCCGCCCGCTGGACCTGCTGGTCCTCGACGAGCCCACCAACCACCTGGACGTCGAGGGCGTGGCCTGGCTGGCCGAGTACGTCAAGGCCCGCGCCGGCGGCCTGCTGGTGGTCACCCACGACCGCTGGTTCCTCGACGAGGTGTGCACGACCACGTGGGAGGTCGCCGACGGCTCGGTGCGCGCCTACGAGGGCGGGTACGCCGCCTACACCCTCGCCCGCGCCGAGCGTGCCCGGATCGCGAGCGTCACCGAGGAGCGGCGGCTCAACCTGGTCCGCAAGGAGCTGGCCTGGCTGCGCCGGGGCCCGCCGGCCCGCACCAGCAAGCCGAAGTTCCGGATCGAGGCGGCCCAGGCGCTCATCGCCGACGAGCCGCCGGCCCGGGACTCGATGCAGCTGGCGAACTTCGCCGCCCGCCGGCTGGGCAAGACCGTCTACGAGCTGGAGGACGTGGGCTACGCCGTCCCCACCGAGGACGGACCGCGCACCCTGTTCAGCCACCTGGACTGGAACGTCGGCCCCGGCGACCGGATCGGCGTGGTCGGCGTCAACGGCGCCGGCAAGACCTCGCTGCTCAAGCTGCTGGTCGGGGAGAACGAGCCCGACGCCGGCAGGGTCACGGTCGGCCAGACGGTGTCGGTGGCCTACCTGTCCCAGCACGTCACCGAGCTGCCCCCGGGGGCACGCGTGCTGGAGGCCGTGCAGGAGGTCTCCCGGATCGCCCGGCTCGGCAACCAGGAGGTGTCGGCCTCGACGCTGGCCGAGCGGTTCGGCTTCGCGGCCAACCGGCAGTGGACCCCGGTCGGCGACCTCTCCGGTGGCGAGCGGCGCCGGCTGCAGCTGCTGCGCCTGCTCATGGCCGAGCCGAACGTGCTGGTCCTGGACGAGCCGACCAACGACCTGGACATCGACACCCTCACCGCGCTGGAGGACCTGCTCGACGGGTTCCCCGGCACCGTGCTCGTGGTCAGCCACGACCGGTACTTCGTCGACCGGGTCTGCGACACCGTGGTGGCGCTGCTCGGCGACGGCTCGCTGGCCCAGCTCCCGGGCGGGGTCGAGGAGTACCTGCGCCGCCGCGCCGCGGGTCAGGCCCAGCTGTCCACCCCCTCCGGCGGTGGGTCGGCCGCCCCGGCCGCGCCCCAGGTCAGCGCGGCCGACACCCGGGCCGCCCGCAAGGAGGTCCAGAAGCTCGAGCGCCGCATGCTGAAGCTGGACGGCGAGGAGAAGAAGCTGCACGAGCAGCTGCTGGCCGCGGCCACCGACCACACCAAGGTGGCCGACCTCAACGCGCAGCTGCTGGCCGTGCAGGCCGAGAAGGACCAGGTCGAGACGGCCTGGCTGGAGGCCGCGGAGCTCGCCGAGGGCTGAGCGCCGGGTCAGTCGGGTGCGGGCTCCTCGTGGTGGCAGCGGCGCTGGTGCTCCAGCACGTCGTCGAGCTTGATCCGGCGGTGGCTGCCGGGCTGGTCGTAGGGGATCGCGCCGTGCTCCAGCAGCCGGACGACGGTGGGCCTGCTCACCCCGAGCAGGTCGGCCGCCTCCTGGGTGGTGAGCGTGCGCTCGTGCGGCACCAGGGTGACCGCGGCGCCGTGCGCGAAGGCCTCCACCGCCCTGACCAGCACCTCCGCCACCTCCTCGGGCAGCGCGACCGCGGTGCCGTCGGCGCCGTGCAGGGTCCACGGGCCGGGCGGCAGCTCGGGCGGCGACAGGGGCGGGTGCACCGTCGACTCGCGCATCCGGGACTCCACCGGCAGACTGTAAATCGAACGAAACGAACACGCGCGCCGATCGGCGTCCCGGACCCCGATGGAGACCCGTGGGCCTGCTCCTCCTCGCACACCTGGTGGCCGCCGTGCTGGCGCCCGTCCTGGTGCGCTGGTGGGGTCGCTCGGCCTACTACGCCCTCGCGCTGGTCCCCGCGGCCGGGTTCGGCTGGCTGCTGGCGCAGCTGTCGACCGTGCTCGACGGCGGCACCGTCGACGAGCGCACGACGTGGATCCCCGCGCTCGACCTGGACGTCACCCTGCGCCTGGACGTCCTCGCGCTGGCCGTCGCGGCCCTGGTCACCGGGGTCGGCGCCCTGGTGTTCGTCTACTGCGCCCGCTACTTCGAGCCAGGGGACGAGGGCCTGGGCCGGTTCGCGGGCGTGCTCATGGCGTTCGCGGGCTCCATGCTCGGCCTGGTCGTGGCCGACGACATGCTGCTGCTCTACGTGTTCTGGGAGCTCACCACCGTCTTCTCCTTCCTGCTGATCGGCGGCAGCGGCGCCAAGGTCGCCGGCCGCCGCGCCGCCCAGCAGGCGCTCGTCGTCACCACCGCCGGCGGGCTGGCGATGCTGGTCGGCCTGGTGATGGTCGGCCAGGCCAGCGGCAGCTACCTGCTGTCCGAGGTGGTGGCGAACCCCGGCAGCGGCCCGCAGGTGACCGCCGGAATCATGCTGGTGCTGGCCGGCGCGGTGACCAAGTCGGCGATGGTGCCCTTCCACTTCTGGCTGCCCGCCGCCATGGAGGCCCCCACACCCACCAGTGCCTACCTGCACGCCGCGGCGATGGTGAAGGCCGGCATCTACCTCGTCGCCCGGCTGGCCCCCGGCTTCGCCGACATCCCCGGGTGGAAGCCGGTGCTCATCGGACTGGGCCTGGCCACCATGCTGCTGGGCGGCTACCGGTCGCTGCGGCAGTACGACCTCAAGCTGCTGCTGGCCTTCGGCACGGTCAGCCAGCTGGGCTTCCTCATGGTCCTGCTGGGCACCGGCAGCCGGGAGGCCGCGGCGGCCGGTGTGGCCATGCTGCTGGCGCACGGGTTGTTCAAGTCCACCCTCTTCCTCTGCGTGGGCGTCGTCGACCACGCCTGCGGCACCCGCGACCTGCGCGAGATCTCCGGCCTGGGCCGCCGGCTGCCGGTGCTGGCGGTCACCGCCGGGCTGGCAGCGGCGTCGATGGCCGGGCTGCCGCCGCTGCTGGGGTTCGTGGGCAAGGAGGCGGCCTTCACCGCGTTCCTGGACGGCGGCCTGGAGTCGCGGACCTGGGCGCTGCTCACGCTGCTGGGCCTGGTCCTCGGGTCGGTGCTCACCGTCGCCTACACCGCCCGCTTCCTGTGGGGTGCCTTCGGCAGCGGGGGAGCGGTCCGCCGCTGCGCCGACGGGGAGCCCGTGCCCGCGCGCCTGCACCGGCCCGGCCCGGCCTTCCTCGCCGCACCCGTGGTCCTCGCCGTCCTCTGCCTGCTCGGCGGGCCCTTCTCCGCCCTCCTCGAGCCGCTGGTCGCGCCCTACGCCGACACCCTGCCGCTGGTCGCGGAGGAGGCCGAGGGGCTCAAGCTCTGGCACGGCCTGCAGCCGGCCCTGCTCCTGTCACTGGTCACCGTGCTCGGCGGCCTCGCGCTGTTCACCGGCCGGGACGCGGTCGCCCGCCTGCAGCGCCGGCTGGCCGTCGACGCCTCCGCCGACGAGGGCTACTGGCACACCATGCGCGGGCTGGACAAGGTGGCCCAGACCAGCACCCGCTCCACCCAGCGCGGGTCGCTGCCCACCTACCTGGGCGTCGTCCTCACCGTGCTGGTGCTGCTGCCGGGCACGGTGCTGGTGTTCCGCGCGCCGTGGCCGGACGCCGTCCGGCCCTGGGACAGCCCGGTGCAGGCCGTCGTGGGCCTGGTCGTCCTGGGCGCGGCCGCGCTGGCGGTGCGGATCCGGCAGCGGCTGTCCGCCGTGCTCGTCGTCGGCGTCACCGGCTACGGCGTCGGCGTGCTGTTCGCCCTGCAGGGCGCCCCCGACCTCGCGCTCACCCAGTTCCTGGTCGAGACGCTCACCCTGGTCACCTTCGTGCTGGTGCTGCGCAAGCTGCCCAAGGACATCTCCGAGCGGCACCGCGCGAAGGAGCGCACCGCCCGCGGGGTCATCGCCCTCGCCGTCGGCGCGCTCATGGCCGGCGTCGGCGTCGTCGCCCTCGGCGCCCGGACGGCGACGCCGGTCTCGGTCGACTTCCCCGAGCAGGCCTACTCCTTCGGCGGCGGCGAGAACGTCGTCAACGTCACCCTGGTCGACATCCGCGCCTGGGACACCCTGCTGGAGATCTCGCTGCTGGTCGTGGTGGCCACCGGCGTCGCCAGCCTGGTGTTCCTCCGGCAGCGCACCGGCGCGGTCGCCCGGGCCACCGGCGACACCGCCCGGTCGGCCCGGGGCCGCCGCGCCCCGCGGGACCGCTGGCTGGCCGCCAGCGCCACGCTCTCGCCGCAGCGGCGCTCGGTGGTGCTGGAGGTCATCACCCGGGTGCTGTTCCACACGATCGCCGTGCTCAGCGTGTACCTGCTGTTCAGCGGTCACAACGCGCCCGGCGGCGGGTTCGCCGGCGGCCTGGTCGCCGGGCTCGCGCTCGTGCTGCGCTACCTGGCCGGGGGGCGCTACGAGCTCGGCGAGGCCGCCCCGGTGGACCCCGGCAAGCTGCTCGGGTCCGGTCTGCTGCTGGCCGGCACCACCGGCATCGCTGGCCTGGTCCTGGGCGTCGACGCGCTGCAGACCACCATCCTGGAGGCCACCCTGCCGGTCCTGGGCGACGTCAAGCTGGTGACCTCGCTGTTCTTCGACACGGGCGTCTACCTCATCGTCGTGGGGCTGGTGCTCGACGTGCTGCGCAGCCTCGGCGCCCAGGTCGACGTCGACGACGAGCACGGCGGCGAGGACGACGACCCGGCCGAGGGCCAGGCGCTGGCCACCTCCGCGGGGGGTGCCCGGTGACCCCGACCGTCGTCCTGCCGATCATCATCGGCGGCCTCTACGCCGCCGGGGTCTACCTGCTGCTCGACCGCAGCCTCACCCGGGTGCTGCTGGGCTTCCTGCTGCTGGGCAACGCGACCAACGTGCTGATCCTGTCCGCCGGCGGGGTGGCCGGGCTCGCCCCGATCCTCCCGGTGGACGACCTCGGCGACATCAGCGACCCGCTGCCGCAGGCGCTGGTGCTCACCGCCATCGTGATCACCTTCGGCATCTCCGCCTTCGTGCTGGCGATGATCTACCGCTCCTGGCGGCTGGTCCGCGACGAGGTCGTGCAGGACGACGCCGAGGACCTGAGGGTGGCCACCCGGGAGGAGGTCGACGCCGACGAGCGCGACCCCGAGGACATGCCCCTGGCCGACCGCGGCCCCGGGGACGGGTTCACCGTCGAGCGCGAGCCGCTGGCCGGGGAGGGCGCGCCGCCGCCGTCCGACGACGTCGCGCTGAGCCTGGCGGAGCAGGAGGCGGCCGAGAACGAGTCCGCCGAGGCCCGCGCCGCCGGCGACCCCGGCCGCACACCCGCGGGCGGACGCCCCGTCGACCGGAGGGAGGAGCACTGATGGGGGACCTCATCCGCGTGCTCACCCCGCTGCCGGTGCTGCTGCCGCTGCTGGGTGCCGCCGGCGCCCTGCTGGTCGGCCGGCACCCCCGCACCCAGCGGACGCTGTCGATCCTGGTGCTCTCGGGCGTGCTGGCCGTGTCGGTCGCGCTGCTCGTGCTCGCCGACGACCAGGGGGCCACCTCGGTCTCGGTCGGCGGCTGGCCGGTGCCGCTGGGCATCGTGCTGGTGGTCGACCGGCTCTCGGCGCTGATGCTGGTGGTCGCCAACACCGTCACCCTCGGCGTGCTGGTGTTCGCCGTCGGGCAGGGTGTCGCCGACGGCGACGAGACCGACACCCCGCTGTCGATCTTCCACCCGACCTACCTGGTGCTGGTCGCCGGCGTGAGCAACGCCTTCCTGGCCGGGGACCTGTTCAACCTCTACGTGGGCTTCGAGGTGCTGCTGGCCGCCAGCTACGTGCTGCTCACCCTGGGCGGCACCGCGGGTCGCATCCGGGCCGGCATCACCTACGTGGTGGTCAGCCTGATGAGCTCGCTGGTGTTCCTCGCGGCCGTCGCGCTGGTCTACGCCGCCACCGGCACGGTGAACATGGCGCAGCTCGCCGTCCGGCTCGGGGAGCTGCCCGCCGGTACCCAGCTGCTGCTGCAGTCGATGCTGCTGGTCGCCTTCGGCATCAAGGCAGCGGTCTTCCCGCTGTCGGCCTGGCTCCCCGACAGCTACCCGACCGCGCCGGCGCCGGTCACCGCGGTGTTCGCGGGTCTGCTCACCAAGGTGGGCGTCTACGCGATCATCCGGACGAACACGCTGCTGTTCCCCTCCGGTGCGCTGGACGACGTCCTCATGTGGGCGGCGCTGGCCACGATGGTGATCGGGATCCTGGGTGCGGTCGCGCAGACCGACGTCAAGCGGATGCTGTCGTTCACCCTGGTCAGCCACATCGGCTACATGGTGTTCGGCATCTCGCTCGGGACGGCGGCCGGGCTGGCCGGCGCGGTGTTCTACGTCGTCCACCACATCGCCATCCAGACCACCCTGTTCCTGGCCACCGGTCTGGTCGAGCGGCGCGGCGGCACGACCAACACCGAGAAGCTGGGCGGGCTGGCCAAGGCCTCGCCGCTGCTGGCGGTCCTGTTCTTCGTGCCGGCGATGAACCTCGCCGGGATCCCGCCCCTGTCGGGCTTCATCGGCAAGCTCGGGCTCATCGAGGCCGGCGTCGCGCTGGGCGGGGTCGGCCCCTCCGTGCTGGTCGGCGGCGCGGTGGTCACCAGCCTGCTCACCCTGGTCGCCGTCGCCCGCGTGTGGGGCAGGGCGTTCTGGCGGCCGCGCGCCGTCGACACCGCCGACGAGGACCTCGAGACCGTCCGCCCCGCGGCCGGCACCTCGGCCACCACCGCGCAGCTGCAGGAGAACCGGCTGCCGGCCACGATGGTCGCGGCCACCGCGGGCTTCGTCGTCCTCACCCTGGCGCTGACCGTCTTCGGCGGGGTGCTCTACGGCGTCGCCGACCGGGCCTCGGTCGACCTGCTCGACCGCACGCCCTACCTGGAGTCGGTGTTCGGCCTCGAGGTGGTCCGGTGACCGCGCGGGTGCGCCGGCTGCGGCAGCAGGGGCCGCTGCTGGTCTGGCTGGTGCTGGTCTGGAACCTGCTGTGGGGGACCTTCTCCTGGGCGAACCTGCTCGGCGGGCTGGCGGTCGCCGTCGCGGTCACCACGCTGCTGCCGCTGCCGCCGGTGGCCCTCGGGGGCCGCGTCCGGCCGGTCGCCGCCTTCCGGTTCCTCGGCACGTTCCTGGCCGACCTGGTGGTGTCCAGCGTCGAGGTGTCCTGGCTGGCCTTCAAGCCCGGTGCGTACCGCTCGGCGATCATCACCGTGCAGCTGCGCACCGACTCCGACGTGCTGCTCACCGTCATCGCCGAGGCGCTGTCGCTGGTCCCCGGCACGCTGGTGCTGGACCTGGACCGGGAGAACCGCCTGATGGCGGTGCACGTGATGCAGGTCCGCGACGCCGCGCACGTGGAGCGGCAGCGGGCGGGGGTGCTGGTCATGGAGGACCGCGTCGTGCGGGCCTTCGGCTCGGCCGAGGACATCGAGCGCCTCGACGACCCGAGCACCGACACACCGGAGACCGAGGGGGTGGGCCGCCGATGACCGTCGTCGCGGTCGTGTGCTTCGCGCTGCTGGGCGCGGGCGCGCTGCTGATCCTGGCCCGGCTGGCGATCGGGCCCTCCCTGCTGGACCGGGTGGTGTCCACCGACGCCCTGCTGATCACCATCGCCTGCGGCATCGCGGTCTACTGCGCTGTCTACCGGGACATCTCGCTGGAACCGGTGCTGCTGGTGGTGGCGCTGCTGGCCTTCGTCGGCTCGGTGTCGGTGGCCCGCTACATCGGCGGCATGCTGGTCCGCGCCGAGGAGTCCCCGGCGGGGAACACGGCGCGGGACGCGGCACAGGATGCGGGGGACCGGTCGTGAGCATCGCCGACGTCGTCGCCTCGGTGTGCCTGGTCGCCGGCAGCTTCCTGTGCCTGACCGCCGGGCTGGGCCTGGTCCGCTTCCCCGACGTGCTCAACCGGATGCACGCCGCCACCAAGCCGCAGGTGCTCGGCGTCCTGCTGGTGATGACCGGTGCGGTCATCCGGCTCACCGGCCAGCCCATCGTCTGGATGCTGGTGCTGGTCGGGGTCTTCCAGCTGCTCACCGCCCCGGTCAGCGCCCACCTGGTCAGCCGGGTGGCCTACCGCCGCCGGCACGTGCGCCGCGACCTGCTGGTGGTCGACGAGCTCGGGGTGCCCGGCCCGCCGGCCGCGCAGGACGACGCCCGGGCCGACGAGCCCGCCGAGGGCCCGGAGCGCACCGGCCGCTGATGCTCAGCGGAAGTCGCGGGACGTCGTCCGGGCGGTGATCGCCAGCTTCTCCAGCCGCTCGGCGACCAGGTTCACCACGCCCTCGGTGCGCTCCAGCCGGCCGTGCACCACCAGCGCCGAGGACTCCCGCGCCACCCGCCGGTACCGGGCCCACACCCCGGTGGACACGATGACGTTCACCAGCCCGGTCTCGTCCTCCAGGTTGAGGAACGTGGTGCCCCCCGCCGTCGCCGGTCGCTGCCGGTGGGTGACCACCCCGCCGACCCGCACCCGCGAGCCCGAGGTCGCGGTGAGCAGGCCCGACGCCGGCAGCGCCCCCGCGGCGTCGAGCTGGTCGCGCACGTGCTGCACCGGGTGGCTGGCCGGGGAGATGGCGGTGGCCCACAGGTCGGCCATCGTCTCCTCGGCGGGGCTCATGCCCGGCAGCATGGGCGGTGGCTCCACCACCCCCGAGCCGGGCAGCCGGTCGGCCCGCTCCTGCGCCGCCCGGCCGGCCTCCCACAGCGCCTGCCGGCGGGTCAGGCCCAGCCCGTCGAAGGCGCCGGCGGTGGCCAGCGCCTCCAGCTGCGGGGTGGTCAGCCCGGTGCGCAGCACCAGGTCGGCCAGCGAGGTGAACGGCCCGCCTTCGTCGCGGGCGGCCACCACCCGCTCGGCGTCGGCCTCCCCGATCGAGCGCACCCCGGCCAACCCCAGCCGGACGGCGAACCCCTCGTCGAGGCGGTGGTCGGCGGTGTCGAAGGGGGCGTGCGGGTCGAACTCCCCGGTCGGCGGCTGGTCCGGCGCCCGGCACGCGGCGGGACCGGCGGGCCGCGGGCCACCGTCGTCCTCGCGCTCGAGGTCGGCGTGCACCCGGGACCGCAGGACGTCGGGGGTGAGCACCTGCACGCCGTGCCGGCGGGCGTCGGCGACCAGGGTCTGCGGGGAGTAGAAGCCCATCGGCTGGGCGCGCAGCAGCGCGGCCAGGAACGCCGCCGGGTAGTGCAGCTTGAACCAGCTGGAGGTGTAGACCAGCAGCGCGAAGCTGATCGAGTGGCTCTCGGCGAAGCCGAAGTTCGCGAACGCCTCGATCTTGGCGTAGATGCTCTCGGCCAGCTCCCCGGTGATGCCGTGCGAGGCCATCCCGGCGAACAGCGTGGCCCGCAACGACGCGATCTTCTCCTTGCCCCGCTTGGAGCCCATCGCCCGGCGCAGCAGGTCGGCGTCGTCGCCGCTGCACCCGCCCACCGCGACGGCGATCTGCATGAGCTGCTCCTGGAACAGCGGGATGCCCAGGGTGCGGGCCAGCACCGGCTCCAGCAGCGGGTGCGGGTAGGTGACCGGCTCCTGGCCCAGCTTGCGCCGGATGAACGGGTGCACCGCACCGCCCTGGATGGGCCCGGGCCGGATGAGGGCGATGTCGATGACCAGGTGGTAGAACTCGCGCGGCTGCAGCCGGGGCAGGGTGCCCATCTGCGCGCGGCTCTCGACCTGGAACACCCCGACCGAGTCCGCCCGGCAGAGCATGTCGTACACGCCGGGCTCCTCCTTGGGCACCGAGTCCAGCGTCCAGCGCTCGCCGGTGTGCTCGGCGACCAGGTCGAAGCAGTACTGCAGCGCGGCCAGCATGCCCAGCCCCAGCAGGTCGAACTTGACCAGCCCCATCGCCGCGCAGTCGTCCTTGTCCCACTGCAGGACGGTGCGCTGCTCCTTGCGGGCGTGCTCGATCGGGCAGACCTCACCGACCGGCCGGTCGGTGAGCACCATGCCGCCGGAGTGGATGCCCAGGTGCCGCGGGAAGCCCAGCAGCTGCTCGGCCATCTCCACCACCGCCGGCGGGATGTCGTGCTCGTCGGTGGTGGCCACCGACCCCCACGTCTCGACCTGCTTGGACCAGGCGTCCTGCTGGCCGGTGCTGTAGCCCAGCGCCTTGGCCACGTCCCGCACGGCCAGCTTGGGCCGGTAGGTGATCACGTTGGCCACCTGCGCGGCGTTGCGCCGGCCGTAGCGGCCGTAGACGTACTGGATGACCTCCTCGCGGCGGTCGGAGTCGAAGTCGACGTCGATGTCGGGCTCCTCGTCGCGGGTGGTGGACAGGAACCGCTCGAAGGGCAGCCCGAAGCGCACCGGGTCGACCGCGGTGATCTCCAGCAGGTAGCAGACCAGCGAGTTCGCCGCCGACCCGCGGCCCTGGCAGAGGATGCCGCGCTGCCGGGCGAAGGCGACCAGGTCGTGGACGATGAGGAAGTAGCCGGGGAAGTCCTTGGCCTCGATGACGTCGAGCTCGCGGTCGACCCGCCGGGCGTAGTCGCGCTCGAAGGCCGCCGACCAGGTGCCCGGCGGCCCGAACCGCGCGGCCGCGCCCCGGGCGACCAGCTCGCGCAGCCAGCTCATCGGGGTGTGCCCGGGCGGCAGGTCCATCCGGGGCAGCCGCGGGCGGGCCAGCTCCAGCGGGAAGGCCAGCTCGTCGGCGATCTGCACCGACCGGGCCACCGCCCCCGGGTATCGGGCGAACCGGGCAGCCATCTCCGCCCCCGACCGCAGGTGCGCGGCCCCCGTGGCGGGCAGCCAGCCGTCGATGCCGGTCAGGTCCCGCCGCGCCCGGACGGCGGCCAGCGCCCCGGCCAGCCGCCGCCCGTCGGGGGTGGCCACGTGCACGTTGCCGGTGGCCACCACCGGCACCCCGGCCGCCGCGGCCAGCCCGGCGACGGCGTCGTTGGTGCGGGAGTCGGTGGGGTGGCCGTGGTCGAACAGCTCGGCGACCACGTGGTCGCGACCGAACAGCGCGGTGAGCCGGTCCAGCTCGGCGGCCGCGGCGTCCGGGCCGCCGGTGGCCAGCGCGCTGCGCACGGTGCCCTTGCGGCAGCCGGTGAGCACCAGCCAGTCACCGGCGGCGTCGGCGGCCAGCTCCTCCAGGTCGTGGACCGGTCGGCCCTTCTCCGCCCCGCGCAGCTGGGCGCGGGTGATCGCCGCGGCCAGCCGGTGGTACCCGGCGGTGCCGCGGGCCAGCACCAGCAAGTGGGTGCCCTCGGGGTCGGCGACGCCGTTCTGCGGACCGGTCAGCCCCAGCGACAGCTCGGCGCCCACCACGGTGCGCAGGCCGTGCGCCCGGGCGGCCTCGGCGGCGCGGACCACGCCGTAGAACCCGTCGTGGTCGGTGACCGCCAGCGCCGACAGCCCCAGCCGCACCGCCTCGGCGACCAGGTCCTCGGGGTGGCTGGCGCCGTCGAGGAAGCTGAAGTTGGTGTGGCAGTGCAGCTCGGCGTAGGGCACCACCGGCTGCGCGGGGGGCTGGGGCAGCAGGTCGGCCGGCGGGACGTAGGGCTGCCGCTTGCGCGACCAGGCCGGGCTGTCGCCGCCGTCGCCCTGCTCGGGCCGGCCGGGCCGGTGCCGGTCGGAGAGCTTGCGCTCGAGCTCCGACCACGGGATGGGCGGGTTCTGCCAGCCCATCAGCGTGCCTCAGTCATACCGGGCCTCGACCCACCAGTGGCCGGCCGACACCAGCAGCAGCCAGGCGCTGCCGTCGACGCCGACCACCTGCAGCCGGGCCAGGAAACCGGTGGGGGAGCCGGCGGGGTGGCTGCGGATGTCGTCGGTCCACCAGCGCTCGTCGGCCGGCCACGGCCCCGCCCACGCCTGCACCGGCTGCCAGCCCACCGGCCAGCCGGCGGCCGGGCGGCCACCCTCGTCGACCCGGAACCGGGCCGGTGGGACCGACAGCGTGCCCCGCTCGTCCAGGACGGCGGGGGAGCCGGCGGCGCCGACGACGGTGGCCTGCGCGGGTCGGGTGAGCACCGTGGAGGGCAGCGGGGGTGGCAGCCGGCCCGGCCACGGCGGCTCGGCGGGTCGGGTGGGCACCGGCCGGTCGCCCCAGGGCACGAAGGTGGTGCGGTCGGCCGGCCCGCGCCCGCCGCCGACGACGCTGGTGCCCACCGCGCGGTGGCCCAGCCGGCTCTGCACCCGGGTCAGCGCCTGGTGCACGTGGTCGTCGGGGCCGCCGCCCCACAGACCCTCGGTGTGCGCGCCCTGCGGCTCGACGTCCTCGGGCAGCAGGTCGACCCGGGCGACCGGCGCACCCAGCCCGCCGCCGGCCAGCTGCCAGCGCACCCGGTCGAGCACGTCGGCGGCGGTGAAGAAGCGGGGGTGCAGCCAGCGGCGGGAGACCGCCCCGCCGAGGTCGTCGGTGAGCTCGACCCGCAGGCCGGTGCAGACCAGCACCTGGCCGGCCAGCCCGGCGACCAGCTGCTCGGCGGCCGGGCGCAGGGTGGCCACGACCTGGTCGGCGCGGTCCAGCGGTGGGTCGAGCTCGACGGTGCGGCCGAGCTCGGGCAGCGGGGCGCGCCCGCCGGCGGCGGCCACGTCCTCGCCGCGGGCCAGCCGGTGGGCCCGGTCGCCGGAGGCGCCGAAGCGGGCCAGCACGTCGCCGGGTGACAGGTCGGCGAAGGCCCCCACGGTGCGCAGGCCCAGCCGGCGCAGCAGGTCGGGGGCGTCGGGGTCGAGCACCGGGGCCAGCACCTCGACCGGCAGGCCGGCCAGGAACGGCCGGTCGCCGCCGGCGGGCACCACCTGGTAGCCGGGCAGCCGCTCGGCGGTGCGGGCGGCCTGCTCGGCGCTGAACGGGCCGTCGGCCACCCCGGCACGCGCGTCGGGGACGCCGGCCTGCTCCAGCACGTCGAGCAGCACGGCCGCGGCCGCCGTCTCCCCGCCGAGGTAGCTCGCCGACCCGCGGGCGGGGACCGCGCAGGTGCCCGGGCGGAGCACCTGCACCCCGGGGGCGACCGCCTCGACCGCGCGCAGCACCGGCTCGAAGGCCCGCGCCTCGGCGCCCGGGTCGTGCCGCAGCACCACCAGCTCGGCGCACCGGGACTGCGCCTCGCGCACCCGCAGCCCGCGGCTCACCCCGGCCGCACGGGCGGCGGGGGAGACGGCCAGCACCTGCCCGCGGTCGACGACGGCGACCAGCCGCCGGCCCGGCCCGCCGCGACCGGTGCCCTG
>NZ_JAMXRZ010000085.1 GCF_024124375.1 Klenkia sp. PcliD-1-E
GCTCGCCGCGGTGGCCGACGCGCCGCTGCCGCGCGGGCTCGCCGTCCTGGGCGTGGTCACCGCCGTCGTCCTGCTGGTGCTGGCCGTGCTGGCCGTGGTCCTCGGCGGGGTGGCCGGTGCGCGCCGGCGTCGGGCGACGTCCGGGGTGCTGCGGACCCTGGGGCTGGGGGAGCGGCAGGCCCGTGCGGTCACCCTGCTGGAGCTGCTGCCCGGCGTGCTGGCCACCGCGGTCCCCGGGCTGCTGCTGGGGGTCGGCGTCGCGGCGGTGGTGGGCGGGCCGCTGGGGCTGCGGTCGCTCACCGGGCAGGCGGTCGACCCGGCCCTCGCCGTCCCGGGGTGGCTGCCGTCCCTGCTGGTGCCGCCGCTGCTCGCGGTCGGGGCGACCGTGCTCACCGAGGCCCGGGCCCGGCGCCGGGTGCCGCTGGGCACCGTGCTGCGCGAGCCCTGATCCGCCGGCTCAGTGCAGGGCGGGGTCGGGAGCGGTGCGCCGCCACCCGGTGAACGCCACGACCAGGCCCTCGCGGGTGGGCGCGCAGCAGTACGGCCCGGCCGCCAGCTGCAGGCCGGGGTCGACCGGCGCCACCCGGACCAGCCGGAACGGCTCGTCGTCGACCCGGGCGCGGACGGTCACCGCGTCGCCGTCGCGGCTGGCCCGCACGGTGACCTCGCGGCCGGACCAGTCGGGGACCGGGGCCACCGACCAGTCCGAGCGGCCGGAGGTGACCACCGCGCCGACCTGGGGGACGCCGTCGGAGACCTCGACGCCGGCCTTGACCCAGGTGTCCGGTGCCGCGCGCAGCAGGACGCCGGCCTGGTCGAACTGCTGGTCGTAGGTCAACCGGAAGCTGACCTCGAGGGCGTCGCGGGCGCCGAAGGGGGCCAGCAGCCCGTGCGCGTCGTCGTGCACGAAGCCGTAGGAGGTGTGCCGCCAGGCGTCGCTGCCCTGCACGGCGGTGACCTCGAGGCCGTCGCCGGTGCGGCGCCAGGCGGCGGGCTCGGTGGTCCAGGACGCGGCGGCGAGCAGGTCGGGGTCGATCACGCGGTCCATCCTCAGGCGTCGGCCCAGGAGTCGACCACCGCGACGTCGAGCGGGAAGTCGACCGGGAACTCGCCGAACAGCAGCCGCCCGGCCTCGGCCGCCGCGGCCCGCGCGGCCTCCACGACCTGGTCGGCCAGTGCCTCGGGGGTGTGCACGACCACCTCGTCGTGCAGGAAGAACACCAGGTGCGGCCGGCCGGTCAGCGGGCCCTCGCCGATGCGCCACAGCCGGTTGCGGAGGTCGGCCAGCCAGCACGACGCCCACTCCGCGCCGGTGCCCTGCACGACGAAGTTGCGGGTGAACCGTCCCCAGGACCGGCGTCGCGCGTCGGCGGCCCGCCCGGCCGCCGGGTCGTCGCCGTCCCCGCCGAACGGTCCGGGGCGGGGCGAGCCGCGGCCCAGCAGGGTCGTCACCACCTCGCCGCGCTCCCCGGACCGGGCGGCCTGCTCCACCAGGCCGAGCGCGGCGGGGTAGCGGCGGGCCAGCCGGGGCAGCACCAGACCGCTCTCGCCCCGGGTGCCGCCGTACAGGGCTCCGATCAGGCCGACCTTGGCCTGCGCGCGGGTGGCGACCACCCCGGCGTCGACCACGCCCTGGTAGAGGTCCCGGGCCCGGGCGGCCTGCGCCATCGCGGCGTCGCGGCTCATCCCGGCCAGCACCCGGGGCTCGAGCTGGGCGACGTCGGCGACGACGAACCGCCAGCCCGGGTCGGCCACCGCGGCCCCGCGCAGCTGCACCGGGGCGCTCAGCGCGCCGCCGCCCTGCGCGGCCCACCGGCCGGTGACCACGCCGCCGGGCAGCAGCACCGGGCGGAACCGGCCGTCGCGCACCCAGGTGTCCAGCCACGCCCAGCCGTTGGCCTGCACCAGGCGCAGCAGCTTCTTGTAGCGCAGCAGCGGCTCGATGCCGGGGTGGTCGAGCTCGCGCAGCGTCCACGACCGGGTGTCGGCGACGTCCAGACCGGCGGCGCGCAGCCCGGCCAGCAGCTCGACGGGGGAGTCGGGGTTGAGCGAGGGCTGGCCGAACGCCGCGCGGATGCCCGGCAGCATCGCCTCCAGGCCGGCCGGCCGTTGCCCCGCCGGCGGCCGCGGCCCGACGAGGGCGGTGAGCAGCCGGTCGTGCACATCGGCCCGCCACGGCATCCCGGCGTGCTGCATCTCCGCAGCGACCAGGGCCGCGGCGGACTCCGCGGCCAGCAGCAGCCCCAGCCGGCCGCGCTCGGGCGAGGCCCCCAGGGCTCGCTGCTGGCGCGCGTGCTCGGCGACCGGGTCGAGGGCGTCGGCGGGGTCGTCGAGGGCGAAGAGGGTGGCCTCCTCGGGCACCACCGGGGCCAGGGCGTCCCAGCCGTCGTCGGCGAGCAGCTGCTGGTCGACGTACGGGGACCGGCGCAGCACCGCGTGGGTGAGCCGCAGGTCGGTGCAGCGCTCCACCCGGACGCCGGCGGCCAGCAGCTGCGGGTACCAGCGGGTGGTGTCGTCCCACACCCACCGGGGCCGGTCGGCCTCGTGCTCGGCCACCCAGCCGGCCAGCTCGGCGCGGGTGAGGTCGTGGGCGCCGCCGTCGGTGTGCGCGCGGACGCCGTCGCCCACCCGCTGCAGCACGACCGTCGACACCACCGCTGCATCCTCCCGCGCTCCTCCGACGGTCCCGCCCGCTCCCGGGGTTCCTGCCCTCGTCGGGTGCCCGGGAGCGGGCAGGTTCCCCGGGATCGGCCGTGGGGTGCGGGGGTCTGGGGGTCTGGGGGTCCTTGGCCCTCAGGAGTCCCCGGGAACCCCGATCCCGGGGTTCGCGCCCTCTCCTGGGCCGGGCAGGGGGCGGGTTCCCCGGGATGGCGGTCGAGTGCGGGGTTCGCGGGCTCCTGGGTCCGCGGGATGCCCCGGGAACCCCGATCTCGGGTGTCGGCGCTGCGGGGCCGGGGACCCCCGGGCGCACATGCGACGCACAGCGGCGGCTGGTGCGGCACCTGGGGACGGGGCCGACGGTGGGTGCATGACGACGAGCTACGAAGGTCGCCCGCTGCCCCGCCCCGACGAGGAGGTGGTCGACCAGGGGCTCCGGTTCGACCTGGACACCCTGCTCAGCCGCCGCCGGGTGCTGGGCTTCCTCGGACTCGGCGCCGCCGGCCTGGGCCTGGCCGCCTGCGGGGGCAGCAGCACGACCACCAGTGCGGCGGCGGCGACCACGTCGACCGGCGAGATCCCCGAGGAGACGGCCGGCCCCTACCCGGGCGACGGGTCCAACGGGGCGAACGTGCTGACCGAGAGCGGCATCGTCCGCTCGGACATCCGATCGAGCTTCGGCTCGGCGTCCGGCACCGCCGAGGGTGTCCCGATGACGCTGACCCTCACGGTGCAGGACCTGGCCGGCGGCGTCCCGTTCGAGGGCGCCGCTGTCTACGTCTGGCACTGCGACCGGGACGGCAACTACTCCCTCTACTCGCAGGGCATCACCGAGGAGAACTACCTGCGCGGCGTGCAGGTCGCCGACGCCGACGGGACGGTCACCTTCACCAGCACCTTCCCGGCCTGCTACTCCGGCCGGTGGCCGCACATCCACGTCGAGGTCTACCCGGACGTCGACTCCATCACCGACTCGTCCAACGCGATCGCCACCTCGCAGGTCGCGCTCCTGCAGGACGCCTGCGAGACCGTGTACGCCACCAGCGGCTACGAGCAGTCGGTGCGCAACCTGTCGCAGGTCAGCCTGGCGACGGACAACGTGTTCTCCGACGGCGCCGAGCTCGAGACCCCGACCATCACCGGGGACGTGACCTCCGGCCTCATCGTGGCGATGGACGTCGGCGTCGACACCACCACCGCGGCCGGTGGCGGCTCGACCGGCGGCGGCACGGGTGGTGGCCCCGGCGGCGGGGGACAGCCGCCGGGGCGCTGACGTCAGGCCGGCTGGAGCACGAAGTCGTAGGTGGCCTCGAACCACGGTCCCTCGACCGCGGTGCCGTCGGGGAACGACCCGCCCTCGTGCGGCTCGTAGTGCACGACCAGCTGCTCCTTGACCCCGAACACGACGTCGCTGTCGAGGTAGTCGGCGCCCTCCTGGAACAGGTGCGTGATCAGCGGCCGGTAGCCCGGCACGGCCAGCAGCACGTGGAAGTGCGCGGGCCGGTACTCCGAGATGTCGGTGCGCGAGATCAGCTCGCCGACCGGGCCGTCCATCGGGATCGTGTAGCCCAGCGGGGCCACGGTGCGGATGGCGAAGGAGCCGTCCTCGCGGGCGGTGTACTTCGCGCGCAGCCGGGCCTCGTCGACCTCGGGGTGCTGGGTCTCGTAGAGCCCGTCGTCGTCGGCCTGCCAGACGTCGAGGACCGCGCCGGGGACGGCGTTGCCGTCGAGGTCGACCACCCGGCCGTGCAGGTACAGCGGGGTCCCGCGCACGCCCTCGGACATGTCCTCGCCGTGGCCGAGCTCGGGGGAGCCGTCGATGTGGAACGGGCCGAGCACGGTGGCCGGGGTGGCGCGGGGGTCCAGCCGCTGGTTCATCTGCACGACCAGCATCGACAGGCCCAGCACGTCGGAGGTGAGGATGAACTCCTCGCGCTTGTCGTTGCTGATCTGCCCCGTGCGGTTGAGCCACTGGACGGCGGCCATCCACTCGGCCTCGGTGAGCTTCACCTCGCGGGCGAAGGCGTGCAGGTGACGCACCAGTGCGCTCATCAGCTCCGCGGTGCGGGGGTCGTGCGCGGTGGCCCACCGCTGCGCGGCCAGGTCGGTGATGTTGTCCTCGGTGACGAGCTGCACTGCTGCCTCCAGCGGTCGGGTCAGGGCTCAGCTCGGGTCGGGGGCGACCGAGCGGTTGTTCAGGTCCACGGACAGGAAGATGTCGTTCGCGACGGGGTGCCGCAGCTCCTCGGCCAGCTGGCCGATCAGCCCGGCGGTGCGGGCCAGCAGGGCGAACCCGCGCAGCAGCGGCAGCGGCAGGCCGAGGTCGGCCAGGGCGGCACCGCAGACGCCGGCGCCGTTGAGCGGCAGCGTCTTGCCCAGCACCTGGGCGTGCACCCGGCCGATCGCGGCGAACAGCGCCAGGTGCGGGCCGACCTGGTCCTCCTCGGCGGCGATCTGCATCAGCCGCGGGGTGCGGGGGTCGCCGTCCTTGTGCACGTGGTGACCCAGGCCCGGCACGAACCGCCCGGCCTCCCGCTCGCGCTGCACGACGGTCAGCGCGAGGGCGTCCCAGCCGGCGTCGTCGGTGGGCAGCTCGTCCTGGGCGACCAGGACGTCGTCGAGGAAGCGGCCGCAGTCCTCGGTGACGCCGAGGAAGCGGGAGCCGCCGCCGAGCAGCCCGGCGGCCAGCGCGCCCTGCACGGAGTCCGGCGCGGACAGGTAGGTCAGCCGGGTGACGATCGCGGTGGGGGTGAACCCGTGGTCGGCGAGCGCGGCGAGCACGGCCTCGAACACCCGGACCTGCCCGGGCGTGGGCCGGCGCTGGGTGGCCAGCCAGAACGCCAGCTCGCCGAACCCGACGGTGCCCATGACGTCGCGGGCCAGGTCGGTGCCCAGCAGGGTGATGGTCTCCCGGGACGACGCCCCGAGCGCGGTCTCGTAGGTGCGCGGTTCAGTCACCGGGGGCCTCCAGCCAGGCGCGGACCTCGGCACCGTGCTCGTCCAGGCCGGGCGGGGGCAGCCGGTAGGACGGCGGGGTCGCCGAGAAGGTGATCGGGTTGCGGATCGAGGGGATCCCGCCCGGCCGGACGACGGGGTCCAGGCCCACCTGCTCGGCGAAGGCAACCCCGGCGTCGACGGTGTTGATCGGCCCGCACGGCACGCCGACGGCGAAGATCGCCTCGAACCACTCCTGCTTGCTGCGGGTGCGGAGCCGCTCGACCAGCAGCGGGCGCAGCTCGTCCCGGTTCGCGGTGCGGTCCTCGTTGCGGGCGAACCGTGGGTCGTCGGCGAGCTCGGGGACGCCGAGCACCTCGACCAGCTTGCGGAACTGGCCGTTGTTGCCGGCGGTGATGATCAGCTCGCCGTCGGCGCACTCCAGCGGCTCGTAGGGGAACAGCGACGGGTGGCTGTTGCCCATCCGGAACGGCACGACCTCGCCGGCGACAGCGGCCGAACTCTGGTTGACCATCCCGGACAGGGCCGAGGCCATGAGGCTGACCTCGACGTGCTGGCCCGCGCCGGTCTCGTGCCGGGCGTTGAGCGCGCTCAGCACGCCGATGGTGGCGTGCAGCCCGGCGACGACGTCGAAGACCGAGATGCCGGCCCGGTAGGGCTCGCCGTCGGGGGAGCCGGTGAGGCTCATGAGCCCCGAGATGGCCTGCACGATGAGGTCGTAGCCGGGTAGGTGCGACCCGCCCTCCTGCGCGCCGAACCCGCTGATCGAGGCGTAGACGACCCCGGGGTTGGTGGCGGCGACGGTCTCGTAGTCCAGGCCGAACCGCGCCAGCCCGCCGGGCTTGAAGTTCTCCACCAGGACGTCGGCCCGGCGGGCCAGCTCCTGCGCGGCGGCGCGGTCGCCGTCGTCCTCGAGGTCCAGCGCCACCGACCGCTTGTTGCGGTTCACGCCCAGGTAGTACGTGCTGATCCCGTCCCGCACCGGGGGTGACCAGTGGCGGGTGTCGTCACCGGCCGGGCCCTCCACCTTGACCACCTCGGCGCCCAGGTCGGCGAGCAGCATCGTCGAGTACGGGCCGGCCAGCACGCGGGAGAAGTCCGCGACGAGCAGGCCGGCCAGCGGGCCGGTGGGGGAGGTCATCGGGGCGGCGTGCTCCTCGGCTCTCGGACAGCTGTCCGGTGTGGTCGGGACCGCAGTCTGTGTCGGCCGGGACCGACGTGTCAACCGGGACGGGGTGCGCTTGACAGGGTGGCGCGGGTCACGCCAGGGTACGTGTGACCGCTCAGCGGACAGATGTCCGCCAGCCCTGCGAGGAGACGACGATGTCCAGCCCCGACACCCGCCCGCTGGTCCTGCGCGGCGGCACCGTGCTGACCATGGACGACGCCCACACCGTGCTCCCGCGCGGCGACGTCCTGGTCGTCGACGGGAAGGTCGCCGCGGTCGGCACCGACCTCGACGTCCCCGAGGGCACCGAGGAGGTCGACGCCACCGGGGGCGTCGTCATGCCCGGGATGATCGACACCCACCGGCACATGTGGCAGACCGCGATGCGCGGCTACGGCGCCGACTGGACGCTGACCCAGTACTTCGTCTGGTACTACCTCGAGCACGGGAAGACCTTCCGCCCCGAGGACGTGCACGCCGGCAACCTGCTGTCCGCGTGGGAGGGCCTGGAGGCCGGCGTCACCACCACCGTCGACTGGAGCCACGGGCTGCAGACCGTCGAGCACGCCGAGGCCGCCGCCGACGCCCTGCTCGCCGTCCCCGGCAGGTTCGTCCTCGCCTACGGCAACATCCAGGCCGGCCCGTGGGAGTGGACCGCCGACCCGGCCGTGCAGGGCTTCCTGAAGCGGCGCGCGGACGAGGGCAAGCTCGGGCTGCAGCTGGCCTTCGACGTCACCGGCGACCCGTCCTTCCCGGAGAAGGCCGCCTTCGAGGTGGCCCGCGAGCTGGGCCTCCCGGTCACCACGCACGCCGGGGTCTGGGGTGCGACGTCCGACGCCTCCATCCAGCTGATGCACGACGCCGGGTTCATGACGCCGGAGACCGTCTACGTGCACGCCGCCTCGCTGGACACCGACAGCTACCACCGCATCGCCGCCACCGGTGGCTCGGTCTCGGTGTCGACGGAGAGCGAGCAGAGCGCCGGGCAGGGCTACCCGCCCACCTGGCAGGTCCGCAAGCACGGCATCCCGGTGTCGCTGTCGATGGACACCAGCGTGTGGTGGTCGGCCGACCTGTTCTCCGCGATGCGCACCACGCTGGGCGCCGACCGCTCCCGCGAGCACCTCGAGGCGCACGTGGAGGGCACCACCGTCACCCAGGTGCACCTGCGCGCCGAGCACGTCGTCGACTGGGCCACCCGGGGCGGCGCGAAGGCCCTCGGCCGGGACGACCTGGGCTCGCTGGAGCCGGGCAGGACCGCCGACGTCGTGCTGATCAAGAACGACGCCTCACCGGTGTCCTTCCCGCTGCTCAACCCCTACGGCCACGTGGCCTTCCAGGCCCAGCGCGGCGACGTGCACACCGTCCTGGTCGGCGGCCGGGTCGTGAAGCGCGACGGCAGGCTCGTCGGGTACGACGGGGCCGCCGTGCGCTCGGCCGTGGAGTCGACCGTGGAGCACCTGCGCGGCGCGATGGGGGAGGAGACCTGGCAGGCCGGCATGAACCCGGCCATGCCCGAGGACGGCGACGACGTCCTGGACAACCCCTACACCTACACCGACTACAAGAGCGACGAGACCCGCGAGGCCCGGGGCTCGCTGTTCGGGTCCTGATGGCCGGGCGCGGGCACGGCCCGGACTTCGTCGAGGCGCTGGCCCGGGGGCTCGACGTCCTGTCGTGCTTCTCGGCCCGGCGCCCGGTGATGAGCCTGTCGGAGGTGGCGGCCGCGGCGGACCTCGCCCGGCCGACCGCCCGCCGGCTGCTGCTCACCCTCGAGGAGCTCGGGTACGCCGCGGCCTGCGAGGGCGGCTACCGGCTCACGCCCAAGGTGCTCGACCTCGGCATGGCCTACGTCGGGTCGCTGGGGCTGTGGGACATCGCCCGGCCGCACCTGGAGGCGCTGGTCGCCCGCACCGGGGAGTCCTCGTCGATGGCCCAGCTCGACGGCTCGGACATCGTCTACGTGGCCCGGGTCGCCGTCCCCAAGCTGATCACGCTGCGGGTCGAGATCGGCACGAGGTTCCCCGCCGTCCAGACGTCGCAGGGCAAGGTGCTGCTGGCCGCGCTCGGGCCCGACGAGCTCACCGAGGCGCTCGGCCACGCCTCCCGCTCGGGGCTGCCCCGCTACATCGGCCGGACGGCGGCCCAGCTGCACGAGGAGCTGGCCGAGGTCCGGGCGCGCGGCTGGGCGCTGGCCGACGAGGAGCTGGCGCCGGGGGTCCGGTCGGTCGCCGTCCCCGTGCGGGACGGCGCCGGGGTGGTGCGGGCGGCGGCCAACGTCACCGTGCACGCCGCGGAGACCACGCGCGAGACGCTGCTGGAGGAGCACCTGCCGCTGCTGCTGCGCACGGCGGGTGAGATCAGCGGCGAGTGGGCCGCCTGGCAGCGCCGCCCGCACGCGACGGTCGCCCCCGAGGTCGCCGCGGGCTGAACGCGACGGGTGCTTTGCGGTTCCGTGACGATCCGTGCGGATCGGGCGTCACGGGCCCCGCGGCGGGGCGGGACGGGTCAGGGTGGTGCATGACCACCTCCCGTGCAGCCCACCGCCACCGGCACCCGTCCCCGACGGCGCGCCGTCCGCACCCCGGGGGTCGGCGGTGAGCGCGCTGGCGGTGCTGCTGCACTGCCCCGCCTGCGGCGGCCGCGACCTGGCCGACGTCACCCCGCCCGCGGAGGAGGACGGCTGGTGGGCCCGCATGCTCTGCCGGGCGTGCCACCACCGGTGGTCGGCACGCTGGTGACGCCCGCGGGCTGATCAGCGCCGCGCGGTGTCGGCGTCGACCTGGTCCAGGAAGCGGCGGACCTTCGCCGGGTCCTGGCCACGCTCCCAGCCCAGGGTCGAGGGCCGCTGCGCACGGTCGTGCCAGAAGTGCGGCGACCTCGACGCCGGCCGGGTGGCCAGCAGCCAGACCGTGGTGTCGGCGCCGTCCTCCGGGGTGCGCAGCAGCGGGGCCATGAGCTTGCCGAAGCCGGGGATGGACGCCGTCACGCCGTCGGTGGCCACCCATCCCGGGTGCGTGGAGTACACGTGCTTCCCGGGCAGCCGGCGGGCCCACTCGTCGGCCAGCACCACCTGCATCCGCTTGGTGCGGGCGTAGGCGCGCACCCCGCTGTACTCGCCGTCGGTGAACTCCAGGTCGTCGACCCGCAGGCCGGCGCCGTACATGCCGCCCGAGGACATCCAGACCGCCGCGGCGTCCGGGGCCAGGGTGCCGGTGAGCAGGGCGGTCATCAGGTGCGGGCCGAGCACGTGCACCGCCAGGGTGAGCTCGTGCCCCTGCGCGGTCTCCGACCGCTGGGCCGGCAGCGCGCCGGCGTTGTGCACCAGGCCGTGCAGCTCGTCCACCCGGCCGGTGAAGTCTGCCGCCCAGGCCCGGACGACGTCCAGGTCGCCGACGTCGCACACCTCTGCGACCAGCCGTGCCCCCGGTCGCTCGCGCTCCAGCCGGGCCACCAGGTCCTCGGTCTTGGCGCGGTTGCGGCCCAGCACGTGCACCGTGGCGCCCAGGTCGACCAGCCCCTCGGCGATGGCCGTCCCGATGCCCGAGGTGGCGCCGGTGACCAGCACCCGCTTGCCGATCAGCGCGCCCGGCACCGGCCCGGAGGGCCACCAGCGGCGCCGCACGGCAGGTCCGAGCTTGCTGTAGCCAGGGACGACGGCCCGGTCGAGGACGGCGTCGGCGAGGCGGGTGAGCGCGGGCACGCCGCACATCCTGGCTCAGTCCCGGACGCCCCGCTCCCGGAGCGCCAGCCACTGCAGCAGCATGACCGTCTTGCCGTGCCAGCCGTCGCTGGTCACCTCCACGTCGCGGACGACGACGTCGGGGTTGCCGGTGAGGTCGCGGCCCGCCCGGTCCAGCCCGGTGCGCCCGCGGCCGTCGGGGACGTCGGCTCCTCTGCCCGTGCCGCGGACCGTAGCCGGGTCCGCGCTCAGGCCAGCACACCCTGCGCACGGGCGCGGGCCACGGCGGCGGTGCGGGAGGTGACGTCGAGCTTGTCGTAGACGTGCACCAGGTGCGTCTTCACCGTGGCCTCCGTGATGTGCAGCGCCGCGGCCACCTCGCTGTTCGACGCGCCGTCGGCCACCAACCCCAGCACGTCGATCTCGCGGGCCGACAACGCGACCTGCGGGGCCCGCACCCGGGCCAGCAGCCGGGCCGCGACCGCCGGGGCGAGCGCGCTCTCCCCGGCCGCCGCCGCCCGCACAGCGGCCAGCAGCTCCGCGGGCGGGGCGTCCTTGAGCAGGTAGCCGCTGGCCCCGGCCTCGACCGCACCCAGGATGTCGCCGTCGGTGTCGTAGTTGGTCAGCACCAGCACGTAGGGCGGCGCCTCGGCGGCCCGGACGGCGCGGGTCGCCTCGGCGCCGCTGCAGCCCGTGCCCAGCCGCAGGTCCATGAGCACCAGGTCGGGGGACAGCGCGGCGGCCAGTGCCACGGCCTCCTCGCCCGTGGTGGCCTCACCGACCACGTGCACCCCTTCAGCGGTGCCGAGGACCGCCCGCAGGCCCGCCCGGACCACCGGCTGGTCGTCGGCGACGAGCACCCGGATCACCGGCCCGCCCCCACCGCGCCGGGCACGGCCACCCGCACGCGCACCGTCGTCCCCCGGCCGGGTGCGCTGTCCACCACGAGCTCCCCGTCCAGCTGGGCGACGCGCTCGGCCATCGCCCGCAGCCCGAACGAGTCGGTCGCGGCGGCGCGGCCGGCCACCGCGACGGGGTCGAACCCGGCGCCGTCGTCGACGACCTCCAGGAGCACGTCCGGACCCGCCGCCCCCAGGCCGACCACGACGCGGGACGCGCCCGCGTGCTGGGCGGCGTTGGCCACGGCGCCCTGGGCGATGCGCAGCACGGCCGTCGCGACGTCCATCGGCACATCGGGCTCGCCGTCGGGTGCCTCGACGACCACCGCCAGGCCGTCGCGGCCCCACTGCTCACCGAGCCGCCCCAGCGCGGCGACCACGCCCTGGTCGAGCGCGGGTGGGACGAGGTCCCGGATGAGCCGGCGGGTGTCCGCCAGGCCCTCGGCGGCGGTGGTTCGGGCCAGCCGGATGTGCTCGGTGCCGGGCCGGTCGGCGTCGGCGAGCTCGGCGGCGTGCAGCAGCAGCTGGATGCTGGACAGCCCCTGCGCGACGGTGTCGTGGATCTCGCGCGCCAGCCGGGCACGCTCGGCGAGCACGCCCTGCTCGCGCTCGGCGGCGGCCAGCCGGTCGCGGGTGGCCAGCAACTCGGCCAGCAGCTCCTCCCGGGCCGCGGACTCCCGGGCCAGCGCCCGGTACCCGCCGCCGATCAGCAGCGCGACCACCGCACCCACCACGGGGCCGACCACGCCGCCGGGGGTGAACCCGTCGTGCAGGCCGATCGCGGCGACCGTCACCGCGGTGGTGACCACCACCGCCGCCGGTCCGGTCCGGCCGGGCAATACGTGCAGGTAGAGGAAGAAGAGCGGGAAGACCAGGTACGCGGCAACCGGGACGACGACGACCAGGGCCGCCCACAACCCGGTCAGCGCCGCCACCCAGGCCGCGCCCGCGGCGGCCCGCCGGGCCGGGGCGGCCCGGGCAACCCGGGCCCCGAGGGCGTAGGCGGCCGCGAACGCAGCGCACAGCACCAGCTCTGCCCACCGGGGGCGGTCGCCCACCGGCTCCAGGAGGACGCGGACGACGACGAGGGCGAGCAGCCCGGCGACCAGGGCGTGCAGCCCGGCACGGAGCCCGGCGAACACCGAGGTCAGACGATGGGCCACGGCGGTCGAGCGTAGGCCCGCCGCAGCCGGTGCGGATCAACCGGAAGGTGGAGCCCAGGACCCACCGGCCGCGCGATGTCCGGGGCGTCCGTCGCCGGGAGGCTCGGTGCCGGCGGCGGGGACGGTCCCGGCCGCCGGGAAGGGGTCCACCGTGTACGTCGCCTGGCGCGACCTGCGCCGAGCCCGCGGGCGGTTCGCACTCATCGGTGCCGTCGTCGCTCTCATCACCCTGCTGGTCGGGTTCCTGGCCGGTCTGACCGGGGGCCTGGCGGGGCAGAACGTCTCCGCCGTCCTCGGCTTGCCGGGCGACCGGCTGGTGCTCGCCGCCCCCGACGGGGAGGACCCGTCGTTCACCACCTCGACCATCCCGCCGGCCACCGTCGACGCCTGGTCCGGCGCCGCCGGGGTGTCCGGCGTCGTCCCGGTCGGCATCGTGCAGGGCCGGGCGGCCGGGCCGGACGGCGGCACCGCCACCGGCGTCGCGCTGGTCGGGCTGCCGCGGGGCGCCCCGTCGTCCGCGGTCGCCGACCTCGCGCCGGCCACCGACGGCGAGGTCGGGCTCTCCGCGGGGGCCGCGCAGGCCCTGCACGCCCGCCCCGGTGACCCGGTCAGCGTCGGCGGGACCACCTACCGGGTGGCCACGGTCGGCGCCGACGCCTCCTACAGCCACACCCCGGTGGTGGCGCTGACCCCGACGGCCTGGGCGGCCACCGACCGGCAGCTCGGCGGGGACGGCGAGGCCACCGTGCTCGCCGTGTCCGGGGATCCGGACTGGGACGCCGTCGCCGCCGCCACCGGGACCTCGGCGGCGAGCCCGCTGCTCAGCCTGACGGCGCTGCCGACCTTCCGGTCCGAGGTCGGGTCGCTGGCCCTGATGATCGGCCTGCTGTTCGGCATCTCCGCGCTCGTCGTGGGCGCCTTCTTCACCGTCTGGACGATGCAGCGGGCCGGGGACGTCGCCGTCCTCAAGGCGCTTGGGGCGTCGACCGCGTCGCTGGCCCGGGACGCGCTCGGCCAGGCCCTCGTCGTGCTGGTCGCCGGCATCGGCGTCGGCACCGCGGTCGTGGTGGCCGCCGGGGCCGCGCTGCCGGCCTCGGTGCCCTTCCTGGTCGACCCGCTCACCACGGCCGCCCCCGCGGCCGCCCTCACCCTGCTCGGCCTGGCCGGAGCCGCCGTCGCGCTGCGCACCGTCGTCTCCACCGACCCCCTCACCGCCCTCGGGAGCGCACGATGATCACCCTCGACGACGTCACCCTCACCTTCCCCGACGGCGACGGCCGGGTCACCGCGGTCGACCACGTCGCCCTCACCGCGCCGCCCGGGGTGGTCACCGGGCTCACCGGACCGTCCGGGTCGGGCAAGTCGTCGCTGCTGGCGGTCGCCGCCACCCTGGTGCGGCCGGACTCCGGCGCCGTGCTGGTCGGGGACGTGGACGCCACCGGGCTGTCGCGTGCCGAGGCCACCGCGCTGCGCCGGGAGCGGATCGGCATCGTTCCCCAGCAGCCGCAGCTGCTGGCGGCTCTCAGCGCCCGGGAGCAGCTGCACGTGATGGCCGAGCTCGGCGGCCGGGACCGGGGCCGGCGGGCACGGGTGCGGGCCCGGGCCGACGACCTGCTCGACGCGGTCGGGCTCACCGCCCAGGCCGGACGGCGGCCCGCCCAGCTCTCCGGCGGCCAGCGGCAGCGGGTGGCGATCGCCCGGGCGCTGGTGCACGCGCCGTCGGTGCTGCTGGTCGACGAACCGACCAGCGCCCTGGACCAGGAGCGCGGCGCCGGGGTGATGGCGCTGGTGGCCCGGCTGACCCACGAGCTGGGCACCGCGACGCTCCTGGTGACCCACGACCTGGTGCACGCCCCGGCCCTGGACGTCCTGCTCACCATGGTCGACGGCCGGCTGTCGGCGCCGGTCCCCGCCGGGGTGGGGTGAGGTCAGGGCTGGTCAGGTGGGCATCGGGCGCAGGGTGCACAGCTGGGCGACGCGGCCGACCGGGCCGGCCTCGTCGTGCAGCACCGTGGCGGTCAGGCCGTGCCCGCCCGGGCCCCAGCTGACCGAGGTGTCCATGCCCACCCAGTGCCCGGTCGGGGCCCGGAACAGGTGCGCGGTCAACTCGACGTTGGGGTAGAACCAGCGGCGGCGCTCCGGGGCCTGGACCAGCCCGTTCGCGGTGTCGGCGAGCAGCAGGAACCGGGTCAGGTCGGTGACGTCCTCGCCGTTCAGCAGCTCCTGGCGGGACCGCAGCCAGGCCTGTGCCCGCCCCGGGCCGGCGTCGCGGTGCCGCACCTCCAGGGAGGCGATGTAGCCCCCGGGCCAGCCGGCGCTCATGTCCCAGGCCGCCAGCTCGTCCCGCGGCGGGAGCGCCGGCTCAGCGACCAGCGCGGCCGCGGCGGTGTCCGACCCGGCCAGCCGCCAGGCCCGGGCCCGGACCACCGCCCGCCCTCCCCAGGTGACCGTGGCCTCGACCAGCTCGATGGTGCGGCCCGGCCGCACCGTCCCCACCGCCACCTCGACCTCGTCGATGCCGATCACGCCGAGGATCTCCACCGACAGCTTCTGCAGCGGGCCGCCGCCGGCCAGGCAGTGCGCCACCAGCCCGACCGTCGGGGCGATGTGCTGCTCGGCCGGGTTCCAGCCGCCGCCGGTGTGCTCGGTCGCCCGGAACCGGCCGCCGCCGTCCGGGGCGCTGGCCAGCCGCTCGAAGTACGCCATGTCCCGATCATGCAGGGCGACGGCATCCTGCCGGGCGCACACTCGGACCATGACCACCGACCACCTCGGCACCCGCACCCTCGGTCCCGGCGACGCCGCCCTCACCGTCTCGACCCTGGGCCTGGGCTGCATGGGCATGAGCGAGTTCTACGGCGCCCCCGACGAGCAGTCCGGCCTGGACACGATCGCCCGCGCGCTCGACCTCGGCGTCACCTTCCTGGACACCGCCGACATGTACGGGCCCTTCACCAACGAGAAGCTCGTCGGCCGGGCGATCGCCGACCGCCGCGGCGAGGTGCAGCTGGCCACCAAGTTCGGGAACAAGCGCGGGGAGAACGGCGAGCGGCTGGGCATCGACGGCTCCCCGGAGTACGTCCGCGCCGCGTGCGACGCATCGCTGCAGCGCCTGGGCGTGGACACCATCGACCTCTACTACCAGCACCGGGTCGACCCCACCGTGCCCATCGAGGACACCGTCGGCGCCATGGCCGAGCTGGTCACCGCCGGCAAGGTCCGCTTCCTCGGCCTGTCCGAGGCCGGCCCGGAGACCATCCGCCGGGCGCACGCCGTGCACCCGATCACCGCGGTGCAGACCGAGTACTCGCTGTTCACCCGCGACCTCGAGGACGCCGTCCTGCCCGTCGTGCGCGAGCTCGGCATCGGCCTGGTGCCCTACTCGCCGCTGGGCCGCGGCCTGCTGACGGGCGCGGTCACGCAGACCCCGGCGGACGGCGACAGCCGCGGCAGCGGGTACTTCCCGCGGTTCCAGGGCAAGGCGCTGGAGGCCAACCTGGTGCTGGTGCGCCGGGTGGAGGAGATCGCCGCCGAGCACGGCTGCACCCCCGGCCAGCTGGCCCTGGCCTGGGTGCTGGCGCAGGGCGAGGTCGTCGTCCCCATCCCGGGGACCAAGCGGGTGCGCTACCTGGAGGAGAACGTCGCCGCAGCCGACGTGCGGCTCTCGCCCGAGGACGTCGCCCGCCTGTCGGCCGCCGTCCCGCGCGAGGCCGTGCAGGGCGACCGGTACGGGGACATGTCCTCCATCGACGACTGATGGCGCACGACCCATCCCGCCCCGGAGGTGTAGGGCTGACCCGCTGGGGTACCCGGCGTCACCCCCTCCAGCGGGAAACGGATTAAAATGGCACAGGCCGCGCTCCGGCGCTGGTCGCAGACCCCCCGTCCCTCACCGTGGGCGGCCTGTGCCGCCCCACCGTGGGCGGCCTCTCCGCCAGGACCTCACCCGTCCTCGCGACGCCGCACGACACCCCCAGGAGAGGCTGGATGAGCACGACAGTGGCCGACAGCACCACGAAGACCCCGCGCAAGAAGGCCGCCGCCGGCGCCCGCAAGGCCCGTTCGGCCGACGCGGAGTCCGTGCAGATCGCGCCCGCGCCGGACGCCGACGCGGAGGAGGTGGAGCTCGAGGAGGACGAGGCCGACCTCGCCGACGAGCCCGCCGTCCCGGCCGCCGCCTCCGGGTCCTTCGAGTGGGACGAGGAGGAGTCGCTCGCCCTGCAGAAGGCCCGCAAGGACGCCGAGCTGGCCACCTCGACCGACGCCGTCCGCGCCTACCTCAAGCTGATCGGCCGCGTCGCGCTGCTGACCGCCGAGCAGGAGGTCGACCTCGCCCGCCGCGTCGAGGCCGGGCTGTACGCCGCGCACAAGCTCGCCGAGACCGACGCGAAGTTCACCCCCACCATGCGCCGCGACCTCAACTGGGTCGTCCGCGACGGCGAGCGTGCCAAGACCCACCTGCTGGAGGCCAACCTCCGCCTGGTCGTGTCGCTGGCCAAGCGCTACACCGGCCGCGGCATGGCCTTCCTGGACCTGATCCAGGAGGGCAACCTGGGCCTGATCCGCGCGGTGGAGAAGTTCGACTACACCAAGGGCTTCAAGTTCTCGACCTACGCGACGTGGTGGATCCGCCAAGCCATCACCCGCGCGATGGCCGACCAGGCCCGCACCATCCGCATCCCGGTGCACATGGTCGAGGTCATCAACAAGCTGGGCCGCATCCAGCGCGAGCTGCTCCAGGAGCTGGGCCGCGAGGCCACCCCGGAGGAGCTGGCCAAGGAGATGGACATCACCCCGGACAAGGTGCTGGAGATCCAGCAGTACGCCCGGGAACCGATCAGCCTCGACCAGACCATCGGCGACGAGGGCGACAGCCAGCTCGGTGACTTCATCGAGGACTCCGAGGCCGTCGTGGCCGTGGAGGCCGTGTCCTACGGCTTCATGCAGGAGCAGCTGACCTCGGTGCTGCAGACCCTGTCCGAGCGCGAGGCCGGCGTCGTCCGGCTGCGGTTCGGCCTGTCCGACGGCACCCCGCGCACCCTGGACGAGATCGGCCAGGTCTACGGCGTGACCCGCGAGCGGATCCGGCAGATCGAGTCCAAGACGATGTCGAAGCTGCGCCACCCGTCCCGCTCGCAGGTGCTGCGCGACTACCTCGACTGACCTGCGTCGCGGTCGGCGGTCGTCAGCAGGACGACGGCAGCGACCAGTGCGGTGGCCGAGCACACCGCCCAGACGGTGAGGTAGCCCGACAGCGGCGCGGCGCCGGCGGTGGGGTCCCCGATGCTCCCGGTCGAGGCCAGCGCGACGGCGAAGACCGCCGAGGCGATCGCCCCGCCGACGGTCTTGGAGCAGTTGGTCATGCCCGCGGCGAACCCGGTGCGCGAGGGCGGGGCCGCGGCGACCGCGGCTGCCGGCAGGGCGGCCACCAGCAGGCCCGAGCCCACCCCGGCGACGGCCATGTTGGTCAGCGCCTGCACGGTGGTGTCGTGGAAGGGCAGCCACAGCGCGTACCCGACCGCGACCGTCGCGCTGCCCGCGGCCATGGCCCGGCGCGTGCCCAGCCACCGGGCCAGCGGGGTCAGCAGCAGCGCGCCGGCGAGCAGGGTGAGCACGTAGAGCCCGATGAGCACCGACACGAACGACGCCGCGGCACCCAGGCCGTAGCCGGTGACGGCGGGGTCGGCCCGGGCGTAGGTGGACAGCGGGATCTGCGCGCCCAGCACCGACATGCCCGACAGGAACGCCGTCGCCTGCACCGGCCACTGCGCCCGCGCGGCCAGCACCCCGACGTCGACCAGCGGCTCGGTGGTGCGCCGCTCCACCCGCACCAGCTGCGCCGCGGTGGCCAGCCCCGCGGCCACCAGCACCCAGGGCAGCACGGCGCCCGGGCCCAGCAGCCGGACGGCGACCAGGCCGGCCATCACCAGCAGCAGCGCGGCGGTCAGCAGACCCAGGCCGGGCAGGTCGAGCCGGCCGGGGGCACGCGGCGGGTCGGGCTCCACGCCCACTGCGACGACGACCAGGCACACCGTCACCACCAGCGCCGGGATCGCCAGCAGCACCGGTACCGGCACCGACTCCACCAGCGCGCCGCTGGTCAGCGCACCGGCCAGCACGCCGACCTGCAGGAAGGCGACCAGGACGCCGGCGGCCCGGCGGGTGCGGTGGTCGTCGGCGGCGGCGCGGCGGTGCACGATCGCCACCTCCAGCGGCAGCCACACCACGTAGGCGCCCTGCAGCGCCGAGCCGACGACGAAGACGCCGAACCCGGCCGCCCCGGTCGCCGGTGCTACGGCCATGACCCAGCTGCCCAGCGCGGTGACCGCGGTGGAGGCCAGCAGGACCCGGCGGTGGCCGTGCAGGTCGGCCAGCCGGGCCAGCACCGGGACCAGCAGCGCGGAGGCGACCAGCTGGGCGGCCTCGAACCAGTTGACGTCGCCGTCGGAGATGCCCAGCGCGCGGGCGACGTCGGTGAAGAAGCGGGCGTCGGTCGCCGCCATCATCACGTAGGGCGTGGGCACGGCGTCGGGGAACTCCTCGGTGGTGATCCGCTCCAGCAGCGCGAAGGCGTCGTCGTCCCAGGGGGAGACCGGGCTGGGCTCGTTGCGCTCGACCACCTCGACCCGGACGCCGTCGCCGACCGTCCGGCGCACGTGGGCCAGCACGCCGTCGACGGTGTCGCCCACCATCACCCGCAGGTTCACCCCGGCGCGGGCCGAGGAGGCGATGACGTTCAGCGCGGGGGAGCCCGAGAGGGTGGTGACCGCGGCCGTCGTCCGCACCATCGCCGCGGCCTCGGCGCCCGCGGCCCGCAGCACCCGGGTGAGCACCGGCGCCAGCCGGTCGGCGCGGGCCAGCACCGGCCGCAGCG
>NZ_JAMXRZ010000086.1 GCF_024124375.1 Klenkia sp. PcliD-1-E
ACGCCGGCCAGGCCCACGGCGGCGGCAGCGGGCAGCAGCACGCGGCGGCGACGGGGAGGCGGGGTGGCCGCGCGCCGGTGCCGGGTCGGCGCCAGCTTCACCGTCGCGGGCCCGAGCCCGCGCTCGACCAGCCGCTCGACCTCGGCCAGCACGGCGGCACCGTCGGCCAGCCGGTCGGCGGGGTCCTTGACGAGCATCGCGTCGACCAGCTGCCGGACCCCCGCGGGCACGGTGCCGGGCAGTGGTTCGGGGTCGTCGTGGATCTGCTGCAGGACGACGGCGACCGGGCTGTCGCCGGGCCAGGCGCGGCGGCCGGTCAGCAGCTCGTAGGCCACCATGCCCAGGGCGTAGACGTCGCTGGCCGCGGTGGCCTGCCTGCCCTGCGCCTGCTCCGGGGACAGGTAGTGCGCGGTGCCGATGACCTCGCCGGTGCCGGTCAGCGAGACGCTGGCGGCCGACCAGGCGATGCCGAAGTCGGTGATGGCCAGGCTGCCGTCGGGGCGGACCAGCAGGTTGCCGGGCTTGACGTCGCGGTGCACGACGCCGGCGGCGTGCGCGGCGGCCAGGCCCGAGGCGGCCTGGCGGAGGAGGTCGACGACCCGGTCGGCGTCCAGGGCGCCCTCGCGCTTGCGCAGGGCCGAGAGCGGCTCGCCCTCGACGAGCTCCATGACCAGCCAGGCCAGCTGCTCGCCGTCCACCCCGGTCTCGCCGTAGTCGTAGACGGCCGCGACGTGCTCGTCGCGCAGCAGCGCGGTGTGCCGCGCCTCGGCGCGGAAGCGGGCGATGAACTCGGGGTCGCCGGCGTACTCGCCGCGCAGCAGCTTGACCGCCACCGGGCGGCTCAGCCGCTGGTCGTGGGCCCGCCACACCCGGCCCATGCCGCCGGTGGCGATGACCGACCGGAGCTCGTAGCGGTCGCCCAGGACGCGGGTCTCCAGCTCGTGCACGCGCCCCATCCTGGCAGCGATCGCGCCGCGGGCCCAGAACCCCAGGTCAGGACGGCGTCAGGGCTTGCCGTTCCCCCGCCCGTTCCCGTTGCCGTTGCCATTGCCGTTCCCGTTGCCCGGTCCCCCGCCGCCGGGGCCGCCAGCGTTCCCCGGCCCCCCGTTCCCGGGCGCCGGCGCGGCCTGGGTGGGCGGGGCCTGCGTCGGCGCGGGGGCCTGGGTGGTGACGACGGTGGCGGGTGGCTGGGTGGTCGCCGGGACCTGGGTGGGTGCCTCGGTCGTGGGCTGCGTCGTGGGTCCGGTGGTCGGTGCCGCCGAGCCGTAGGACACGGTCACCGCGGCGCCGGGCTGCAGCGGGGTGCCGGCCGGGTCGACGCCGGTCACCAGCCCGGCGGTCGAGCCGTCGCCGGCGACCTCGTCGGTGGTGACCGACAGCCCCAGCGCGGTCAGCTCGGCGACCACCTCGGCCACCGGCCGGCCGGTGTAGGCGGCCGCGTCGAGCGTGATCGGGTCGGGGGTGGCCGACGTGGAGCTCGGGGTGGACCCGGCCTCGGCGGGGGCGGCGGCCCCGCCGAGGCCGACCAGCAGCGCGGTGGCGCCGCCCACCAGCAGCAGGGCGGCCGCGACCGCGGCGACCAGCAGCCGCCGGTGGGTGGGCGCCACGGCGGGGGCGGCGGTGGTCCCGGTCCCGGGGCCGTCCTCGGGGGAGAGCATCTGCGTGGCGGCCGGCGGGACGAGGTCGATCAGCTCGGTGGGCTCGTCCTCGCCGAGGGCCCGGCGGGCGCGGTCGGCGGCGGCCACCACCGCGTCGCCGTCGGCCAGCCGCCCGGCGGCGTCCTTGACCAGCATCGCGGCGACCAGGTCGCGCACCGGACCGGGCACCGCGGCCGGCAGCGGGTCGGGGTCGTCGTGCAGCTGCTGCAGCGCCACCGCCACCGAGCTCTCGCCGTCGAAGGCCCGCCGACCCGCCAGCAGCTCGTAGGCCACCATGCCCAGCGCGTACACGTCGCTGGCCGGGGTCGCCGGACGCCCCCGCGCCTGCTCCGGGGACAGGTAGTGCGCCGTCCCGATCACCTGGCCGGTGCGGGTCAGCGCGACGCTCTCCGCCGACCAGGCGATCCCGAAGTCGGTGACGGCGACCGACCCGTCCGGGCGCAGCAGCAGGTTCCCGGGCTTGACGTCCCGGTGCACGATGCCGGCCTCGTGGGCGGCGCACAGCCCGGCGCCGGCCTGGGCGACGACCTCCAGCACCTGCTCCGGGGGCAGCGCGCCCAGGCGGCGGCGCACCGCGGCCAGGGACTCACCGGGCACCAGCTCCATCACCAGCCAGGCCAGGTGCTCCTCGCCGTCGGAACCGGTCTCGCCGTAGTCGAAGACCGCGGTGACGTTGCGGTGGCCCAGCAGCGCGGCGTGCCGGGCCTCGGCGCGGAAGCGGGCCAGGAACTCCGGGTCGCCGGCGTACTCGTTGCGCAGCACCTTGACCGCGACCGGCCGGGACAGCCGCCGGTCGTGCGCCCGCCAGACCTGGCCCATGCCCCCGGTGGCGATCAGCGAGCGCAGCTCGTACCGATCGGCGAGGACCCGGGGCTGCGACACCCGGACCATGCTGCACCCTCCAGGACCGGGTCGCTCAGCCGAACAGGCCCGAGCCCCACCAGTCGTCCTCGCCGGACAGGCCCGGCGGGCAGGCGAACACCGCCGACGACGTGTGCTGCACGTACTCGTTCAGCGTGTCGGTCCGCAGGTTGCGCTGCACCTGCACGAACCCGGTGGCCGGGTCGGACTGGTAGCAGAGGAAGAACAGCCCGGCGTCGAGGCGGCCCAGGCCGTCGGAGCCGTCGACGAAGCTGTAGCCGCGCCGCAGGATCGCCGTCCCGGCGTTCGTGGGGTGCGCCAGCGAGACGTGCGAGGTGGCCGGCAGCGCGGACAGGTCCACCGGGTCGAACTCGGCCTGCTGGCCCAGGGGCGCACCGGTGCCCTTGGTGCGGCCGATGGTCTGCTCCTGGTCGCGCAGGCCTTGCCGGTCCCACACCTCGACGAGCATCCGGATGCGGCGGCTGACGAGGTAGGAGCCGCCGTCCATCCAGGAGCCGGGGTCCTCGACCCAGACGAAGCGGTCCAGGGTGGCGGTCTGCTCGGCCTTGAGGTTGTCGGTGCCGTCCTTGAACCCGAACAGGTTGCGCGGGGTGGCCTGGTCCGTCGTCGTCGACGACGTCCGGCCGAAACCGAGCTGCGACCAGCGGACGCCGACCAGCCCCTGGCCGATCCGGGCCAGGTTGCGCACCGCGTGCACGGCGACCTGCGGGTCGTTCGCGCAGGCCTGGATGCACAGGTCGCCGCCGCCGATCGCCGGGTCGAGCTCGTCGCCGGGGAAGGCGGGCAGCTCGACCAGCTCCTGGGGGCGACGGTCGGCGATGCCGAACCGGTCCGTCCCGTCGGCCGCGGTGAACAGCGTGGGCCCGAAGCCGATCGTCAGCGTCAGCCCGGCCGGGGGCAGCCCCATGGCCTCGCCGGTGTCGTCCGGCGGGGCGTACTCGCTGCCGGCCACGGCGCCGACCGGCCCGGCGTCCTGGCCCCGGGTCATCCGGCGGGCGGCCTGGGTCCACTGCTGCAGCATGCGGACCAGCGCCGCCCGGTCGTCGGTGATGACGTCGAAGGCGACGAAGTGCAGCCGGTCCTGGGCCGGGGTGGTGATGCCGGCCTGGTGCGCCCCGTGGAACTCGACCGCGTCGGAGGCGGCCGTCGTCCCCGGGTCGGCCGCGGGGGCGGCGGCCCGGCTGCTGGCGATGCCGCCGGCACCGAGGGCGACGACACCCGCCGCCCCGACGCCGGCGGCCCCGAAGAAGTCGCGGCGGGAGAGCTTCACGCCACCCACTGTCCCCTCTGCACCCCGCCCTGCGCCCGGATCCCGCCCATCAGCCCGCGACGACGGCCGGCACCTGGCTGACCTGCGCGGCGAGGGCGTTGAGCGAGTCCGACAGGCCCTGGACCTGCTCGGGGGTCAGCGCGGTGTAGAGCACGAAGCCGTCGCCGCTGGCGTACTGCGCGAGCTCGGCCTGGGTGGCGGCGAAGGCGTCGTCCAGCGCAGCGGCGAGGTCGGGGTCGGCCTCGGCAATGGCCGGGCGCAGCGCCTGCACGGCGGCCTGGGAGCCGTCGAGGTTGGCCTGGAAGTCCCAGAGGTCGGTGTGGGAGTACCGCTCCTCCTCGCCGGTGACCTTGCCGCTGGCGATCTCGTCGAGCAGGGCCAGGGCGCCGTTGGCCAGGTCGAGGGGCTGCAGCTGCAGGTCCTGCACCTGCGTGGCCAGCTCCTGGATGTCGGCGACCAGCTGGTCGGCGACGGGTCCGGACCGCGAGAGGTCACCGGTGACCCAGAGGTCGCGCTCGAGCACGTGGAAGCCGGTCCAGGTCTCGCCCTCGGCGACGTCGTTCTCCCGGGCGTCGACCCGCGGGTCGAGGTCGCCGAAGCTCTCCGCGACCGGCTCGATCCGCTCCCAGTAGGTGCGCGCGACCGGGTAGAGCGCCTGGGCGCCGGCGACGTCGCCGGCCTCGACCGCGTCGGTGAAGGCCTGGGTCTGCTCCTGCAGGGCGGTGACCTGGCTGCCCACGTAGCGCGTGTAGTCGGTGACCGCGGCCTGCAGCTGCTCGTCGTCGGACAGCTGCTGGGACTCCCCGGTCACGGTGAGCGCGTTGCGGATGCCGTCGCCGGTCATGCCCGGCTTGCAGGCCGTCTGGTACTCCCCCGCCGGCAGCTCGACCAGCAGGGAGCGGGCCACGCCGGGGGCGATGTTCTCGACCTCGCCCATGATCCGGTCGCCCTCGGCGTAGACGTAGAACTCGGTGACCGAGGAACCGGTGTTGGTCACCGTGAACTGGTGGGTCCCGGCCTCGAGGGAGGTGGCGCCGACCTCGCAGGCGGAGTCCGAGGCGGTGACGGCGATGTCGTCGGAGGCGTCCCCGGCGGCGTCCGCGCCCGTGCCCGACCCGCCGCCGCAGGCGGCCAGCAGGGTGAGGGCGGCGGCCCCGGCCGCGACGAGGGGGGTCCTACGCGTGCGCATCGACGGTCTCCGTGGTCTTCGCGGGGGTCGGGGTGGGCCGCGCGGCGCGGCCGGGGACGAGGAAGAGCACCAGCACCGGCACGAGGTAGGCCAGGTAGGCCACCACCTCGAGCACCGACGGCTGGGCCGAGATGTGGAACACGCCGTCCAGGACCGCGCCCCACCAGCTGCCCGGCTGCAGCCAGGACGAGGCGTCGTAGGCGTAGGTGGTCAGGCCGGGCAGGACGCCGGCCTCCTGGAAGTCGTGGATGCCGTACTTGAAGATGCCGGCGGCGACGAACACCAGCAGCACGCCGCTGACGGTGAAGAACGTCGACAGGTTGATCCGGACGGCGCCGGCGTAGAGCAGCACACCGAGGACGACGGCGCTGGCCAGGCCCGCAGCCAGGCCGACCAGCGGGGTGGCGCTGACCGCGCCCTGGGCGGAGGCGAAGAACAGCAGGGTGGTCTCCAGGCCCTCGCGGACCACGGAGGCGAAGGCGATGCCGACGACGGCTCCCAGACCCAGGCCCACGGCGTCGTCCAGCCGCCCGCGCAGCTGGCCGGACAGCTGCCGCGCGGTGCGCCGCATCCAGAAGATCATCCAGGTGACCAGGGCGACCGCGACGACGGAGGTGATCGCGTCGAACAGCTCCTGGCCCGGGCCGCCGAGCACGGTGGAGGACACGTAGGACAGCACCGCGCCGAACCCGACGGAGATGACCACGGCGGCGCCGACGCCGGCCCACACCGGGACCAGGTGCTGCCGGCGTCCGGTCTTGACCAGGTAGGCGACCAGCACGCTGACGACGAGGACCATCTCCAGGCCCTCGCGCAGGCCGATCAGGTAGCTGGGGAAGAACAGCGCACCCACGGCAGCCTCCCGACGGACGAGTGCCCCACCGGGCGGTGAGGGCAGGCATACCTTAGGACGGCTGCAGCGGGTACGACCAGGGGCCCCAGGGAGTTCCCAGTTGCCTGGGAACCTCCTGGGGCCCCGCTGAGCTCAGGTCAGGCCGTGACCTCGAACCGGTCGTTGTCCATGACCTTCGTCCAGGCCTTGGCGAAGTCCTGGACGAACTGCTCGGCGGCGTCGTCGGAGGAGTAGACCTCGACGATCCCGCGCAGGATGGCGTTGGAGTTGAACACCAGGTCGGCGGCGGTGGCGGTGTACGCCACGGAGCCGTCGGCGCCCAGGCCCTCGTAGACGTCCTCGGTGTCGCGCGAGGTCCGCCAGTCGATGCCGAGGTCCAGGATCGTCCGGAAAAAGTCCTGGCTCAGCACGCCCACCCGGTCGGTGAACACGCCGTGCTGCACGCCACCGGTGTTGGCGCCCAGCACCCGCAGACCGCCGACCAGCACGGTCATCTCCTTCGCGGTCAGGCCCAGGGTGAAGGCCTTGTCCACCAGCAGCTGCTCGGGCTGCAGCTTGCTGCCGGGCAGCAGGTAGCTGCGGAACCCGTCGGCCCGGGGCTCGAGCCACTTCATGTTGTCCGGGTCGGTCTGCTCCTGGGTGGCGTCGGTGCGGCCGGGGGTGAAGCCCACGGTCACCGGGACGCCCGCGTCGGCGGCGGCCTTCTCGACGGCGGCGGTGCCGGCGAGCACCACCAGGTCGGCGAAGGAGACACGCTTCCCGGTCTCGGCCTCGAAGTCGGCCTTGACCTGCTCGATCGCCGGGACGACGTCGGCGACGCCGGCGTTGGCCGCCCAGCCGATCTGCGGCTGCAGACGGATGCGGCCGCCGTTGGCGCCACCGCGCTTGTCGGTGTCGCGGTAGGACGCCGCAGCCGACCATGCCAGGTGCACCAGCTGGGGCACCGACGGGCCGGCGGCCAGCAGCCGCTGCTTCAGGTCGGCGATCTCCGCCTCGCCCACCAGCTCGTGGTCGACGGCCGGGACCGGGTCCTGCCAGACGAGCTCCTCGGCCGGGACGTCGGGGCCCAGGTAGCGGCTGCGCGGACCCATGTCCCGGTGCAGGAGCTTGAACCAGGCGCGGGCGTAGGCGTCGGCGAAGGAGGCCGGGTCCTTGTAGAACCGCTCCGAGATCTCGCGGAAGCCCGGGTCCTTGACGAGGGCCATGTCGGTCGTGGCCATCATCGGCGGGTTCTTCTTGCCCTCGACGTGCGCGTCGGGGACCAGGTCCTGCGCCTCGGGGTTGGTCGGGTGCCACTGCTTGGCGCCGGCCGGGCTCTCGCCGAGGTCCCAGTCGTAGGAGAACAGCATCTCGAAGTAGCTGTTGTCCCACTGCGTGGGCGTCGGGGTCCAGGCGCCCTCGAGGCCGCTGGTGATGGTGTCGGCGCCCTTGCCGGTGCCGTACTGGCTCTTCCAGCCCAGCCCGTTGCCGTGCACCGGGCAGCCGTTGGGCTCGGGGCCCACGAGCTCGGGGTTCCCGGCGCCGTGGGTCTTGCCGAAGGTGTGGCCACCGGCGATGAGGGCGACGGTCTCCTCGTCGTTCATGCCCATCCGGCTGAAGGTGACCCGGATGTCGTGCGCGGAGGCGACCGGGTCGGGCTTGCCCTGCGGGCCCTCGGGGTTGACGTAGATCAGGCCCATGGTGACCGCGGCCAGGTGGCCCTCGTCCAGGTCGAGCGGGGTGTCGGCGTCGGCGTAGCGCTCGTCGCCGAGCCAGGTGTCCTCGGGGCCCCAGAAGACCTCGCTGGGCTTCCACTGGTCCTTGCGGCCGAAGGCGAACCCGAAGGTCTTCAGGCCCATGTCGTCGTGCGCGACGTTGCCGGCCAGCACCAGCAGGTCGGCCCAGGAGATCTTCCGGCCGTACTTCTGCTTGATCGGCAGCAGCAGGCGGCGGGCCTTGTCCAGGTTGGCGTTGTCCGGCCAGCTGTTGAGCGGGGCGAAGCGCTGCCCGCCCTCGCCGCCGCCACCGCGGCCGTCGGCGCTGCGGTAGGTACCGGCGGCGTGCCAGGACATCCGGATGAACAGCGGGCCGTAGTGGCCCCAGTCGGCCGGCCACCACTCCTGCGAGGTGTGCATGACCTCGGCGACGTCGCGCTTGAGCGCCTCGACGTCGAGCTTCGCGAACTCGGCCGCGTAGTCGAAGTCGGGGCCGTAGGGGTCGGCCTCGGGGGTGGAGCGGTCGAGCACGCGCAGGTCGACCTGGTTGGGCCACCAGTCCTGCTCGGTGCGGGGGCGGCCGCCGTGCACCGGCTCCGGCGACTTGATCGCCGGGTTCTCGCTCTCGCTGGTGCTGGCGGTCTGGGCCTTGTCCTGGGTCTTGTCGACCCCGGTGGTGTCGTGCTCGCTCATCGCGTGCCTCTCTCTGCTGGGCTGTCGAGGGTGGGCAGGACGGAGGGTGCCGCGCTGCACGCGCGGCACAGACCCCAGTAGATGACCTCGGCCTCGTCGACGACGAAGCCGTGGTCCTCGGACGGGGTCAGACAGGGGGCCGCGCCGACCGAGCAGTCGACGTCGGCGATGGCGCCGCAGGCGCGGCAGACCAGGTGGTGGTGGTTGTCCCCCACCCGGACCTCGTAGCGGGCGACCGAGCCCTGCGGCTCGATCCGGCGGACGAGCCCGGTGGCGGTCAGCGCGCGCAGCACGTCGTAGACGGCCTGGTGGGAGACCTCGGGGTGCTGGTCGCGGACCGCCCGCAGCACCTCGTCGGTGGTGGCGTGGGCGTGCCCGCGCAGGGCGGCGAGGACGGCGAGGCGGGGCCGGGTGACCCGGAGCGCGACGCCCCGCAGGGCCTGCTCCAGCTCCGGTGACCGCACGACCGACACCCTGCCCCGCAATCTTGAACGAGTCAAATGAAGACTCGGCGACCACTGGGTGGGAGCCGGGACTTGCCGGGGTGCCCGCCGTCCGCTTTCCTGACCAGATGGTCGGTAATGAGGTGTTCCTGGTCGACGGCGTCCGCACACCGCAGGGCAAGTACGGCGGCGCGCTGGCCGGCGTCCGGCCCGACGACCTGGCCGCGCTCGTGGTCGGCGAGGCGCTGCGCCGCTCCGGTGCCCCCGCCGACGCCGTCGAGGAGGTCGTGCTCGGCGCGGCCAACCAGGCCGGCGAGGACAACCGGGACGTCGCCCGGATGGCCGTGCTGCTGGCCGGGCTGCCCGACACCGTCCCCGGCTTCACCACCAACCGGCTGTGCGCCTCCGGGCTGACCGCCACCGCGTCGGCGGCCGCGGCCATCCGGGCCGGCGAGCTGGACCTGGCGATCGCCGGTGGCGTGGAGTCGATGACCCGTGCGCCGTGGGTGATGGCCAAGCCCGGCACCCCCTGGGCCCGCCCCGGCGAGGTCGTGGACACCTCGCTGGGCTGGCGGTTCACCAACCCCGTCTTCACCGCCCACGACCGCGGCGTCGAGCACCCCGAGGACCCCCGCACCCGCAAGGTCACGCTGTCGATGGGCGAGACCGCCGAGGAGATCGCCGCCCTCGACGGGCTGACCCGCGACGAGTGCGACGCCTTCGCCGTCCGCAGCCACACCCGCGCGGTCGCCGCCGCCGAGGCGGGCCGGTTCGACGCCGAGATCGTGCCGGTCGAGGTGGCGGGCAGGAAGGAGACGGTCACCGTCTCCCGCGACGAGGGCCCGCGCCCGGGGTCCTCGATGGAGTCCCTGGGCAAGCTCAAGCCGGTCTTCCGCGCCGGGGGCATCGTCACCGCCGGCAACAGCTCCCCGCTCTCGGACGGCGCCGCCGCCCTGGTGCTGGCCTCCGCCGAGGCCGTGCAGCGGCACGGCCTCACCCCCCGCGCCCGCATCGTGGTCTCCGCCTCGGCCGGCGTCGCGCCGAACGTGATGGGCCTGGGCCCGGTGCCGGCGACGGAGAAGGCGCTGGCCAAGGCCGGCTGGTCGGTCGGCGACCTGGACGCCGTCGAGCTCAACGAGGCCTTCGCCGCGCAGTCCCTGGGCGTGCTGCGCCGGCTGGGCATCGACGAGGAGATCACCAACGCCGACGGCGGCGCGATCGCCCTGGGTCACCCGCTGGGCTGCTCCGGCGCCCGGATCCTGGTCACCCTGGTCGGCCGGCTGGAGCGCGAGGGCGGGCGCCGCGGCCTGGCCACCCTGTGCGTCGGGGTCGGCCAGGGCGTGTCCATGCTGGTGGAGCGGGTCTGATGCCGCGCACGGTCGGGGTCGTCGGCGGTGGCCGGATGGGCGGCGGGATCGCCCAGGTGCTGCTGGGCACCGGGGCGTCGGTGCACGTGGTGGAGGCCGGGGACTCCGCCGCCCAGGCCGCCCAGGACCGCATCGTGGCCGGGCTCGAGGAGGCCGCGCGCCGGGGCAAGCTCGAGGGGTCCGTCGAGGACGCCGCTGCCCGGCTGCACCTGGTCGACACCGCCGCCGAGCTGCCCGGCGACTGCGAACTGGTGGTCGAGGCGGTGCCCGAGGTGCCTGCCCTCAAGGTCGAGGTGCTGACGGCGGCGGAGCGGGCGATCGGCGCGGACGCGGTGCTGGCCACCAACACCAGCTCGCTGTCGGTGACGGAACTGGCCGCGGCCCTGCAGCGCCCGCAGCGGTTCGTCGGGATGCACTTCTTCAACCCGGTGCCGGCGTCGAAGCTGGTGGAGGTGGTGCGGGCCGCCGACACCGCCGACGACGTCGTCACCACCGCACTGGGCTGGGCCGACGCGCTGGGCAAGACCGGCATCGTCGTCCGCGACTCCCCCGGGTTCGCCTCCTCCCGGCTGGGCGTGCTGCTCGGCCTGGAGGCGATCCGGATGCTGGAGGAGGGCGTGGCCGACGCCGAGGCGATCGACACCGCGATGGAGCTGGGCTACCGGCACCCGATGGGCCCGCTGCGCTCCACCGACCTCGTCGGGCTGGACGTGCGGCTGGCGATCGCGGACTACCTGGCCCGGGAGCTGGGCGACCGGTTCGCCCCGCCGCAGCTGCTGCGTGACAAGGTGGCCGCCGGTGACCTGGGCCGCAAGACCGGCCGCGGGTTCCACGACTACAGCTGAGGAGACGACGGAGTCCCATGAGCAGCACAGCCGTCCAGCGTTCCGACGACGGGGCCGTGGCCACCCTGACCCTGCCCGCCCCGGGGCTGACCCACGACATCCGCCTGTCGCTGACCGAGCACCTGCGGGCGCTCGCCGACGACGCGTCCGTGCGGGCCGTCGTGCTCACCGGCACCGGCAAGGCCTTCTGCGTCGGCCAGGACCTCGCCCAGCACGTGCAGGAGCTGCGCGAGGGCCGGCCTGCGCTGGACGTCGTCCCGGCCGAGTACAACCCGATGGTGCTGGCGCTGGCCGCGCTGCGGGTGCCGGTCGTGGTGGCGGTCAACGGCGCGTGCGCGGGCGCCGGGCTGGGCCTGGCGCTGGCCGGCGACCTGCGGGTGGCGGCGGCGGGGGCGAAGTTCACCACCGCGTTCGTCGGCGTCGGGCTCGGCAGCGACTCCGCACTGGCCTCCCGGCTGGTGCACTGCGTGGGCGGCTCGCGCGCCGCGGAGCTGCTGCTGGTGCCGGCGCCGTTCACCGCGGAGCAGGCGCACGAGTGGGGCATGGTGCACCGGGTGGTGCCGGCCGAGGAGGTGCTCGGCACCGCGCAGGCGCTGGCCGCGCAGCTGGCCGCCGGGCCCACCGCCGCCTTCCGCGCGGTCAAGGAGGTCCTGGCCACCGCGGCCACGGACTCCCTGGAGACCACCCTGGCGAAGGAGGCCGAGCTGCAGAGCGCGCTGGGCCACACCCACGACCACCAGGAAGCCGTCGAGGCCTTCCTGGCCAAGCGCAAGCCCGAGTTCAGGGGCGCCTAGCCACCCCCACCCCCCGTCGGGGCCGTCCATCGACGCTCACTGATCACTTCTGCGCAGAACTGATCAGCAGGCGTCGATCGACGCCTCGCGAGGGGCACGGGCATGGGGTGTCCACAGCGTCGGAGGTTGTCCACAGATCGCGCTGGCCGGCACCGCACGGCGCCCTCCCCACCCACTCTGCGGTCATGGCGGTCGATCTGGCAGAGCTGCTCGGCGCGGACGGCGCGCGGCGCAGTGCGGACGTGGTGGGCGTGGCCGGCGCGGCCAGCGTGAGCCGTTGGGTGCGCCGCGGCCGTCTGCTGCGCCCCCTCCCCGGCGTCCTCGTGCTGCCCGAGCAGGCCGGCACGTGGCGGACGCGGGCCGCGGCGGCGGCGCTGTGGTCGGGCGGTCGGCTCTGCGGGTGCAGCGCCCTGTACCTGTCCGACCTGGTCGTCGAACCCGGCCCGCACGTGCACGTCGCCGTCGGCCCGCACCGGCACGTGGGCCCGCGCCGACCGGCATGGTTGCGGGTGCACGTCGGACCAGAACCGAGCGGCCGGATCGCTCAGGGTCTGCCGGTCGTCAGCGACGTCGACGCGCTGCTGACCGCCTGGGGCCATGCGCACGCCGGGCGCGGGACGTCACGCGAGGTGGAGGTGGCGCGCGGGGCCGTGATCGGAGCCTGCCGGCGTCGTCGGGTGACCGTCGACCAGCTGCGCGCGGCGCTCGGGGCTCGCACCAGGTTGCCGGGCCGTCGGCAGCTCGACGACCTGCTGGGGCTCATCGCACGCGGGTGCCAGAGCGAGTTCGAGATCTGGGGTCTCGCGCACATCCTCGACGTCCCCGGGCTGCCGCCGATCCAGCTGCAGTACGCCCTGGAGACGTCCATCGGCACCATCCACCTGGACGGCGCCCTGCCCGAGGTGCAGCTGGGCATCGAGCTCGACGGGGCGGCCTACCACCGCAGCCCGGACAACTGGGCGCGGGACCGCCGCCGCGACAGCGCCGCCCTCGCCCGCGGCTGGGCGACCCTGCGGATCGACCACCGGCGGGCCCACGTCGATCCGCCCGCGGCTCGGCGGGAGATCGAAGACGCCTACTACGCCCGCCTCGCCGCTCTCCAAGGGCGAGGCGTCGATGGACGGTCGTCGATCATTCCACGGCCGAAGTGATCAGCCAGCGTCGATCGACGGTTGGAAGGAGGTGGGTGGGGTGGGGGTGGGGGTGGGGGGTGGGGGTCAGTAGAGGAGGTCGGCGCAGGCCTCGCAGCTGTCCTCGTCGGCGCCGTCCCAGGTCTGGTCGACGTCGACGCGGGCGAGGGCACCGCACACCGCGACCTCGCAGGCGCCGTCCAGCTCGGACGGGCTGCGGTGCAGCTCCACGGCGTGCCAGATGCCGGTGGTGCGGCCCTGGGCGGCGGCGAGGGTCAGGACGAGTTCGCTCATGACCCCACCGTCGGCGTCCGCGCCCGCCCCCCGCAGGGACGCCCGCCACGAACTCACCCGCCCGGGTTGGTCATGTCCTGCCCGTCAAGCAGGGAGGCCTGCAGGTCGGTACGGCGTGTCCGGCACCTGGCAGCACCTGGCCGCGACCTGCGGGTTCGCTGGACCGCATGCGAGGACCTGCATGCCGTGGCACGGTGCGGCCATGCAGCTCACCAAGCACGGGCACGCCTGCGTCGTCCTGTCCGACGGCGATCGCCGCCTGCTCCTGGACCCCGGTGCCTTCACCGAGGAGTCTGCCTGGGACGGCGCGAGCGCGCTCCTGATCACCCACGAGCACTTCGACCACCTGGACGTCGAGGGGACGAAGAAGGCCCTGGACGCCGACCCCGCGCTGGAGGTGTGGACCAACGCCTCGGTCGCCGAGCAGCTGGACGCCGGCCCGCGGGTGCACGTGGTGGGCCACGGCGACACCTTCACCGCGGCCGGGTTCGACGTGGCGGTGCAGGGCGAGTGGCACGCGGTGATCCACCCCGACATCCCGCGCATCGCCAACGTCGGCTTCCTCGTCGACGGTCGGGTCTTCCACCCCGGCGACGCGCTCACCGTCCCCGAGGGCGGCACCGTGGAGACCTTGCTGCTCCCGCTGCACGCGCCGTGGTCGAAGACCGGCGAGCTGATCGACTACGTGCGCGAGGTCTCCCCCACCCGCTCGCTGGCCGTGCACGACGGGTTGCTCAACGAGACCGGCCTGATGGTGGGGGCGAACTTCCTCGGCGAGAACGGTCCCGGCGTCCCGGGCGAGTACCGCCGGATGGCCCCTGGGGAATCGGTCACGCTCTGAGTCAGGTCGCGCCCGGCCGGGTAGGGCGCCGCGCATGAGCGACGAGCAGTACGACATCGAGCCGCAGGGCGACGGGCAGTACGTGGTCACGCTGACCGACGGCGAGGAGACCGTGGAGACCTGGTTCCGGGTCACCGCGGACTCGCTGGCGCAGCTCGGCGTGGACGCCGGCGACGAGGCCGACCTCGTGGAGCGCACCGTGGTGTTCCTGCGCCGGCACCAGGAGGTCCCCGACTTCCCCGACATGGTGGAGATCGAGGACGTGCTGGCGACCTACCCCGACTACCGGGACGCCGTCACCAGCGACCGGTGAGCCGCGGCGCCAGCCAGCGCGCCACGGCCAGGTACTTCTCGTCGGCGTGGTTGTCCACGCAGTGGTCGCCGTCGGGCCACTCCTGCCAGGTGCGGTCGGCCGAGCCCGCGAGGTCGTGCAGGTGCCGGGCGTTGGCCACCTTGAACACCGCGTCGCGCGACCCGTGCTGCACCAGCAGCGGGCAGGTCAGCCCGGCCAGGGTCGCCGCGTCGAGCTCCAGGTCGTCCATCAACGTGCGGGAGGCCTCGGGGTCCAGCCCCAGCATCGCCTGCACCTTGGCCAGGAACCGCGGGAAGCGGGTGTGCGTCTCGGCCGGCCGCACGGTGCCGCCGGTGACCACGCAGGCGGCGATGCGCGGGTCCTGGGCGGCCAGCAGCGCGGCGAGGTGGCCGCCCATGCTGTTGCCCCACACCGCGACCCGGTCGCCGAGGCGCGGATCGGCCAGCACGTGGTCGAAGGCGGCGGACAGCGCGAGCCGGACGTCGCGGTCCAGGTGCAGCCCGCCGAGCACCCGGGTCTCGCCCTGCCCCGGCGCGTCCAGCAGGAACAGCGCGACCCCGCGGTCGCGGACCAGCTCGGCGCCGGCGGCGTACTCCTCGCGCCAGGCGTCGATGCCGCCGAGCACCATCACCACCGGCGGCCGGACGACGTCGGCCGGGCGCAGCAGCCAGCCGCGCAGGCTGCGGCCCCGCCACGGGACGAGCACGTGCTCGGCGGGCGGGTCCAGCAGCGCGCCGGCCCGGCCGAAGGCGTCCACCAGGTCGCGGTAGAGCACCCGCTTGGCGGGGCCGTCCTCCAGCGGGACCTGCCCGAAGCTGTAGCAGGCCGCGGCGCGCAGGAACCGCTCGCGCGCCGTCCTGCGGTCACCGGCCTCGATCGCCACCATGGCCGCCGCGGTGTGCCGGCGGGCCAGCCGGGAGGCCACCTCGGACCAGGCGGACCCGGCGCTGACCCGGGCGTGCAGCTCGTCGGCGTCGGTGGCCTGCATGCCGTTGCCGACCAGGCGGTGGCGGGGCATGGCCCGGATGAGGGCGGCCGCCGCCCGCTGCCACTCCAGTGCGTGCGCGGTCACACGAGACCAACGACCCGGAGCGCGGAGGGTTCCCCGGCTGGTCAGCCGTCGGCGAGTGCCTGCTCCAGGTGGGCGGGCAGCTTGGCCAGCTCGCCGTCGACGGTCCGCTCGACCAGCCGCTGCAGGGAGCTGCGCTGCAGGAGGCGCACCAGCCGGGAGCCGCGGGCCGGCTCGTGGGTGACGGTGATCGTGACGTCGGTGCCCTCGGCGCCGCCCTTGCCGGCGTCGGCCAGCTCGATGCGGGTCGTCCAGGTCTCCGGCGTCAGCTCGAGCTTCGTGACCACCACCCGGGCGGGCCGCCACTCCACGATGGTGCCGCGCGGGGCCCCGTCCCGGGGGCTGGCGCCCTCGGCGAGCTCACCGGGCGAGCAGACGAACGTCGTCCCGGTGCCGACCGGCCCGGACACCACGTAGGAGACGTCGCAGACCGCGCAGTAGGGGTGCAGGACCGCCAGCGCGCGCCAGACGTCCTCCCGGCGTTGGGGCACCCGGCGGGTACCGCTGGCAGTGGTCACGACGACGACGGTAGGACGGCGACCTGCGCGAGCACCGCGCGGGCGGTCGCCCAGCGCTCGGGACCGACGGCGCCCGCCCAGCCGGCCTCGACCTCGGCCAGCCGCGCGGACATCGCACCGACCACCTCGCGGCCGCCGTCGGTCAGCCGCACCAGGCGGGCACGGCGGTCGGCCGGGTCGGGCACGACCTCGACGTACCCGCCCGCCTCCAGCGGGTCCAGCGCCTGGGCGAGCGCCTGTTTGGTCAGCCCGCTGCGGACCACCAGCCGGCTGACCCGCTCCCCCTCAGGCGGCAGGAAGGACAGCAGCCGGTAGTGCCGGGCCCGCAGGCCCGGGAACCGCTCGGCGCTGAGGCCGTGCAGCTCACCGCGCAGCTGCAGCAGCACCAGCTCCAGCACGGCCGTGACAGGGACACCGTTGACAGGATCGGACAAGCAGCTTCACCATTCGGCGAGGAAGACAAGCAACTTGACGAGCATAGGACGGTGCGCGGTGACCGCACTCCCCGGTGGGCTCCCCCTCGACACCCTCGCCGCAGACCTCGCCCGGTGGACCGGGGACCCCGGCCTCGCGGTCGCGGAGGTGCTGGTCGAGCCGGTCGCCCACACCATCAGCGCCCCGACCACCGCACGGCTGGACCGGGTGGCCGTCACCACGACCGCCGGGGCGACCCACCGCCTGGTCGTGAAGTCGCTGCAGGCCGCCCGGCACGGGCTGCCCCCGTTCCTCCCGCCGGAGGTGGTCGCCCACCTCGACACCGTCATCCCCTGGCGGCTGGAGATCGACCTGCTGGGCACCCCGCTGCGCGACCGGGTACCGGACGGGCTCCGCTTCCCCGACGTGGTCGCCGTCCACCACCAGGACGACGACCGGGCCACGCTGTGGATGGCCGACGCGCAGCCGACGGCGGAGCCCTGGACGGCGGTCGACACCGAGCGGGCCGCGCACCTGCTCGGCCGGCTGGCCGCCCGCCGCCGCCACGACCCCGTCCCGGCGTTCCCCGGGGGCGACTTCCTGACCGCCTACGTCGCGAACCAGGTCCAGCAGTGGGCCGTGCCGCGGATCCTGGCCGACGAGTCGTGGTCGCACCCGCTGCTGGCCCCGCACGCCGGGCTGCGGCCGGCGCTCACCGCCTTGGTCGCGGAGCTCCCCGGGCTCGTCGACGCCGTCCGGGCCTGCCTGCAGCTGCCCGCGCACGGCGACCCGACCCCGATGAACCTGCTGCGCCCGGCCGACGCACCCGGGGAGTTCGTGGCGATCGACTGGGGCACCAGCACCCGGGCGCCGGTGGGCTGGGACGTCGTCCCCCTGGTGCTGGGCCGGGCCGAGGCCGGTCTGTCCGACGCCGACGAACCCGCCCGCCTGCTCCCGGCCGCCCTCGCCGCCCACCGCGACGGGCTGGCGGCCGAGGGCGTGGACGTCACCGCATCCGAGCTCGAGGGGGCGGTGCTCGCCGCCGTCCGGCTGCGCTACCCGCTGACCAGCCTGGACCCGGGCGCGCTCGGGGAGGGCCCGGAGGCGGTGGACCGGGCGGCCCGGCGAGCCGCGTTCGTCGCGGCGGTGCTGGCGCTCAGCGGCCGCCGACCGACACCTCGAACTCCACCTGGCTGACGTCGGGGCGCAGCCGGGAGAACGAGTGCACCAGCGGGTTGCCGAACCCGTCGAAGACGGTCGTGCGCACCACCAGCAGCGGCGAGCCGGCCACGACTTGCAGCACCTCGGCCTCCTCGGCCGCGGCGGTGCCGACGTCGACCACGATCCGGGCGCGGGCGAGGTCGGCCTCGTACTCCCGGCGCAGGAACTCGTACAGCGAGCCGTGCCCGAAGTCCTCGGTGGCCGCCTTCGGGTAGTCCTCGGCGGGCAGGAAGGACCGGACCACGTGGTTGGGCAGGCCGTCGACCGAGCGCAGCCGGACGAGCTCGACGACCTGGTCGGCGGGCTCCAGGCGCAGCTCGGCGGCGACGGTGGCCGGCGCGGTGAGCACCTGCTGGCCGAGCACCGTGGTACCGACCTGGGCGCCCTGCTCGGTCATCACGGAGTGGAACCCGGCGATGCGGTGCACGAAGCTCTCGCGGTACTCGTGCCGGATGCCCGGCCGGGTGACGTAGGTGCCCCGGCCCTGCTCCCGGACCAGGTGCCCGTCGGCCACCAGGCCGTCCACGGCCCGGCGCAGGGTGATCCGGCTGACCCCGTACTCCGCGCACAGGACCGGCTCCGGGGGCAGCAGCGCGTGCTCGGGGAGCTCCAGCACCCGCCGGCGCAGGTGCTCGCGGACGGCGAGGTACTTGGGTCCGGTGTCCGCGCTCACCCCTCGAAAGGTACTCGATCGCAAGACGTCCGGACGTCATGATGACTGGCCCGGACGGGACGGAGTGTTCCGGACCACCGGCAAGGACGACTAGAATTCCGGAACACGCCGTTCCGGACCTGCAGGAGGCCCGTCGTGACCAGCCCGACCGCGCCCGCCCCCCGGCCGGTCGGCCGCCCCCGGGACCCGTCGCTGGACGTGGCCATCCTGGACGCCGCCCTGCAGCTGCTGGGCGAGGGCGGGCTCGACGCGTGCGCGCTGGACGAGGTGGCCCGCCGCGCGGGGGTGGGCAAGGCGACGATCTACCGGCGCTGGCGCAGCAAGGACGACCTGGTCCGGGACGCCTTCGGCAGCACCGAGCCGCACCTGGTGCCCGAGGACCGCGGCTCGCTGACCGCCGACGGCGAGGCGCTGCTGCGGGCGCTGGCCGGCGCGCTGGGCGAGCCACGGGCCCGGGCCTGGCGGCGCACCGTCCCGGCGCTCGTCTCG
>NZ_JAMXRZ010000087.1 GCF_024124375.1 Klenkia sp. PcliD-1-E
GGCGGGCCCGCGCCGCGGCGCGACCGCCCGCGGCGGCCCGCCGCGCGGCCCGGCGGCTGGTGCGCCGGCCCACCACGTGCACGACGTCGGCGGGCTGCCAGCCCCGGTCCCACAGCCCGCGGATCGCGCCGGCCAGCTGCTCGTGCAGACCCGGGAGGTCCAGCTCCGGGCAGCGCAGGGCCAGGGCGGCGGTCAGCGGGTCGAGCAGGTCGGCGGTGGTGCCGGCGTGCCGGGCGGTCGCCACTGCGGCCCGCAGCAGCTCGGCGGGGTCGGGATCACGCCGGCAGGGGATGGGCATGCCGGCAGCCTGCCCGAGGTCCGTCGCGGTGGGCCGCACGGAGCGGATCTGTGGACGGCGGCCGGCCTGGAGACGGCGCGGCCCGGTCCTGTCGGTGCCCTGGGCTAGCGTGCGCGCCCACCGAGGGGAGTGCCCGCATGCCGATCGACGTCCTCACCCTGCGCCGGATGCGGCTGGCCGCGCTCGGGCTGACCCGCCCCCGGGGCGGGGTGGTCGGCACGGTCGCGGGGCTCCTGGCCCTGCAGGCGCAGGACCGCCGGCAGGCCGAGTGGGCCATCGGGTCGCGGGTCCCCGGCAGCACCGTCGCCGACGTGTGGGCCGCCTTCGACAGCGGGGCGGTCGTCCGGGCGTGGCCCATGCGCGGCACCCTGTTCGCCACCACCCCGGCCGACCTGCGGCTGCTGCTGTCGCTGACCGCGCAGCGGCAGATGCGCACCGCCGAGCCCCGCCACCGGCAGCTCGGCATCACCGACGCCGACGTCGCCCGCGCCGCCGACGTCGCCCGTACCGAGCTCGCCGGCGGCGGGGCGCTGACCCGGCCCGAGCTCGCCGGGTGCTGGGCCGCGGCCGGTCTGGACGTCTCCGGCCAGCGCACCCCGCACCTGTACGGGCGGCTGGCCCACCTCGGCGTGCTGTGCCTGGGCCCGCGGCGGGGGGAGACGGCGGGTGGGCCGGTGCAGGCGTTCGTGCTGCTCGACGAGTGGGCGCCGGGGGAGCCGCCGCCCGACCGCGCGGCGGCCGTCGCCGAGCTCACCGAGGTCCGGTGCGGCGAGGCCGTGCTGTGGGCCCACGGCGAGCCCCCGCCCGCCGACCCCGACGGCCTCCGCGCCCTGGCCGGTTTCGACGAGCTGGTCCTCGGCCACACCGACCGGTCGTGGGTGCTGGCCGAGGGCCGGTTCGAGCTCGTCGTGCCCGGCGGCAACGGGGTGTTCCTGCCCGTGCTGGTCGAGGACGGCGAGGTGGTCGGCACCTGGAAGCGCAAGCGCACCGGGGTCGCCGTCGGCACGTTCCGCGACGTCCCGCGCGCCGAGGAGGTCGCGGCCGCCACCTCGGGGTTCCGCGCCTGATCAGGCGCGGGGACGAACCCGCGACGCGGCCTCGCGGGCGGTGGCGCGGGCGGCGTCGGCGTCCGCGCCCCGGGCCAGCGCGACGCCCATCCGGCGCCGGGTGAAGCTCTCCGGCTTGCCGAACAGCCGCAGCTGCACCCCGGGCAGGGCGAGGGCCTCGTCCACGCCGTCGAACACGGTCCCGGTCGCCTCGACCCCGCCGTGGACCACGGCCGAGGCGCCGGGGTTGCGCAGGGTGGTGTCGACCGGCAGGCCGAGCAGGGCACGGGCGTGCAGCTCGAACTCGTCCTGCCACTGGGTGGCCATGGTGACCATGCCGGTGTCGTGCGGGCGGGGGCTGACCTCGGAGAACCACACGTCGTCCCCCCGCACGAACAGCTCGACGCCGAACAGCCCGTGCCCGCCGAGGTCGCCGGTCACCGCGGCGGCGATGTCCTTCGCGCGCTGCAGCGCGACCTCGCTCATCGGCTGCGGCTGCCAGCTCTCCACGTAGTCCCCGGACTCCTGCCGGTGCCCGATGGGGGCGCAGAAGTCGGTCACCGTCTGCTCGCCACGGCGGGAGCGCACGGTCAGCAGGGTGATCTCGTAGTCGAAGTCCACGAACCCCTCGACGATGACCCGGGTGCCGGCCACCCGGCTGCCGGCCATCGCGTACTCCCACGCCGCCTGGACGTCCTCCGCCGTCCGCACCGTGCTCTGGCCCTTGCCCGAGGAGGACATCACCGGCTTCACCACGCACGGGAAGCCGACCGCCTCGGCGCCGGCGCGCAGTTCCTCCAGCGAGTCGCAGAACCGGTACGGGCTGGTCGGCAGGCCGAGGGTCTCGGCGGCCAGCCGGCGGATGCCCTCGCGGTCCATGGTCAGCCGGGCGGCGCGCGCCGTCGGCACCACCCGCTGGCCCGCGGCCTCCAGCTCCACCAGCGTCGAGGTGGCGATGGCCTCGATCTCGGGGACGACGACGTCGGGCCGCTCGGCCTCCACCAGAGCGCGCAGCTGCGCGGGGTCGCTCATGGTGGTGGTGCGGGCGTGGTGGGCGACCTGGTGGCCGGGAGCGTGGTCGTAGCGGTCGACCGCGATGGTCTCCACGCCGAGGCGCTGCAGCGCGATCAGCACCTCCTTGGCCAGCTCGCCGCTGCCCAGCAGCATCACGCGGGTGGCCGACGGCGACAGGGGAGTGCCCAGGGAGACCATGCCGGCGAGGCTAGCGACGCCCTCAGCCGACCTCGGAGCGCAGCACGGCGCCCTCGGGGGAGAGCCAGGCCCGCGACCCCGAGCTGTACCGGTCGGACACCATCAGCAGCACGTCGCCGTAGGCCGGGAAGGGCCGCTCGGCGACCAGCTGCACGAAGGGGAGGTCGTCGGGGTCGTTGCCGATCGCCCGGTTGCCGGTGCCCAGCGCGGCCACCAGCCCCGGTCCGGACACCAGCTCCAGGGGGAACTCGGCCTCCGTCGGCGGCTGCGAGGGCAGCGGTTCGGACCGGCCGTCCCCGGGGGCGTCGAAGGAGTACTCCCGGTAGCGGGACCACAGGCTGGTCGCGGGGTCGAACAGGACGGCGGAGAACTCGCCGTCCTCGACCACCACCTGCGCGGCCCGGGCGCTGCCCACGTCGGCCACCGCGGCGTCCAGCGCCTGCTGCAGGCGGTCCGGGTCGGTGAAGGGGACCTCGTCGTCCGAGTCGTCGGCGGAGTACCCGGAGGACGCGGAGTCCCTGGTCGGGTCGGGCAGCGCGCCGTTGTGCACCGAGAGGACGACGGCCAGGGTCAGCATCAGCGAGACCACGAACGCGGCCCCGAACCCGCCGCGGCGGGGTCGGCGCTCGCCGGGGGCGGGCGGCACGACGGCGGTCACGACAGCGACTCCTGGACGAAGAGGACGTCGCCGGCGGCCGACGCCCACAGCGTCTGGTCCAGGCCGGTCAGCGAACCGTTGTGCAGCTGCACGGTGACCTCGTCGCGCAGCCGGTCCGGGCGCAGCAGCACGGCCTCGGGGTCGACGACCTCGGTCCAGGTGGCGGGGTGCTCCCGGCGGGCGCGCTCCAGGGCGCGGGGCAGCACGTCGGGTGCGACGTCGCGCGCCTGGAAACGGGCGCTGCCGAGGGAGGGCTCCCCGGTGGGCAGGTCGGCGAACTCGACGGCGAAGGCGCCGTCCCGCTCGGTGACCTCGGCCAGCCGTGGGCCCTGGGGCCCGGGGCCGAGCACGGCGAGGGCGTCCTCGGTGACGGCGACCCGTTCGAGCACCGCGACGGCGTGCTCGGCGGCCAGCCACGCCAGGGCATCGCCGAGCCGGCGACCGGTGAAGAACCCGCCGGGCGCCGCCACCACGGCCGCGGTGACCGGGTTCGACCGCCGGGCCGCGGCACGCTGCCGACCCTCCCGGCGGCCGGCGGAGATCGACACCAGGGCGGCCAGGACCAGGAGCACGCCGGCGAGCGCACCCGACCAGGGCCGCAGCACGCCCGTGGACCAGCCGACGAAGGAGCCGACCGCGACCCCGGCCAGCGCACCCTGCAGCACCCGCACACGTCCCCCGTCCCTCGGCCGACCGGGTCGCCAGCCTAGGGGTGAGCCGGCCCACGACGCCCGGCATCAGGTGGCTACCGGCGGGTAGGGAGCGGACCATCGAGGCAGACGCCGACGTCGACCGGAGGGACTCCACCATGACCGCCGACCTGCTGACCGGGGACTTCTTCGGGTACGAGGCGCTCCTGCCCGACGACGAGCGCAAGGACCTGCTGGCGCTGCGGGAGTTCCTCGACGAGAAGGTCCGCCCCCGGGTGAACGACGCCTGGGCAGCCGCGGAGTTCCCGATGGACCTCATCCCGGAGTTCGCCTCGATCGACGTCGTCGGCCGCGCCTACGAGTGGGAGGGCCGGCCACCGGCGTCCAAGCTCTACAACGGGTTCCAGGCCCTCGAGCTGTCGAGGGTCGACCCGTCCATCGCCACCTTCCTGGGCGTGCACAACGGCCTGGCCATGGGGTCGATCATGATCCTGGGCTCGGAGGAGCAGCGGCAGCGCTGGATCCCCGCGATGATGTCGATGGACGAGATCGGCGCCTTCGCGCTGACCGAGCCCGAGGGCGGCTCGGACGTCGCCCGCGGCCTGCGGACCACGGCCCGCCGCGACGGCGACTCCTGGGTGCTCGACGGCGCCAAGCGCTGGATCGGCAACGGCACCTTCGCCGACCACGTCGTGGTGTTCGCCCGCGACGAGGCCGACGACCAGGTCAAGACCTTCGTCGTCGACAAGGGCACCCCGGGCTTCACGGCCAGCAAGATCGAGGACAAGTTCGCGCTGCGCACCGTGCAGAACGCCGACCTGGTGTTCACCGACTGCCGCATCCCCGCCGACCACAAGCTCGAGGGCGGCAACACCTTCACCGACGTCAACAAGGTCCTCAAGGTCACCCGCGGCGGGGTCGCCTGGTCCGGGGTCGGGTGCCAGATGGGCGCCTACGAGTACGCGCTGGCCTACGCCAAGGAGCGCGTGCAGTTCGGCAAGCCGATCGGGTCCTTCCAGCTCATCCAGGACCTGCTGGCCAAGATGCTCGGCAACGTCACCGCCAGCCTCGGCATGGTGGTGCGGGTGGCGCAGCTGCAGGAGGCCGACGAGCTGCGCGACGACCAGGCGGCGCTGGCCAAGAGCTACGTGACCGCGCGCGGTCGGGAGACCGTCGCGATGGCCCGCGAGCTGTTCGGCGGCAACGGGATCGTGCTGGAGAACAACGTCGTCCGGTACTTCAACGACGCCGAGGCGCTGTACTCCTACGAGGGGACCCGCGAGATGAACACGCTCATCGTGGGCCGCTCGGTGACGGGGCTGTCGGCCTTCGTCTGAGGCCTCGTCCGACCGGGCAGCAGCCGGTCGCGCAGCCACAGCGAGGGCCGCTCGACCAGCTGGGTGGCGACCACCCCGACGACGAGGGCGGCGGCGTACTTGACCACCAGGTTGACGCCGCCGCCGTCGGTGTAGTCCCGGCCCAGTGCCTCGATGGCCAGCTGCGCGGCCAGCACGTGCCAGACGTAGATGCCGTAGGAGTTGCGGCCCAACGCCGCCATCGGCCGGGACACCCAGCCGGCGCGGGCCACCCAGCGGGCGTCGAGCACCAGCAGCAGGATGGCCGCGGCCCACACCCAGGCGACCGTGTAGCCGGCGGTCATGCCCCACGGGCTGGCCTTGGACACGACCGCCAGCCATGCGGTGCCGCCCGCGACGACGGCCAGCAGGGGCACCCGACGGCGGCGCAGCGCGTCGAACGCGTCGGGCCGGTGCACCTCGGCCCAGGCCAGCAGCACGCCGGCCGCCAGCGAGTCGGCCCGGAACTGGGTCTGCCACTGCAGGTCCACCGCACCCCACCCGCGCGCGGTGGCCCACACCCGCAGCGCGAGCGCCACCGCGAGCACCGTGCCCAGCACGGCGGCGACGGTGCGCGGGCGGACCCGGCGACGGGCGGCCAGCGGCAGCAGCAGGGCCACGGCCAGGTAGAACTGCTCCTCGACCGCCAGCGACCACAGGTGGGGCACCGGCGTCCCGAGGTAGTTCTGCAGGTGGACGACGTTGGACCACAGCGGGCCGCTCGTGTCGCCCGGGCGGTCGGTGCCGGCCACGGCCTGGACGACGAGGTACAGGTAGAGCACCGGCCACAGCTTGAACGCCCGCCGCACGCTGAACCGCCAGCCGTCGAAGCGCCCGGTGCGCCGGGTCTCGGTGAGCACCAGCCGGCCGATGAGGAAGCCGCTGAGCACGAAGAACAGGTCGACGCCGGCCCAGCCGAACGACCCGCCGGGCGCGGCGGCCCAGGTCAGCGGCGGGACCCCGGTCGGCTTGCGGGCGAAGTGCCAGCCCAGCGCGAGCACCACGGCCAGCCCGCGCACCACGTCGAGGTCCCGACGTCGCGCTGTCGTGGCGGCCTGCCCCGGACTGGACACGCCGTCGGACGGTAGGGCCTCCGGGTCGTGCCCGCCTGTCGGGGCCGGGTCAGCGCTCCGCGGTGAGCGGGTCGGCGATGTCCTCCAGCGAGGCGTTCTCGCTCTTCACGCCGAACACCAGCTCGGCCACCCCGCCGACCGCCATGACCGCGGCCGCGATCCAGAACCCGGTGACCAGCCGACCCGGGTCCCCGGACTCCACGAGCGTGCCGAACAGCACCGGGCCGATGATGCCGCCCAGCCCGGTGCCCACGGCGTAGAAGAACGCGATGGCCAGCGCCCGGGTCTCCATCGGGAAGATCTCGCTCACCGTCAGGTAGGCCGAGCTGGCCCCGGCCGAGGCGAGGAAGAACGTGACGCCGAGCAGCGCGATGAACGTCCACGCGTTCAGCCCGGTGAACACCAGCGCGATGACCACGGCCATCGCGGCCGACCCCAGGTAGCTGGTGCTGATCATGGGCTTGCGGCCGATCGTGTCGAACAGCGGCCCGAGCAGCACCGGGCCGAGGAAGTTGCCGACGGCGTAGACCACGAGGAAGACCGGTGCGGTGGAGGCGGCGACGCCGAAGTAGGTGGTCATCAGCGTGCCGAGGTTGAAGGTGAACCCGTTGTAGAGGAACGCCTGCCCGACGAACAGCGCCAGCCCGAGGACGGCGCGCTTCGGGTACTTCGTGAACGCCACCTTCGCGATCTCGGAGAACGGGATGGCGTGCCGCTGCCGGATCCTCAGCTCCTGGTCGACCGGCTCGAGGGTCTGCCCGGTCTCGCGCTCGACCTCGCGCTCGATGTCGGCCACGGTGCGGTTCGCCTCGTCGGCCTGGCCGTGGATGAACATCCACCGCGGGCTCTCCGGGACGTGCCGGCGGACGAGCAGGATGAGCAGCCCGAGGACGGCGCCGATGCCGAACGCCAGCCGCCAGCCCAGGCCCGCGCCCAGCAGGTCCTCGTCCAGGAACAGGAGCGAGGCACCGGACCCCGCGGCCGAGCCCAGCCAGTAGGAGCCGTTGACCAGCAGGTCCACCCGGCCGCGCAACCGCGCCGGGATGAGCTCGTCGATGGCGGAGTTGATCGCCGCGTACTCCCCACCGATGCCGGCGCCGGTGAAGAACCGGCAGAGGTAGAAGAACCAGGGCGCGGTGGCGAACGCGGTCGCGACGGTGGCCACCACGTAGATGCCCAGGGTGAGCATGAACAGCTTCTTGCGGCCGAAGCGGTCGGTGAGCTGGCCGAAGAACAGCGCGCCCAGGCAGGACCCGACGATGTAGATCGACGCGGCCAGCCCGATCTGCGACGCCGTGATCGAGATGCCGCTGCCGGACTCGGTGAGCCGGGCGCCGACGCTGCCGACGATGGTGACCTCGAGGCCGTCGAGCACCCAGACGGTGCCCAGCCCGACGATGACCATCCGGTGGAAGCGGGAGAACGGCAGCCGGTCCAGCCGGGCGGGGACGTCGGTGGTGATCGTGCCGAGATCGGCGGTGCCGCTGGCCATCGCTGCCTCCTGGGGTCTGCGTGGCGATCATCACGCCGCCCACCCGGAGGCGCACGTTGGGGAATGCAACCAGATGGATGCCGTACGGTTAGGGCACCCTAAGAAGGAGCATCGCCGTGGCACAGGCACCGAAGAAGCGGGTCACCCGCGTGGGCACCGTCGTCCGCACCGAGCGGGTGACCCCGCACCTGGTCCGGGTGGTGCTCGGCGGCGACGGCCTGGCCGGGTTCGACGCCGGCGAGTTCACCGACCACTACGTCAAGCTCCAGCTGGCACCCGCCGGGGCGCCCTACGGGGCGCCGTTCGACGTGCAGGCGGTGCAGGCGCAGCAGCCGCAGGAGTGGTGGCCGGTCACCCGCACCTACACGGTGCGTGCCTGGGACGCCGTCACCGGCGAGCTGACCGTCGACTTCGTGGTGCACGGCGAGGAGGGGGTGGCCGGGCCCTGGGCCGCGGCCGCGCAACCCGGCGACCGGGTGCAGCTGGCCGGGCCGGGGGGTGCCTACGGGCCGTCCGCCGACGCCGACTGGCACCTGCTGGCCGGCGACGACTCCGCGCTGCCGGCGATCGCCGCCGCCCTGCCGCGGCTGCCCGAGGGCGCCCCGGCGCACGTGTTCGTCGAGGTCGCGGGTCCCGCCGACGAGCAGGACCTGCCCGGGGTGACCTGGGTGCACCGCGGCGCGCACCCGGTGGGCAGCGCACTGACCGCGGCCGTGCTCGCGGCCGAGCTGCCCGGCGGCGTGCCACAGGTGTTCGTGCACGGCGAGGCCGGGTTCGTCCGGGAGCTGCGCCGCGCGGTGCGGGCCCGCTGGGACGTGCCGCGGGAGCTGCTCAGCGTCTCCGGCTACTGGCGGGCCGGGCGCACCGAGGAGGGCTGGCGGGCCGACAAGCCGGCGTGGAACGCCGCGGTGGCTGCCGACGAGGCCGCGCTCGCCGTCTGAGGACGGCGGGCGCGGCCCGGTCTCACATGTCGCGGTAGCGCTTGGCCTCGGCGACGGCCTGGCGCAGCTGGTCGATGTCGTACTCGGGCCCGTAGCCGGGGGTGTCCCGCTGGATGCGCCACCCCTCGGCGAGCGGGCCGATGTCCAGGGCGTCGAAGCCGATGCGGTCGATGTAGTCGGCGACCCAGGCCTTGGCGTCGGCGTCGTCGCCCGCGATGACCAGCGCGCGCCGGTGCTCGGTGCCGCTGGGCGAGCGCTGGTCGGTGAGGTGCTGGGCGTAGATGTGGTTGAACGCCTTCACGACCTTCGAGGTGGGCAGGTGCGCCTGCGCCATCTCCGCGGTCGTGGTGGTCTCGTCGTCGAGCTCGGCGATGTGGCCGTCGCGCTCGGGGTAGTAGTTGCCGGTGTCGATGACGACCTTGCCGGCCAGCGGCTCGACCGGGACGTCGTCCAGGTTCTTCAGCGGCACGGTGACGACGACGACCTCGCCGGCGGCGCCGGCGTCGGCCGCGGTGGCGGCGGTGATGGAGCCCTGCCGGGTCGGCCGGCCCTCGACCTCGGTGACCAGGTCGGAGAGGGTCTCCGGCCCGCGCGAGTTGGCGATGACGACGTCGTAGCCGGCGTCGACGGAGATGCGGGCGAGCTGGGCGCCGATGTTGCCGGCGCCGATGATGCCGATGGTGGTCATGCCCGCTGCAACGCCCTCAGTCCCGGCTGATTCCGGACGGGAACCGCGGCGGCCGCCGCTGCGCGAACGCGGCCACCCCCTCGGCCAGCTCACCGGAGGCGATGGTCTCGGCGAACCTGCGGGCGGCCAGCGGCTCGGCGTCCCGGCCCTCGGTCAGCGCGGTGACGACCTCCTTGGTCGCCCGCTGGGTCAGCGCCGACCGGACGGCCAGGACGGCGGCGAACTCCCGCGCCCGCGCGTCGAGCCGGTCGGCGGGGTGCACCTCGTCGACCAGGCCCACCCGCAGCGCCGCCGCCGCGTCCAGCAGCTCGCCCGAGTACAGCAACCACTTGGTCGTCGCCGGGCCGACCAGGTCGACCAGCGCCCGGGTCGGCGCCGGCGGGTAGACCACGCCGATGCGGGCCGGGGTCACCCCGAACACCGCGCCCTCGTCGGCGAAGCGCAGGTCGCAGCTGGCGGCCAGTTCCACCCCACCGCCGATGCAGTGCCCCCGGACGACGGCCAGCGTCGGGTGCGGGAACGCCCGCAGGGCGGCCTGCGCGGCCAGGTTGTCCGCCCGCAGCCCGGCCATCGGGTCGGCCGGGTCGTCCCCGCCCAGCAGCTCGCCGATGTCGGCGCCCGCGCAGAACGACGGGCCGGCGCCGGTCACCAGCAGCACCCGGACGTCGTCCACCACCTGGGCGAGCAGGCCGGGCACCGCCGCCCACATCGCGCGGGTCATCGCGTTGCGCTTGGCGGGCCGGTCGACGGTGAGCGTCGCGACCGGGCCCTCGACGTCGACCCGGAGGTCGCTCACCCGAGGTCGTCCGTGCCGAACGTGTCGCAGGCGGCCGGGTCACCGGTCTGGTAACCGGTGCTGAACCAGCGCTCGCGCTGGGCGGACGAGCCGTGGGTGAAGGCGTCCTGGTCCACGGTGCCGTTGCCGAGGTTGGTCTGGATGAAGTCGTCGCCGATGCGGCTGGCGGCGTCCAGGGCGCGGTCGACGTCGTCCTGGGTGATCTCGGTGATCAGCGGTGCCTGGCCGTCGTCGGAGACGGTGGTGGCGTGGTTGGCCCACACCCCGGCGTAGCAGTCGGCCTGCAGCTCCAGGCGCACCGTGCCCGAGGTGGGGCCGGTCTCGCCGGGGGTGACCCGCTGGTTGGTGCCCAGCAGGTTCTGCACGTGGTGGCCGTACTCGTGGGCCAGCACGTAGGCGTCGACGAACGTGCCGCCGCGGGCGCCGAACTGGGTCTGCAGCTGGTCGAAGAAGGTCAGGTCGACGTAGACCAGCTGGTCGCCGGGGCAGTAGAAGGGCCCCGACCCGCTGGTCGCCCCGCCGCAGGCGGTCTGCACCGAGCCGGTGAAGAACACGGTCTGGGTGTCGGCGTACGCCGTCCCGCTCGTCTGCGGGAGCGCCGTGGACCAGTAGTCCTGGATGGAGTCCACGATGGCCACCGCGGCGCAGTCGGCGCTGTCGTTGGCGTCGGCGCCGGTGCGGCACTCCTGGGCCAGCTCGGTGTTGTCGGCGGTGCCCGACCCGCCGCCCTGCAGCTGGGCCAGGATGCTGGCCACGTCGGCGCCCGAGCCCGTCCCGCCGCCCCCGCCGAGGACCTGCACCAGCACGAAGGCGATGAGGCCCAGCACGCCGATGCCGCCACCACCGACGGCCACGGCGCGACCGCCGCCGCCGCGGCGGTCCTGCACGCCGGAGGTGTCCAGCCGGGCACCTTCGCGGAAACGCACCACCTAGAGCTCCTCGAGGTCGGGGGCGGAGATGAGGAAGACGGCCTCGACCGCGCCGTGGACCTCCTGCAGCGCCGGTTCCAGGTCCAGCTCCGGTGCCGCGGCGGCGCGGGCGCCCCCGGCGGCCAGCATCATCGGGACGGCGGCGGCGGTGCCCACGTCGCGCAGCTCGACCAGCGCGGTGACCCGGCTGCCGACCGCCTCGGCGTACCCGCGGGCGCGCGACAGCGCCTCGCCGATCGCCTCGGTGCGGGCCTGGGCGTGCGCGGGGTCGTCACGGTCCAGCCGCCAGCTCGGGCCCCACAGCGAGCAGCCGTCGAGGGCGGCCGCGGCGACGGCCACCTCGCCGACCCGGTCGACGTCCTCCAGCCGCACCTGCGTGGTGATGCTGGCGCGGTAGCCGGTGACCCGGTTCCGCTCGGCCTGCTCGGGGTGCACGCTCACCGCCGCGGTGGAGGAGCGGGTCACCAGCTCGGCGTGCTCGGCCAGCAGCGCGGCCACGCCGGCCTGCACCTCGCCGACCACGGCCAGGGCGCGGTCGCGGCGCTTGTCGCGCGCGGTCGCGGTGATGGACAGCGTGGCGTGGCTGGGCCGCACCCGCAGGGTGGTCTCACCGCGCACCACCACGCGCGGGTTCGGTTCGGTCACCGGGTCACCCTGGCAGATCACAGGTGGGGAACGCTTCCCGGACCGTGATGCGGATGTGACCCGCTGCTGTGACCCTCGGGGGGTGACCAGACCTGGGGGGGTGCGGGGGCGGGTCGCCACCGTGGGTGTCCTCGGGGCGGTGTGCCTGGCCAGCGCACTGCTGACGTTCTGGATGCTGGGCGTCCCGGTGTGGGCGTTCGCGGTCGTGTTCGTCGGGCTGGTCGTGGTCAGCCTGATCCGGCCGCCCAACGGCTGAGTCTCAGCGCCGGCGGGTGCCGAAGATGCCGCGGGTGATCTCGCGGCCCAGCGCCGAGGCCGCCGAGCGCGCGAACGACCGGAAGGCCGAGGAGCCCAGCACCTGCTCGACGACGCCCTTCTCCGGCGCCGGCTCCCGGCGGGACCGCGACCGCGGGGCCTGCTCGTCCCGCTGCTCGGGCTGCTGCCGGGGTGCGGGGGCCTGCGGCGGGGCGCTGGGCGGGGGAGCCAGCCGGGACGCCAGCCGCTCGTAGGCCGACTCCCGGTCGACGGCGGTGCCGTAGGTGGCCAGCAGCGGGGACGCGGCGATGGCGGCCTGCAGCTGGGCGGGCTCGACCGCGCCCATGTAGCTGCGCGGCGCACGCAGCATCGTCCAGGCCACCGGGGTGGGGGCACCGCGCTCGGACAGCACGGTCACGATCGCCTCACCGGTGCCCAGCGCGGTGAGCGTCTCGGCAATGTCGTACGCGTCGGACCTCGGGTAGGTCTTCACCGTCTTCTTCAGCGCGGTCGCGTCGTCGGGGGTGAAGGCGCGCAGCGCGTGCTGGACCCGGTTGCCCAGCTGCCCGAGGACGGCGGGCGGGACGTCGGTGGGGTTCTGGGTCACGAAGAAGACCCCGACGCCCTTGGAGCGGATCAGCCGCACGGTCTGGGTGACCGACTCCAGGAACGCCGGGCTCGCCCCGCTGAACAGCAGGTGCGCCTCGTCGAAGAAGAAGACCAGCTTGGGCTTGTCCACCTCGCCGACCTCGGGCAGGTCCTCGAACAGGTCGGCCAGCAGCCACATGAGGAAGGTGGAGAACAGTGCCGGCCGGTCGGCGACCGCCGACAGCTCCACCGAGCTGATCACGCCGCGGCCGTCGGGGGCGGTGCGCATGAGGTCGGCGGTGTTCCACTCGGGCTCGCCGAAGAACACGTCGCCGCCGAGGTCGTCGAGGGCGACCAGGCCGCGCAGGATCACCCCGGCGGTGGCCTTGCTCAGCCCGCCCAGGCCCTCCAGGTCGGCCTTGCCCTCGTCGCTGACCAGCCAGCTGATCACCGACCGCAGGTCCTTGAGGTCCAGCAGCGGCAGCCCGGCGGTGTCGGCGTAGTGGAAGACCAGGCCCAGCGAGCTCTCCTGGGTCTTGTTCAGACCCATGACCTTGCTCAGCAGCACCGGTCCGAACGAGGTGATGGTCGAGCGCACCGGCACGCCGGTGCCCAGCCCGCCGAGCGCGAGGAACTCCACCGGGTAGCCGGTCGGCGTCCACTGGTCGCCGGTGTCGGTGGCCCGGGTGCTGATCCGGTCGCCGGGCTCGCCGGGCCGGGACAGCCCGGTCAGGTCGCCCTTGACGTCGGCGAGCACGACCGGGACGCCCTGCGCGGAGAGCTGCTCGGCCAGCAGCTGCAGGGTCTTGGTCTTGCCCGTGCCGGTGGCACCCGCGACCAGCCCGTGGCGGGTCATCATCGACAGCGGCACCCGCACCTGGGCGGTGGGGTGCGGTGCGCCGCCGGCCACGACCGAGCCCAGCTCCAGGGCCGGGCCGGTCGAGGCGTACCCGGCGGCGATGCCGGCGGCGGTCGCGGCGGGGTCGGTCGGGGTGCTCACCGGTGTGGGTCAGCCCTGCTCGCGCGCTGCGCGGTCGACCTCGGGGGTCGGCGACGGCGGGGTGGGCGGGGTGTGCGTCGGCGGGGCCGGGGGAGCGGGTGGCGTCGGCGGGGTGGCCGCGCCCGGGGGGCTCCAGCTCGGTGCCGTGCTGTCGGCCGCCGTGTGGGTCGGGGTCACCGGGGCGCCCGTGCTGCTGGGCGCGGGCGGGTCGCTCGGGTACCCGGTGCCGGTGGAGGCGCCGGTGCCGTCCTCGTGGCGGGGGACGGCGGCCTTGGCCTTCTGCGTCGCGTTGTCGATCTGCGCGGCGCGGTCGGGCATCTTCTCCTTGGCGAACTGCCCGGCCTTGTCGACGGCGCCCTCGATCTTGCCGGCGTTGTCCTTCAGCGCGGCCTCGATCCTGTCCGACCCCTGCGCCAATGCGTCCTGGGCCTTCTTCGCGAACTTCCCGATGTCCACCACGTCGTCCTCCTCTGGGTCGTCGTCTGCGGACACCCTGCCGAACCGGTGCCCGCCGTGCCACCGGTGCACGAGCGCGCCCGCCGGAGGGTTCCCGTGCGCCAGGATGGGGCCGTGACCGAGAGGGTGCAGGGCCCGGCCAGCTACTTCCCGTCGATGGAGAAGAAGTACGGCCGGCCGATCGGCGAGCTCCAGCAGCTGGTGCGCGACCGGCGGGCCGCCGAGCCGGATGCCAAGCACATGGCGCTGGTGTCCTGGCTGAAGTCCGAGCACGGCATGGGCCACGGCCACGCCAACGCCCTGGTCGCCCACGTCCTGGCCGAGGACGCCGCCGGCTGAGCGCCTGGCGGGACGCGAGTGGCACGGGAACGGGCGTGCCGGGCCCGGGGTCGCCCGCTGGGGTGCCACTCGGTGCGGGGGCGAGGGCGACCCGTGAGTCCTAGGGTCGGGGCATGCCACTGCAAGGCGAGTACGAGCCCAGCCCGGAGAAGTGGGTCCGCGACCAGGTCGAGGCCTACGAGCGCAGCGGCGGACGCGAGGCCAACACCCTCCCGAACCGCCCGGAGCCGGTCGTCATCTTCACCACGCGCGGTGCGAAGAGCGGCAAGGTCCGCAAGAACCCGCTGATGAAGGTCGAGCACGACGGCGTCTACGCGATGGTCGCCAGCCAGGGCGGGGCGCCCAAGCACCCCACCTGGTACTTCAACCTCATGGCCCACCCCGACGAGGTCACCGTGCAGGACGGCGACCAGGTCCGGGACGGCGTCGCGCGGGAGGTCCACGGCGAGGAGAAGGCGCAGTGGTGGGAGCGCGCGGTCGCGGCCTTCCCCGACTACGCCGACTACCAGCGCAAGACCGACCGGGAGATCCCCGTCGTGCTCGTGGAGCCGAAGGCCTGAGCGGCCCCCGCACCGCCGTCGTCACCGGTGCCTCCGACGGCATCGGGGCGGCGGCCGCGCGCCGGCTGCACCGCGACGGCTGGCGGGTCGTCGTGGTCGGTCGGTCGGCCGAGAAGACCGCCACGGTCGCGGACGAGCTCGAACGGCAGGGCCACCCCGACGACCACCGCGAGGTGGAGCGGCACACCGTCGACTTCGCGCGGCTGGACGACGTCCGGGCGCTCGCGGCGACCCTGGCGGAGCAGCACCGGCGCATCGACGTGCTGGCCAACAACGCAGGCGCCTCCTTCCCCCGGCGCACGACGACGGTCGACGGGTTCGAGACCACGTTCCAGGTCGACCACCTCGCCGGGTACCTGCTCACCCGGCTGCTGGAGGAGCCCCTGCGAGCGGCCCGGGGTCGGGTGGTGACGACGTCGTCGTTCATGCACCGCATCGGTCCGCTGCCGCGCCGGGTCACCGCCGACCCGCCCCGTCCCTACTCCGGGATGCTCGCCTACTCCCGCGCCAAGACGATGAACGCTCTGTTCACCCGCGAGCTGGCCCGCCGCTGGGCGCCCGACGTCACCGCCACCTGCTACACCCCGGGTGCGGTCGCGACGTCGTTCGGGGCGCGGTCGGGCGGGCTGTCCGGGCTGGCCTGGAAGCTGGGGCTGTCCCGCAGCTTCCGCACCCCGGCGCAGGGCGCGGACACCCTGGTGTGGCTGGCCACCGCGGCCGAGGGGTGGCGCAACGGCGGCTTCCACGCCGACCGGGACACCGCACCGGCCATGCCGTGGGCCACCGACGACCGGCGCGCGCGGGACCTGTGGCAGCTGTCCGCCGATGCGGTAGGACTGCCGGCGTGAGCGACGCCATCGAGGTCGAGGTCGACGGGCTCGACGTCCGGCTGTCCAGCCCGGACCGGGTCTACTTCCCGGCCCACGGCTGGACCAAGAAGGACCTGCTCGACTACTACCTGGCCGTCGGCCCCGGCATCGTCAACGCCCTGCGCGAGCGACCGTGCATGCTGCACCGGTTCCCCAAGGGCATCGAGGGCGACAAGGTGCACCAGAAGCGCATCCCGGCGGGCGCGCCGCCGTGGATCGAGACGGTGCGGCTGCACTTCCCGCGCTGGAACCGCACCGCCGACGAGCTGTGCGTCACCCACCTGGCGCACGTCGCCTGGGCGGTGCAGATGTCGACCGTGGAGTTCCACCCGTGGAACAGCCGGCGCGCCGACACCGAGGTGCCCGACGAGTGGCGCATCGACCTGGACCCCATGCCCGACGCCGACTACGCCGCCGTCCGCCGGGTCGCCCACGTGGTGCACGAGGTGCTCGACGAGCTCGGCGCGGTGGGCTTCCCGAAGACCAGCGGCGGCAAGGGCCTGCACGTCTACGTGCGGATCAGGCCCGAGCACGGGTTCGCCGAGGTCCGGCGGGGCGCGCTGGCCTTCGCCCGCGAGGTCGAGCGGCGCAGCGCCGACGTCACGACGACCTGGTGGCGCAAGGACCGCGACCCGACGGCGATCTTCCTGGACTACAACCAGAACGCCCGGGACCACACGATCGCAGCGGCCTACTCGGTGCGCGGCAACGCCGACGCGACCGTGTCGACACCGATCCGCTGGGACGAGGTGGACGACGCCCACCCCCGCGACTTCACCATCGGCACCGTCCCGGCCCGGTTCGCGCAGCTGGGCGACCTGCACGCCGACATCGACCGCGAGGTCTTCGACCTCCGCCCCCTGCTGGAGTGGGCCGACCGGGACGGCACCGAGGTCCCGCCGGAGCCGGAGGGCTGATGGACCTCAACGCCGACCTCGGCGAGGGCTTCGGGGCCTGGACCCTCGGCGACGACGACGCCCTGCTCGAGGTCGTCACCAGCGCGAACGTGGCCTGCGGGTTCCACGCCGGCGACCCCCGCACGATGCGGCGGGTCTGCGAGCGGGCCGTCGAGCGGGGCGTCGCGATCGGGGCGCAGGTCTCCTACCGCGACCTGCCCGGCTTCGGCCGCCGGTTCATCGACGTCGATCCCGACGAGCTCACCCAGGACGTCGTCGCCCAGCTCGGCGCGCTGTCGGCGTTCGCCCGGGTCGCCGGTGACCGGGTGCGCTACCTCAAGCCGCACGGTGCGCTCTACAACGCCGTCGTCCACCACGAGGAGCAGGCCGCGGCGGTGGTCGCCGCGGTCGTGGACGTCGACGCCACGCTGCCGGTGCTGGGGCTGCCGGGCTCGGCGTTCCTGCGGCTGGCCCGGGAGGCCGGGCTGGCCACCGTGGACGAGGCGTTCGCCGACCGCGCCTACACCCCCGACGGCGCCCTGGTGCCCCGCCGACTGCCCGGCGCGGTGCTGCACGACCCCGACGAGATCGCCACCCGCTGCACCGCGATGGCCACCGGCCGGTCCGTGCCCGACGTCGACGGCGGTGAGCTGCGGCTGGCCCCGGCGTCGATCTGCGTGCACGGGGACACCCCGGGCGCGGTCGGCATCGCCCGCCGGGTGCGCGCCGAGCTGACCGCGGCGGGGGTCGAGCTCGCCCCGTTCGCGTGAGGATGCTGCCCAGCGGCGACGCCGCGGTGCTCGTCGAGCTCGCCGACCTCGACGAGGTGCTGGCCCTGCACGCCGCGCTCACCGACCCGCCGGACGGCGTCCTGGACGTCGTCCCCGCCGCCCGCACCGTGCTGGTCGCGCTGGACCCGGGCCGGACGTCGGTGGCCGCGGTCGCCTCCTGGGTCCGGGCCGCCGAACCGGTCACCGGCGCGCGGCCGGACGGCGTCGAGGTCGAGGTGCCGGTGCACTACGACGGCGAGGACCTGGCCGACGTCGCCGCGGCGCTCGGCTGCGGGGTCGGCGAGGTGGTCGCCCGGCACACCGGCACCGTCTGGACCGTCGCCTTCGGCGGGTTCGCGCCCGGCTTCGGCTACGCGGTGCCCGAGGGCGGGGGCTGGGACGTGCCGCGGCGGGCGGTCCCGCGCACCCGGGTGCCGGCCGGGTCGGTGGCCGTCGCCGGCGGGTTCGGCGCGGTGTACCCGCAGGCCTCGCCCGGGGGCTGGCAGCTGCTCGGCCGCACCGACCTGGTGGTCTTCGACGTCGACCGGGACCCCGCGGCCCTGCTCCGGCCGGGCGTGCGGATCCGGTTCACGGAGGCGCGGTGACGCTCACGGTGCTGGCGCCGGGACCGCTGACCACCGTGCAGGACCTCGGCCGGCCCGGTCTCGCCGCGCAGGGCATCGGGCGGTCGGGCGCGGCGGACCGGGCGGCGGCCGCGCTGGCGAACCGGCTGGTCGGCAACGACCCGGCCGCGGCGCTGCTGGAGGTGACCGCCGGTGGGCTGGCCGTGCGGGCCGACGTCGGGGCGTGGGTGGCGCTGACCGGCGCCCTCTGCCCCGGCGTCCCGCACGCGGCGCCGACCTGGCTGGGTGCGGGGGAGGAGCTGCGGCTCGGACCGCCCGCGCGCGGCCTGCGCAGCTACCTCGCCGTCCGGGGCGGGGTCGACGTCCCGCCGGTGCTGGGGTCGCGGTCCACCGACCTGCTCTCCG